>JAZDFI010000001.1:0-14390 GCA_043808015.1 Candidatus Aenigmatarchaeota archaeon
TGCCGCGCTTTTCTTAAATACAAATTATATCTGACGATGTTGAACAAAGGAAGGCGACGTTATAGCATTTAAAATTTGGCAGCCATAGATATTATTAATGCGTTTTAGGTACGCTGGTGTGCATAATGTCGAGGAAACTGATTGAAGCTGCTTTGTTCATGTCGTCTAGGACGATGAGCGCCGACGAGATAGCGAAAGTCACTGGAGTCACTCCGAGGAATGTCGAGAAGACGCTCGACGCGATCGTCAAGGAATACGCCAGCGAAGGGAAGGGAGTCGAAGTCGTGCGCAACCCCGAGGGCTGGGAGATGCGCGTCAAGCCCGACGTGCTGCCGAAAGTCGCCCATTTAACGCCTTATTCTGATTTAAGGGACGGCCATAAGCGCACGCTGGCCCTGGTTGTTTACAAAGAGCCGGTCAAGCAGAGCCACGTCGTGGAGATACAGGGCAACAAAGCGTATGCGTACATCAAGAAGCTGAGGAAGAAGGGCCTGCTGAAAGCCGAGAAAGAAGGGCGCACTGTCAAGCTTTCCGTCACCAAGGAATTCGAGCGCTATTTCGGTCTGGACAGGTCGAAGATAAAGGAGATGCTCCACAACGGGCTGCAGGCGGCGAAGGCCAAAGACCAGGCCAATGAGCAGGCGTCGCTCGCCAGGATGACGAAGCCCGAAGCGAGACCAGCGAATCTTGCCAGTTTCGCGACAGAGAAGCGAACCATCGAATCCGCTTCGCCAGCGACGCCTCCGACGAACTTCCAGTACGTAGAGACGAAGCCGGTCGCTTCGAAGCCGACTGAGACGAAGCCCGCTGTTCCGATGCCAGCCGCTGACAAAGCGCCTGAGAAGATGCCTGTGCGCGTCGCTTCAAGACGCTCGAAGAAGGCGACGCCCGCGGGCAAGATAGGGACTAACAGGCCAGTCGCAGAATAGACGAAAGGAAAGAAACTGCTTTTATTGTTTTGCATTGAATTATGTTTCATGAAAATCCCCATCGCCATCGTCGGCGGAGGGCCGGCGGGAGCGCATCTCGGCTACTGCCTGGCGAAACAGGGCATAAAGGCGACTATTTTTGACGATTCCCATCCGCGCGAGAAGCCGTGCGGCGGCGGGATAACGGCGCTGGCTTTGAAGAAATTCACTTTGCTGCACGGGCTGCATTACGACGACAACGACGACTGGCTGAGGCTCGTTTCGCCTGACGGCAAGGAAGCGCTGGTCACGGGAGACGAGGAGACATCGGCTTTTTCGAGAAAGCGCATGGACATGTTCATTCTGAAAAAAGCGATTGACGCTGGTTCGAATCTTGTTGAGGAGAGGGTAGTCGATTTCAAAAGGGATGGGGACGTCTGGAAAATAAAGACGAACAAGGGCGCATACGAAGCGGACGTGCTTGTAGGAGCGGACGGGGTGAACAGTCTGGTGAGGCGAAAGCTCATCGGCCCGATACCCAAAGAGCATCTGGGCGTATGCCTTGGCGTTTTCGCGAAGAGCCCTAGGCACGCCGAAGAAATGACGACCATCCAGTTCCTTAAAGGGATGGAAGGCTACGCGTGGCTCTTCCCGCGCGAAGAGGACCTGAGCATAGGTGTCGGGACTGTTCTGGAAAACGGAAAACACCTGAAGGCGGAACTGGATAAATTCATGAAAAAATACGCCAGCCACACGAAGACGCTGTCGAGCTGGGGCGCGATGCTGCCCATGCCGAAAGACGAGGGCTTTTTGCAGCTGCCGACCGCGGGAGACGATTGGCTGCTGATTGGCGACGCGGCAGGGCATGTCGACCCCATGATGGGCGCGGGCATAGCTTACGCGCTGTGGGGAGCCGAGCTCGCCGCGAAAGCGATCGCTGCAGGCGATATCGCAAGCTACGAGCGCATGTGGCGCAGCGAATATGGCCACTACATACGCGAGGGCATTAAGATGCGAAACCTGATTTCTCACAAGACCATGCTGGAGATTTTCATACGCCTCTCCGCGAGGAGCAGGACTTTCGGGAATGTAATGTGCGGCCTGGTCGACAGCGAGCAGGACTACAGGACTGTGTGGAAAGTCATTCTGAAGAGCGCGCCCAGGATTTTATACGAGCTCATCTGATTACAAATTAACCAATATAAGAGGGCTCGGCCAAGATTAACTTATGAGGAGTTGGATTTTAGCAGTAGCGTTCGCAATAGCTTTCGCTGCGCTGCCCGGATACGCGGCCGCTCAGGATTGCTCTCCGCCGCCGACGGGCGACTGGCTGATATACGAGACAGCAGTCTGCTCATCCCAGACCATCGTCCTCAACGGCAGCCTTCTTATTAACGGTACAGGCAACCTCACGCTCGAGAACTCGATTCTCAGTTTTAACTCGAACTCCAATGGCCAGTTCGGCATCGACGTCAACGGGTCGCTGAATATCGTTGGCTCGACCATACGCAACGAATCATTCGCAGCTTATACGTTCGTATCTAACACGGGCGCGAACCTCTCGATGCGCGATTCGTCCGTGAGCGGCTGCGGCTTCAGCTCCAACGACAACAAGATGAGAGGCGTTTACATCAAATCGTCAGGCACGTCGATTTCGAATGTCACTTTCTCTGGCGATTATTACGCCATTCTGCTTTACGCCTCGGGCAGCAGCGTGACGAACAGCGTGTTCACGTCCAATTACGTCGGCATCGAAGTCTCGGGCTCGAACAACATCATATCCGGCAACACGCTCGCCTCGAACAGCTGGGGCAACATCGCCGGCATGGCCGGCAGCGGCATAACACTCTCCTCGAACGTCCTGGCCAACAGCAGCTCCACATTTTTTCCCGCGTTCCTGATAAACAACTCGCTGATAAGCTCCAACACGTTTTTCAACAACAGCGGCGGAGGCTTTGGCGTGAGCGGCGCGGGCAACAACTTGACCGGCAACAGGATAGAGGCGAACAAGGGCACATACGGCATCATGCTAGCCAACTCCGCCAACAGCAGAATCACGGGCAACGTTATAATAGGCAACACGGGCCACGGCCTTTACATCGACACCACTTCTAACACGCTGCTGGAGAACAACTTTGTAAACGCGAGCGGCATATACGACATGTGGATGAAATCAGCCGGCGCCACGACCATCATCAACACGACGTACGCTTTCGCCATCCGCAAGTGGCAGCTTAGCGTGCGCGCAGTCGATAACGCGAGCAGCGCCATAAACGCCGCGCAGGTCGTGGTCATGAGCAACCTGTCCGGAATCGTGTTTTCAGGCAACACAAACGCACAAGGCTACATAACGTCTCAAGTGCTCAATGAAAAAATCGAGAACGCGAGCGGCGTTTTCCTTTTCAATCCCTATTCAGTCAACGTGAGCAAAGCGGGATACGCATCGAATTACACGGAGTTCAACCTGACCAGCGATTCGTCGCTGGCGCTAGCGCTAACTCCCATACCAACGAACGAATCGAACGCCAGTTTCATCGTTTCCATAGCATCCCCCAGGAACGAGACGTACATGAAATACAACCTGACCGTCAATGCGACGTTAGCGCTTTCCGTCTACAGCGACAGCGACATGGCCTCGTGCAACTACGCCATAGGCAGCATGTCCGGAGCGATGACGGCGGTCGGCTCCACCATGTTCACCGGGTACATTAACGTTTCCGACATGGAGGGCGGCGAGGAAGTGGTGTTCACCTGCATCTCGATGACGAACGTGACCAACACGACCAGCGTTTCCTTCACGGTATATCCCAGCTACGAATGCGTGTGGCCGGCCGACTGCAACGACGAGCAGACTTGCCTCGCCTGGGAATGCCAGGATCTGGAGTGCAACTGCGGCTACGCCTCCGACCACCAGTGCGTATATTACGACTGCTGTTCCGATGGCGTCTGCTCGGGCACGCAGGTCTGTGACCTGGCGACTCACGCGTGCAAGGCCGTCAGCTGCGCATGCCCGGAGAAGATAAGCAGCCACAAGTGCGACATGGACATAGGCTACTGCTGCAGCGACCTGCAGTGCGGCGAGAACGAAACGTGCTCTTCCGCTAACGAATGCGTCGAGAGGATGCTTTCCATGGCGATGCCCGGCAGCTTCGAGGTGGGCCAGAAATTCTCGCTGAAGGTCGTGGACCAGAACTACGAGCCCGTCGACGGGGTCAGGATACTCGTCAAATACCTCGACACGGACCCGGTGGACGAGGACGAATACGAGACCGACAGCAGCGGCACGGCCGCGATAGAGATAAAGCACCCGGGGCGCGTCGACTTCACCGCGAGGAAGGGCGGCTATTTCCTGGACAGCTCGTCCGTGAAAGTGCCTGAGCCTTTCGACTTCATCCTTCTGCTCGAAGTCATAGTTCTTATAGCATCGTGCGGCGGCATAGCTTTCGCCGTTCTCAGGATAATGAAAAGCAGGAAAGCCGCAGCTTCGCCCGTAAGGGAAGGGGTGACGATGAAGTCCGGCGGAGAGAAGCGGTTCTCTTTATCGTTAGGCGGCGGCCCGCTGAAGCTGGAGAAGACGGTGAGCGGCCCGCGCGTGATGCTGAAGATACGCAACAAGACGAACAAAACCCTGGAGGACATAATCGTGCGCGATTCCGTCCCGCGCGGCGCTTTCATGCGCTGCAGCCTCAAGCCCAAGATAGAGCCGTTCGACGAGTCGACCGAGACGCTCACATGGGAAATCCTCGAGCTCGCGCCCATGGAAGAGGTTATAATCGAGTACGACACGAAGGTCGCCAGCAAGGGATTCGCGGTCAAGTTCAACGACAAGGAATACACGGGATGAGCTTTTTCTGTTTCCCAAGCGAACGCCTGAAACTTTTTAAATATATACATATGATATAATAGATACGCTAGTGCGTGATGTTCACAGGAGTTGATGAAAATGGTTAAAAGAAGTCTGCGTTCAAGGTCTCTTAGAAAGCTAAAGGTACGCGTCCCTGGCGGCAAGACCGTTTTGCGCCACAAAGGCAGGAAAAACGCCTTCGCGAAGTGCGCGGTCTGCAAGCATCCGCTCACAGGCATAACCAGGAAGACGGATGCCGGGACAGCTAAGCTTTCCAGAAGCGAGAAGCGCCCTGAAAGGAAATTCGGCGGCAACCTTTGCTCGTCATGCTCCAGAAGGGAAATAAGGAAAAGGCTCTACGAGTCTGTCCAATAGGCGACTATTAGGAGGTTGTTGATATGTTCGAAATTGGAAGGATATGCATGAAAACCGCCGGCCGCGAAGCCGGCAAGTATTGCGTGGTCGTCGCGAAAGAGAAGGACAAGGAATTCCTTCTTATAACCGGCCCGAAAGCAGCGACGCACGTCAGGCGCAGGAAGTGCAACTGCCATCACCTCGAGGCGACGCCCTACAAGGTCGAGATAGCCGAGAACGCGACCGACGAGGAGATAATGAAGGCCTACGAGAAAGACGACATTTTTTCCAGGCTGAAGATCGTGCCGTTCACGGAAGAGCAGCTTAGATTATCGGCAGAGCGCGCGGCGAAGCACAAGGAAGCGAAACTGGTGCATGCTCACCACGAGCAAAAAACCGATGTCAAGCACACTGCGTCGAAAGAGCACACGAAAGCGAAGGAACACAAGGAGCACGCCGAGGCGAAGGAGCACAAGCCGGAACACGCTGAAGCGAAAGCCAAGAAGCCACGCGCTTCCAAGAAAAAGAAAGAGTAAGCTTTTAGCGCCTTTTTTATTTTAACAAGTTTAGCCGTAAGAATAAATCAAAAGAATTAAAGAAAAAATGAAACCTCAGGTCGAGACCAGCACGCCCCCGCCTCTCATGGCGGCAAAGGTGTGCATCACAGACGCTATCGAGTTAAGGATTCCCTGCGCCTCGCCGAAGTCCATGGTTATCTTGTTCGGCTCGAGAATCTCGATTGCGGACGGCCCGTAGTTCATGGACATGTAAATCAGCTTGTCGAAGCTCTCGGCCACCAGCTCGACGTCGACTATCTGTGAATAGCCCTTCTCGATGTTGGGCAGCGGCTTTTTGACATCTGCGGTCGGCTTGAACTCCTTCCTGATTATGATCACGCCTTTCTCTTTTTCCATCTTCTCGACGTGCTTCTTCAGGGCGGATTCGACAGCCGTTTTGGATATGGCCATCGCCTCTATCATGAAGCCTACCTTTATCCATCCGTTCTTCAGGCGCTTCCTGGCTTCCTCTTCGCGTTTTTTCGGGTCCATATTAATTCATCCCGCTTGTTCAATTTAAGCTTTTCCGGAGGTCTTGGCAACCTTCCTCGCCACGAATATCATCTTCTCGTTCTGCCTGCCCATGTCGTAGGGTTCGGATGCGTAGTTCGCGTATACCCTCATCACTTTGAATCCGGCCGCGTCCAGCATCTTCCAGGCCTGGTCGTGCGTGAGGTATCTCAGCTTGAACTTCTTGTTTATCATGCGCCTTTTGCCGCGGCCTTCTATGACGATCCTGAACCAGCCGTCGTTCACCTGGTTGTTGCCGAAGACGGTCTTGCCGTATTTCCTCATGGTCCTGCCCTTTCCATCGCTGGTCTCGGTCTGCAGCACGAACCTCCCCTGCACGTAGTTAGGGTCGGCTTCGAATATGTCTATTATGAAGACGCCATTCGCTTTCAGATGCATGCCGACGCGCCTGAAAAACTTCATTATGTCGGCGTCGTTTTGCAGATGGTAGAGCGAATTGAAGGCGATTACGCAGGTCCTGAACTTGCGCGGCGAGCCGAACGTGCGCATGTCCTTGCGCTCGAACGTGATTCGCTTTCTTACGTTGTCAGGCAGCTTGCGCAGCTTTTTGTCGAGCACGGCCAGCATCTCCTTGCTCGTGTCTATGCCGTGGATTTCGAAGCCGGCTTTCGCCAGCGGAATCATGACCCTTCCCGTCCCGCAGGCGCATTCTAGAACCGGCCCGCCGTATTCCCTCACGAGCCTGGTCAGCAAAGGCAAGTCCTTGCTCTGGCCCTGCGCGGTGTAAAGCGCGTCGTAAATGTCGGCCCAGTCTTTGTACATTTTCATGTTTCGCCTCTCGTCCATTTCATTCCCTTCAGGTCCACGCGCTCCCCGCACTTCGGGCATTCGCTCGCTAGCGAGAGCACGTCGAATCCGGCGCGTTTTATGACCAGCGAGCCGCATTTCCAGCACCACGTCGATTCGTGTTCGCTTCGTACGTTGCCGGCGTAGATCCACTTCATCCCTTTTTTGCGCGCTATCGCAACCGCCCTCTCCAGCGTCGCCGCCGTCGTGGCCGGCGCTTTCGTCATTTTGTACTGCGGGTAAAACGCCGAGAAGTGAAGCGGAACGCCGGTCCCAAGATTCTTCCCAACCCACTCAACAAGATTCGTTATCGCCTTGTCTGAATCATTATATCCCGGACTAATAAGATTCGTAATCTCGAGCCACACGCCGTTCTTCTTGTAGGCTTTCAGCGCCTCGAACACGGGCGCAATGCCTAAACCTCCGCAAACCTTTTTGTAGAATCCATCGTCGCCTTTCAGGTCGACGTTCACGGCGTCGAGATATTTCGCCATTCGCTTTATCGCCAGCGGGTTCGTGTAGCCGTTCGAAACCCATACATTATACAGGCCCGCCTTGCGCGCGAGTTTCATGATGTCAAGAGCGTACTCGTAGAAGACTGTCGGCTCGGTATAAGTGTACGCGATACCAGCGACGTTCTCGCGCTTCGCCAGCGCCACGACCTCGCGCGGCTCCATCTGCTCGCCGTTTATCGCGCCGTATTCCTGCGAGATGCCGGAGTTCTGGCAGAACTTGCAACATAGATTGCAGCCCACAGTCGCCAGCGAGAGACATCGTGACCCCGGCGCGAAATGGAACAGCGGCTTCTTCTCGACCGGGTCGACTGCTATCGTCACAGGATGGCCGTACACGAGAGAGCGCAGCCGTCCGTCGAAGTTCGCCCTCACGCGGCAATGCCCTGTCTTTTTCTCGGGGATTGTGCACATCCACGGGCACAGCTCGCACTTCACAGCCTTGTTTTTCCCAGCGAGTTTTTTGTAGAACAGCGCTTCCTTCCTATCGCTAGCAGTCATTGATAAAGATTGGAAACTGGCTTAAAAAAGAACAAATGCGCCGTAAAAATCAAATTGGCGCTAAAACGGCGCAGTGAAGCCGTCGATTCTTACCTTGCTTTTGTATTCCGCAGCCAGCGGTTTAAGCTCCTCCAGGAGACTGCCTGTGGAAAGCGCATTTTCGCGCGGGTCCCCTATCGCGACTACGTGTAATGGGGCGCTTTTCATGAAAAGCTCTCCGAAGCCATGCCCTCCGAATGCGATTTTGGCGGCTATGCCGGCCTCTTTCTGCGCGTTCTTCCCGTCCATGTGCGCGCGGCTTATGACGAAGCCGTTCGGCACGCCGGACACCAACGGGTCGAATGCGTCCGCGCCCACGTAATAGATTATCCTCGCCGTGTGCAGCCCCGCCGGCCTTTTCATTTCCTCCATCGGTATGTGCCGGTAACTGACGCCGAGCTGTTTGGCGAGATGCCTTGAAAATTCTTTAGCGTATGCGTCGGCCTCTGAAAGCTTGAGACTGTGTTGCTTTGCGAAAAGACCAGCTGCGCCGCATTCGTCGTGGCTCGTTATGCATGCCAGCTTGTCGTCCATGCGCAGTTTTTGCATGAAATCGAATATGTTTTCGTTAAGTATCCCGGAGCCGGCGAAGCGTATGTGGCCGTGTGGCGTGCCCTCGTCGATACAGCTCACGACGCCGTTGTTTTCCGGGAACGCCGCGTATATGCCCGGCACATTAGAATTATAGAAACTGTCTGCCCCCCTTTCCCTTAGGTCGGTAAAAAGCATATTCTGCCTTGAGAATTCCATGCCCGGATCCGCGGTTGCGTAATGTTTGCTCATAACATCTCCTCCCAGTTATCCTTAAATTTTAACATCACACCGGCGCCATGAAGCCGTCGACGATGACCTTGTTTCCAAATTCCTTTGCAACGTCATGTGCCTCGTCCATCAGCTTGTGCATCGAGAAGTCCTTGTTCTTCATCCCGACGACGAGGAAAAGGAACGGCGTTTTCTCTCTTATGAGGCGCCCGTATCCGTGGTCGCCCGTGGCGATTTTTGCCGCAATCGCTAGTTCATTCTTCGCGTCCGCAGCGTCATGCCAGCGGCGGCTTATGACGAAGCACGGCGGCAGGCCTGCGATTTTCAGCTTCCTCTCCGAGTTGTCGAAATTTCCGGAGCCGTCGTAGACTGCCATCCTTGCCACATGAAAATGCGGATGAGCGGGCAAGTGGCCGGCGTATGGAATGCCCGCCTTCTTGGCAAGCTCTTTCGCGTAGAACATGCCGTAATTGTCCGAGTTGCCGAAGAAGTTCTTCTTGCCTTCCTCGACGTTGGCGAATGCGAGCCCCGCGGCTCCGCACAGGTCGTGGCTGTATATGCCTTCCGCCCTGGCAGTCCTGAGCATGCGTATCGCCTTCGCCTCGTCCATGAGTATCAGCGGCCCGGCCGCGTGCAGCCCGCCGGGCGTCCGCTCGTCGATGCAGCGGAAGTGCCTGTCGTTGAGCTGGAAAAGCAGCTTTATGTCGGGAAGGCTTTCGAGGAACCCGCCGAGCTTCCCCTTCGAGTGAAGGTCGTAAAAGTTGCTGAACATCCTGTCCTGGCCCCTGAACTGCTCGATAACAGCCAGTGATTCCTGAGCTTCAGTGATTTCGGTCATGCAATCCACCTCTTCCGGCCCGTTGTCGGAGAATTAACTATCCCTGCAAATTATAAATTACTTTCGGTCGCTTACCGGCGTGTTCAAGCTGGCTTCAGCTTTATCCTGTTGGTGAGGCCGTGCCTCTCCTTTAAAATCAGGCCCTTGCGCTCGAGGCTCGACAGCACTCTCGTCATCTTGACCTTGGACATGCCGGATTTCAGCACCAATGCGTTCTGGAGCATCTCGCCGTTCGCATCCACCAGATTCTGGAAGACATTCCTTTCATCGTGTCGCAGCAGCGGGATGACCATGCCATACCTTTCTTTCATGCCGTTCTCTCTCCTGAAGGATTTGATGACGTCTTTCGTGTCCGAGTTGTAGAACAGGTAAATGGTCACCGAGCCTATCAGGAAAGAGCTTGCAATCAATAGCAGCGCGTCCGTCAGCGAGAAGTAGTCGGATGTTAGCGTATTAACTTCCTGCCCAGTTTCGAGTATGATGGTGATCGGCTGTGACGCAAAGAGTTTACTGAACAGGAGCAAAACCGAGACGATAAGTATGACAATCGAGAGGATTACCTTGAACCGGTTCATGCTGTATTTTTGCCAGGTTGTCTTATAAAGATTTTTCATGTTTACGGCCTGTGGTTTCAGTTAAATGAAACCAGTTTCAGCAAACCTAGATAAATGGTTTCAGCCATAGTCTTCTCATTCAATAATGATTAAGCTGCGCAGGGGGCGTGAGATTATGAAAAGCAAAGCTCAAACCAAAGGCAAGGAAAGGGGCATGGAAAGAATGAACATGTGGAAGGTGGTGGCAATCGTATTTCTAGCGCTTTTCGGCCTGGCCGTAACTGGCGGAGTGTTCAGAATATTCAGCGCCCACTCCGGGCCGCCCATGAACGTCCCTACCCAGGAGCAGATGGATTCCGCGAGAGCGATCGTGGCCCAGGAACTGCTGGCGAATGGGGACGACATGAGCAACTATGAAGTCACGGTATCCTCTATGATAAGAAGGTTCGACAGGGCGCCGCCGATGTTTAACATGATGAAAGACTCTGATGATCAGAGATTCGATGAGAACATGTCATTGGGGAATACGATTCACGTTTCCCTGGAGTCGGATACGAAAACCCATTTTTACCTTGTGAGCTTAGACGCCGGGAAAATAATCATGCATTCTTACACGGAGTGGATGGGAAATGGATAAGACTATTATAGAATTGAAAGACGTCTGGAAGATATACCAGATGGGGCAAGTCGAAGTTCCGGCCCTGCGCGGCGTTGACCTCAAGATAAACAAGGGCGAGTTCGTCGCGATTGTCGGCCCAAGCGGCAGCGGCAAGTCGACTATGATGAACCTCGTCGGGTGCCTTGACCTGCCGACCAAAGGCGGGATTTACCTGGACGGCCACAACATCGCCAACCTCGATGAGTCAAAGCTGGCCCAGATACGCGGACAGAAAATCGGATTCGTCTTCCAGCAGTTCAACCTGATTCCCAATTTAACAGCGCTAGAGAACGTGATGCTGCCGCTGGCGTTTCAGGGCATCGACGATTCAGCCGCGGAAGCGAAGGCGCTGAAACTGCTTAACTTGGTAGGCCTTGGCGACAGGGTTCGCCACCTTCCGACGCAGCTGTCCGGCGGCCAGATGCAGAGGGTTTCGATAGCGCGCGCGTTAGCGAACGACCCGGAAGTCATACTGGCGGACGAGCCGACAGGCAACCTCGACAGCACGACCGGGCGTTTCATCATGGATTTCCTCGGCAAGATACACAAGGGCGACAGCAAGACGATAATCATGGTCACGCACGACCTCAACCTCTCGAAAGCGGCTGAGAAGGTCGTTCACATCAAAGACGGCAAGGTAGAGAAAATAGAAACCATACGCAAGAGAGGAAGGGAATGAATATGATTTCGGAAATATTTCAGGAGGAGGATTTAATATGAAAACTAAAAACATGAAGACGAAAACTCTGATGTTTTGTCTTTTAGCGGCAGTTTTATTCGTGGCGATGGCAGGCTTAACGGACGCGGCCGTCGGCAGCCCGAGCTCCGCGTATCTGAACGTATCGCTGGTCAGCCAGATTCCGGACCCCGCGAGGGCGGGAGAAATGGTCGAGCTGCGGTTCGTGATAGAAAATACCGGAGGCCAGTCGACCAACGACCTTAAGCTCGAACTGCAGCCGGCGTATCCGTTCGTCGAAGTCCCTGGCGAAGAATACGTCAAAAGCGTCAGCGCGCTGAGGGCGTATCAAACGGGAGCGGACGCAGTCCCGGTCAAATACAAGGTCAGGATCGACAAGGACGCCATCAAAGGCACGAACGAGATAAAGCTGAAGGTCAGCGAGACGGGCTCGGACGTTTCCATAATAAAGGAATACGATATCGAAATCACGGGCTCTGATAACGCCCAGACCATATACCTGGACAAATCGCTGCTCACCCCGGGCGAGGAGACGCCGCTCAAGTTCACCATAACCAACGCCGGCTCGTCCCCGCTGCAGAACCTCGTGTTCTCGTGGAGCGAAACGAACGGCTACATACTGCCCGTCTATTCGGACAACACCAAATACGTCAAGTACATCGACGTAGGCGAATCGGCGGACCTTGACTACACGGTCGTCGCTGACGTGAACGCGGACCCGGGCCTTTACAGGCTCGACCTTACGCTTACGTACGAGAACGACCAGGGCGCGTCCGAGCAGCTTACCATGAAGACGGGCATTTTCATCGGAGGCGAGACTGACTTTGACGTCACGTTCTCGGAAAGCACGTCAGGCACGACGTCGCTTTCAGTAGCGAATACGGGAAACAACCCGGCGCTGTCAGTGACCGTGAGAATCCCGGCACAACAGAGCTATTCGGTGACGGGAAGCACGTCCTCGATAATAGGAAATCTTGACAAGGGCGATTACACCATCGTCTCCTTCCAGATAAGCTCGGCAGCCGCGTTAGGAAGAATGAACAGGACTATGAACCAGGCGCCAGCGCCGCAGGACAACAATCTCAAGGTGATGATAGACTACACGGACACGACCGGCAAGAGGCACACGCTCGAGAAAAGCGTGCCCATACAGTTCAGGTCTACCGATTCGACAGGCACTGCGACGTCGGGATACGGAAGCTTCAACTCGAGCAGGCAATCGAATTCAGTAGCGAACAACCTGCCGTACATAATCGTCGTCGTGGCGGTCGCTGGTGTCGTCTGCTACTGGAAGAGGAAATACCTGCTCAGCCGCATCGGAAAGCTGCGCAAGAAGAAAGAGAAAAAAGATTGAGACAAGGCTGAGACAGCAGGACGGTAAGGATTAGGAAAAGGTTAGGAAATCATGAAACCCTCGAAATCATTCAAGCTGGCGCTTAACATACTGCGCCACAGCAAGGTGAGAAGCTGGCTGACTATCATAGGCATAGTCATCGGCGTCGCATCGGTTGTGGCTATAATGTCGATTGGCGAGGGCATGCAGCTGTCGCTGGAAAGCAGCCTCGGAGGCCTCGGAGCAGACATCATCACAATCAGCCCCGGCGCTTCGAGAACCACGGGAGGCTTCAGGGCTTTCGGCGGCGACCAGCCCACCGCCGCTTCATCGTCGACTGCGAAGAACCTGACCATCAGGGACATACAGACGCTCAAGTCCGTGAGCAACGTCGCTATCGTGACGGGCACGGTCTCGGGAAGGGGGGAAGTATATTACCTGGCTGAGAAGACGACAATCTCGGTCACGGGCGTCGACCCGGTAGCCTGGAACGAGATAACCACTTCGACTCTCTCGTCCGGCCGTTTCCTGGGCGCCAGCGACTATAGCGCGGTCCTTGTGGGGAACCGCTTGGCCACAAGATCATTCAAGCAGCCGCTGTCCGTGAACAGGGTCATAACCGTCGAGGGCATAAGCTTCAAGATTGCCGGCATACTTAACGAAAGCGGCGGCATGATGGGCGGAGGCAGCGACAACGGCATAATCATGCCCATCGAGGCCGCGAGGGCCGTGCTTGACGACGTGGGAACTGACGAATTCGATTCCATCATCGTGAAGGTGGCGGATGCGAATCTCGTGGAGCAGACCATGTCCGACATCGACGCGAAGCTCATGCTCTCCCGCCATGTGACCAACAGGACCAAGGACTACAGCGTTTCCTCGTCAGTCGCCATGCAGGCGACCATAGCCTCGACTCTCGAGTCCGTAACGCTGTTCCTGGGCGCGATAGCGGCGGTATCGCTGCTCGTCGGAGCCGTCGGGATAGCGAATACGATGTTCACGACCGTTCTCGAGCGCACGAAGCAGATAGGCATAATGAAGGCAATCGGAGCCAAGAACAGGGACATAATGATGATATTCATGATGAACTCGGCG
The DNA here is from genome assembly GCA_043808015.1 of Candidatus Aenigmatarchaeota archaeon. Lineage (GTDB taxonomy): Archaea > Aenigmatarchaeota > Aenigmatarchaeia > QMZP01 > QMZT01 > JBGPQP01. Next base: position 13,970 of record JAZDFI010000001.1, read on the forward strand.
CTGGTCGGGCTCGTCGGCGGCATAATAGGTCTCGTCATAGGCTCGGTGGCGTCGCTGTTCGTCGCGATTCCCATGATGGGCGCAAGAGGGATGGGCGCGGGCAACGTCGTGACGCCGCAGCTGCTGGTATTCACCCTCAGCATAGCCGTAGGCATCGGCATCGTCGCTGGCCTCGTGCCGGCTTATCGGGCCTCGAAGCTCAGGCCCGTCGATGCGCTCAGGTACGAGTGATGCATTCATTGCCCTTGCTCATCGCGCCGCCTGCAAATATAAAGCAGAAGGCTGCATAATATTCAATATTCTAAAGGGATTCTAGGGAGTTTGTGATAACATGGCAGGTTCAAAAGATTCAAAAAATCCAAAGGCTGCGAAGAAAGGCGAGAAGTCTAGTGATGCTCAAACCGTCAAGAAAGGCGACATA
>JAZDFI010000002.1:0-8309 GCA_043808015.1 Candidatus Aenigmatarchaeota archaeon
GACAAGGGGCGCAAAGAGGGAGCGAAGCTGCTTTACGGCGGCCACAGGCTGGGCGACGCCGAGCACGCGAAGGGTTTCTTCATCGCGCCGACTATTTTCACCCACGTCACGCCTGACATGACCATCGCGAAAGAGGAGATATTCGGCCCCGTGGTATGCATAATGGAAGCGCATGATTTCGAGCACGCGGTCAAGATCGCTAACGGCGTCGAATACGGCCTGTCCTGGTCCATCTATACGAAGGACATAAACAAGGGAATGAAGGCCATGCGCCTCGCGGAGTCGGGCATAGTTTACATAAACGCTCCGACTATCGGCGCCGAGGTTCATCTTCCGTTCGGCGGCGTGAAAGGCACGGGCAACGGCGGCAGGGAGGCCGGCACGGAGGCCATAAAAGAGTTCACGGAGATAAAGACGGTCTTCATCGACTACTCAGGCCATCTGCAAAGGGCGCAGATTGACGTGGACTAGAATAAATATCCGATAAGCGAAATAATATACAAGGTAAATGATGGACGAAGAAAGCGGACAGAAAAGAGCAATGTGGCTTCCACTTGTGACGTGGGTTTTCGGAGTGGTACTCATAACAGCACTGCTGTTCTTCTTTTACAAGTTTTCGCCAACCATAATAACCGCTTACCTGGTCATAGTCTTCTCCGGCTTTTACATATTATGGAGGAGCAGGAAGTGGGGCATAAAAACCGGGAAAAAGAAAAATGATAAAAGTAAAAAAGCTGTTTCTGTGCGCGGGAAGCGAAAGTGAAGGCGACTCGCTGGCATTCGAAATAAAGGACATACTCGAAAGCAGGCTTAAGAATCACCGTTTCTGCGACTGCCGCGATTCGGCGGAGATGGCAAATTACCTGAGGAAGAATATCGAAGTCGTCATAATCGACGTGGTCAGGGGCCTGAAGAAGACGCAGCTTTTCAACGGAGCAGACGCCTTTGCCAAAACCCACAGCGTGACGACCCACGACATGGATGCAGGCACCGTGCTCAAGATATTCGAAGCCGCCGCCGGCAGGAAATACAGGATAATCGGCGTGCCTTTCGGCGCTGAAAAAGCAAAGGCCGCGAAAGAAGTCGAGAAAATCATTTCTGCTTTAGATTGAGCTCCAGGAAATGCGCGGAGCACGAGAAGCATGGGTCGTAAGCTCTTATCAGCATCTCTAACAGAAGCTTCACTTTATTCGCCGGCTTGCCGCGCAGGGTGGGCAGGAATATCGAGATATCATCTTCCATCCTCGCCGCGTTCTGCGACGTGGGCGTTATGACGTTCGCATATTTTATCCTGCCGTCGCTTCCAATTCCATAGTGATGGAACAGCAGTCCTCTCGGCGCTTCGCAGCATCCCACGCCCTCGCCTTCCCTGACAGTGACGGCGTGCTTTTCCTGTTGCATCCCGTTCCTGTATTTCTCGAGCATGCTCTTCGCCTCGTCCGCGAAGTGCACCATCTCTATCGCCTGTGCGAAATTGTTGTGGAAGGGATTGTTCGAAGGGAGCTTGAGATGCGATTTTTTCAACATGGCCTTCGCGTCATCAGAAAGCTTCGCGTAGTTGGCGTTCAGCCGCGGCAGCGCGCCAGTCATGTAACTCATGCCGCGCAGCTTCGCGTGCTTCGAATTCGAGTATTCCATCACACCTTCGATTATGTTCTTCTTGTAGTCGCGCGGTCTGAATGTTATGCCGTCATTCGAAGTTATCATGCCGTCGTAAAGCGTGTATTCGTTGTTGCTCTTCATGTACAGGTGCCTGCTTCTCGCTTCCAGCTCAGGGACTTCCAGGCCGGAGAAAAGGCGTGCGGTTCGTAACGAAAGCCGCTTGACGCCTTCCAGCCGTTTTAGTAACGCGGCGATTTTTTTCTCGTCCGGTACGGAGTGGAAGCCGCCTATCATCGGCGTCACGGGATGGAGCGCACGGCCTCCGATTATTTTCACCATTTCGCTCGACAGCTGCTGGAGGTCGAGGGCGAGGTGTATGTAATCATGCTTCTTTTTCGACAGCTCTATCACGTCGCCGAAGCCCAGGTAGTCCGGCAGCGCGAAGAAGAAAAGGTGCGCCGTGTGGCTGTGTATGTTGCTGGCGTATAGCAGTAGTTTGCGCAGGTCGACGGTCTGCTCAGACGGGACGAAACCGATCGCGTCCTCGACGGCCTTTATGGATGCAAGCGTATGGACGACCGAGCATATGCCGCATATCTTCTGCGTTATGGTCGGCGCTTCCCTGTAGTCGCGGCCCAGCAGCAGAGACTCGAAATATCTGGATGCCTCATAAACTTCGAGCTTCGTGTTCTTGACGACGTTACCTTCCATTTCGACGCTGAGCTTCGCATGCCCCTCTAGCTTCGTAAGCTCCTCCAGAGTGAATCCCTGATGGCTCATCTTACAACCTCATCCTTTACTCTTTCAAATTTTTCAGCAACGTTATTGTATTTACTGAAAATCAGCTTAAGATCGTCTTCGGTTATGCCGTGGTCTTTGAGCAGCTGGACTTCCGCGCCGATGTTACCGTCCGGCAGCGGACCCCTGCACCCGTCGCACGGCGTCCTGCTTTCCGGACATGGGGCGTTGCAGCCGGCGTATGTTACCGGACCCATGCAGACCTTCCCTTCCTTGAATAAACATTTAGTCTCGCGCTTCTTGCACTCGACGCATACGCAATAGTCCTTCTCGCGCGGCTTTTTGCCAGTGAGCAGGTTCGCTATCACTTCTAACGCTTCGTCCTCGTTGACGGGGCAGCCGCGCATGTAATAGTCGACTTTCACGTGCCTGTCTATCGGGTCCACAGTCTCTCTCGACGTGAACTTCGGTTCTTGAGGATATACAAGGCTTCTGTAATTAACAGCCGAGTTCCTTAGCGCCGGCACGCCTCCCCAGCACGCGCACGTGCCGTATGCTATGAGGAACTTCGTCCGCTCGCGGACGCTTTTCAGCTCCTCGAGCTCGCGGTCCGTTGATACCGCTCCGTCCATGAAGACGACGTCATACTTGCCTTGTCTGTCGTTGAACTCCTTGAGCATCCAGAAATTCGTTATCTGCACGTTGTCGAAAACTGCGGTAATCCTTCTGTTCAGCAGCAGGAATTCAAAAAAGCATCCCTTGCACGAAGTCATGCCGATGAACGCGACTTTGGCTTTGGTTTTCATGATTTCACTTTTCATTCCCATATTTTTTCAGTGAGCCCGTTGAGATCTTCCTTCCTGAAGACCGGGCCGTCCATGCACACGTATTTCCTGCCTATGTTGCAGTGGCCGCACTTGCCCACGCCGCACTGCATCATGCGCTCCAGTGAAAAATAAATGTCCCCGTCCTTTATGCCTATCTTGTTGAATTCAACGTAGATGTCCTTCAGCATCCTCGGCGGGCCGCAGCATATCGCCACTTCGGCTTTGATGCCGTGTTTCTCGAACATCGGCTCCACGTGACCGACCTCGCCGTTCCACGGCTGGTCATACGTTTTAGTGACAGTCGCAATCGATTCGATATCGTTCTTGCTCCACCTGTTCATCCTCGCGTTGAATATGGCATTCGCCGGGCAATGCGTCCCGTAGAGCAGCCAGACCTTGCCGTATTCCTGCCTGTGCGCGATTATGTGCTCCACAACCGGCGAGAGCGGCGCGATACCGACGCCTCCAGCGACGACGACGATGTTTTTTCCCTTGAAGCTGTCCATGGGATACCAGTTGCCGTACGGGCCTCGGATGCCTATCAGACCGCCTTTTTTCATTTTGAACAACGCTTCAGTCACGCTGCCGGCCTTCTTGACCGTTATGTCAAATTCGTGTTTCTCCAGCGGCGATGATGAAATGGATATCGGCACCTCGCCCACGCCGAATACCGCCACTTCCACGAACTGCCCGGGCTGGAACTCGATTTTATCCTTCTTGTTCCTAAGCTTGCAGCTGAAAGTGTAGATGTCGCTGCATTCCTTCTTCACAGCGGTTATCTCCGCCATCTTCGGCTCGAAATCATTTTTTGCTTTCATACTCGCTCCTCGCTTTCGCGGCCTCTTCGGTTATGTCTATCCCAGTCATGCATTCCCTTATGCAGCGGCCGCAGCCGACGCAGTGCAGCTTGCCCTGGTTCTCCTTGCCGTAGAGCAGCTTGTGATAGAAGAACTGTTTTACGCGTTCAGTCCTCTGGTCCCGCGTCACTTCGCCGCCAGCGACGCGTGTGAACGGCTTTAGCATGCAGTAATTCCACGTGCGCGATATTTTGACGTTCCCCTTCCCTTCGCCGGGCTCGGCGTCGTGGCGCACGTCGAAGCAGTAGCAGGTCGGACATACGCTCGTGCAGGACGCGCAGGACAGGCAGCGTTTCGCAGTCTCATCCCAGAAGTCTGCATTGAAAGACGATTTCATGACCTCTTCAAGATTGTTCGTGTCGATTTCCTTTTTGAAAACGAGGTTTGCTTTTGGCGCGGGACTATTTGTCTTGCGGAAAAGTTTGCTTTTGACCAGCGACTGCCCCTTTTCGCTGCCGGCTTCGACATGGAAGCCGCTTCCCGTTTCGGTGAAAAGCAGGTCGAATCCCGTCGCTTCTCGCGTGCCCATGGAGCCGCAGAAGCATTCGTCACCAGCGGTGGTGCAGTTAAGCGCCAGGACGAGCGTCGAACCTCTCGCTTTCTTGTAATAAGCGTCGACGTATCCGTCTGTCATGACATTGTCGAGCACGGCGAAAGCGTGCGTGTCGCACGGCCTCACGCCGAACAGCGCGATTTTGCTAGCCCCGGCCTTCTGCCTGACCTTCGAGCCGTCGAACTCCATCATGAGCAGGCCGTTCGGGTGCAGGAACTTCTTGGGAGGGAACTCGGTATTGACGTAATTGCCAAGATTCACGTCGCTGAAGGCCCTGACCTGCCTGAAATTGTGCTCGCCGTTCGCCTCTACAGGCGCGAAAACTTTATACCGTCTCGTCAGCGAATCGAAGAATTTGCCGAAATCCGCTTTTTTTATGGTGTAATGTGCAGATTTTTCCTTCAGGACATGGACAGCGGCCATATAATATATTATCATCCCCTAAATAAAATTATGTCTTCGAAAAATCGCAATTACAGGCTCAGCGACAAGCTGGAGTGGGGGCTGGACGCGACTTTCGTGCCCAACAAGCGCTATCCAGTCTACAACTGGTTCTATTACAAGGAGGGTTATTCCCGCGACCTTGTTCTAAAGACTCTGGAGATGCTCAAGTTCAACCATGCTTCCAAAGACTTCGTGCTCGACCCTTTCTGCGGCTCCGGGACGACGAACCTAGCATGCAAGGAAGCGGGGATAAACTCGGTCGGCTTCGACCTTTCGCCGCTGGCGCTGCTGGCCGCAAGGGTCAAGTGTAGGACATATAATGCCAAAAAGCTGGCGGAAGCGCTGGCGTCCCTGCGCGGGGCGCATTTCGAGCCGCAGGACCGCTCATGGGTCCCGGGCGACGTCTCCCAATACTTCAACCCGCATACGCTGGAGGACGTCATATTCTTCGGCAAGACCGTCGCCAGAATCCAGGACGAGGAGATTCGCGATTTCTTCCGCCTCGGCCTGATAAACTCCGCGACGCGCTGCTCATACATGTTCAAGGACGGCAGCGTGGTCAAGCTGCAGAAGCACCATGTGCCGCCGTTCCGCAAGTTCTACTTCGCCCACATGAAGCGCATGATATACGACGTCAAGAAATTCAAGACGCAAAACAGGAAGTGCAAGACCATCATCGAGGAAGGCGATGCAAGGGCAATCCGGCTTGAAGACAACACGATAAGCTGCGTCATAACTTCGCCTCCTTATCTGAACAAGATAGAATACACGAAAATCTACAGGGTGGAGGAATTCCTCTTCTTCGGCGGGCGCGATGGCAAGGACAAAGGCGTCCGCTCGTTCATCGGCTCGAGGGCGAATACGGACATTCTGTTCCCCGACATTCCCGCTTCAGCGAACGCGTATTTCTCCGACATGAACCGCGTGATGCGCGAGCTCTACCGCGTGTGCAAGCCCGGAGCGAAACTGGCGATCGTCGTCGGGAACGGTTGCTTCCCGGACCGCGTGGTGGACAGCGATGTCCTGCTGGCGCAACTTGCAGAACAAGCTGGCTTCAAGGTCAACAGCATCCTCGTCCTGAACAAGCGATGGTGCACGCGCAACCGCGTCGAAAAAGTCGGGGAGCTCCGCGAGAGCATGCTGGTGCTGGAGAAACATGAAAAATAATTATAAAATTATGGTAATTGCGGTTTCGGCGATTTTGAAATTGCTGGCGTGGTCACCATGGCTCGACAATCAGACCATTCACGACCGAATAATGAACGAAAAGGCGAGCATTGACGGGACGATAGACAAACAGACCGGCGAGCTTCTATGCGACTACAATGTTATGTGGGTTCCTTTCGGCAGGTGGGTCGCTAGCTGTGAAGGCGGGTATTACGTCGCATTTTTCGACTAGCTTGCAGGAAATTGTGGCGGCTCAGCTTGCTAGAAAGACAACTTTAGCTGGCTAGAAAAAACAAAACACGGTAAAAACATGTCACGCAAGCCGTATTTTTTAAGCTTACCCGAATTTTGACAAAATCTGCTGCCCTATTCTCGTGACATAATCTCCAGCTTCCTGGTTCCTTCCGCCGGAAATGATGTGAATGAGATATTCATTTTTTGTAATCCAGAGATGATAATAGTAGACGCCCGGCTCGTTGAACTCGCCGCCGTAATCATTCACGTTGTTGACGCGGAACCTGCTCTGGTCGCCATAAGCATTCTCGCTTATGAGGCCTTGGATACTGAACAGGTGCAGCGAGCTGTATTGGTATGTGCCGTTCAGTGCTTCGATGTTCTCGAACTTCTGCAATTCGACTATTATTTCAGTGTCGTTCAGTTCGCTGGTCGTGTAGTTGCAGAAGGTGTATTGTCCCGGCGACGAATCCACGATATTCCCGTAATTGTCCTCAGTGCGGCACTCATGCTCGGTCATCCCGAGATGCTGAAGGTCCTGCGCATTAAGCGTCAGGTCCAGAGTTCCTGATATCGTATTGGTCGTACTTCCATTCTGCTGCATTGAGAACAAAGCAACAAGGCATATCGCAGCAATTATCAGAACAATCGCTAAAATTATAACCGGTTTCATATTATCACCTTCACTTTATAGAAAGCGGTTGTTATTTTTAAATGTTCTTAAAAAGAGCGCCGGCTTGACTGCGAAGGCAGGGCGTATTTCGACCCGAAGAGGCATGCCTTAATTAATCACACCAATTAACAGAAAATACTCCGACTAAAGCCTTTCTATAAGCATCATTATCTCGTTGTAGTGTTTTTTTATAACATCCGGTTTTCTGAACATGGATGCATACTTGGCCAGGTTGTTTATGACCATTATAAGGCCTTCTTTCGTCGGATTATCGTAATCAACCTTGGAATCATTGAAGGTGTTCTTGATTATTAATTCCACTTGCATTTTTCTGTATTTTTCTCTTTCCTCGTCGTTCTTCCATTCCGCGAACTCGTCCATGAGGTCAAGAATCTCCTTGTGCGCGGCGATAAAACATTTTAATATCGCATCCCTGACCATCAAAGGCGTAATTTTCTTGTCAATGTCAACACCGTAAATGTTTTTTGACATGATTTTATGTTGTTTTACGGCTTAAAAGATGTTTTATTCTCTGTGCATGGCGTTCTTCGGCCAGAAGAGGCACGCTATTGTGAATGAAACTGGCTGATTCTATTAGAAATAAAATATATCACACAGGAAATACGTCATGCAAACCGTATTTTGTCATTACTGCTAACTGCGCTGGTGTAAATTTCCCTATTCCCGGTGCGTTGTAAATATGACCGTCTGGACAATGGAAACGATATTCTAGTTCGACCCCGATTTCTAATGAAATCTTTTTCAATATGTCGGGTGCGAATTCTCTATCGGCCCACAAAGCAACATCCGTATCATTCGCCATTTTTATGATATCCCGGATAGTTTTATAAAATCTTATTTATCCAAGTCAGATGTCCCTCGTCATCCTGAGAAATAGTTCTTGTCTATGTGTTTCCAGCCTTTCCGCATTTTGTTCTTTCGCCAGCCTGTCCTCGAGTTTCTTGAACCCCGGCCGAAAGCGGCGGTAAGCAAAGATTGCCGAGGCGAGCGCCGCTTTTTCATGGTCGTTCATGCGCTTGCCAAAGATGTCTTCCATGTCATTTCTTTCCCTGGCGTGGTCCTCGATTAATATGCGCTTCTTTTTCTTGGTCATGTTCTTCGCCGGCAGGACCATCTTAGCGGCGATGGAAGCCGCGATTTTCCTGACCTGTGACGGCGGCTTCGCGCGATCCGTCGAGAGGACGAGAACGTTG
>JAZDFI010000003.1:0-20541 GCA_043808015.1 Candidatus Aenigmatarchaeota archaeon
CCTCGTGGAGAAAGACATAGAGGATTTCATGGTTCTCGCGAAGACGGCGATAGAGGCCGCTAACTCGCTCCGCCAGAAGACCGAGATAAAGCTGAAGTGGCCCGTGTCAGAGCTGGTAATCGCGGCGAATGGCGAGGCGGCGGAAAACGCTCTGAAAAGCATGGAGCCCATCCTGCGCAACATGGCGAACGTGGAAAAGGTCATCTTTGTCAAAGGTCTTGAAGAGAAACACAAAGAGACGCTGGATTTCGAGCATGGAAAGCTGGCGCTGGGCGACGTCCTGGAAGACAAGGCTTTCGCGCGCGAGCTCATGCGCACGATACAGATGGCGAGGAAGAAGGAAGGCCTGAATGTGAACGAACGCATCGAACTGTGGGTCGAAGCGGAAGGCAAGGCCGAGTCGCTGCTGGAGCGCAGCAAAGACATGGTTCTCAGGGAAGTGGGCGCTCAGAAACTCCACAGGGGCCTGCCGCACAAGGTCGGTATAAAGGGAACGCTCGAATTCGACGGGAAAAAAGTCAAGGTCTATTTCGAGCGAGCCGATAAAACCCATAAACAATAAAGATAAAGGCATCGTTTTTTAAAGCATTTAAGAATGACAACAGAATAATAAAATATGGGTTATAAGATAGTCGTCTGGCCTGTAATCGTGTTTCTGATATTCCTTTCCCTCTACGCGTTTGGCGTCGTGCCCGGCTACTGGACTCTCATGTTCGCGGTCATATACATAGTCGTGGGCTTCGTCGTCGGCGTGCTCCTGCTCGGCTCCGGCCGCGAGAGCATGAAGATGGGCATACCAATGCTAATACTGGGCATAATACTTTTCCTGATAGTCTACTTATTCCCGCACGTTTAAGACGCTTGGATAAAACCCGTGGAAATCTTTAAAAAGAATGGATTAGAACATGCTTTATGCGGGCAGATAAAATAATAGGCAAACCCGACATCGCCAGGACAAAGGCATGGATGAGCGGCAGCGGACGCAAGATTCTCGTCTACCACAGGGACGCCGACGGCGTATGCTCTGCTGCGTTGTTTCTCAAGTTCTTCTCGGGCTTCGAGACCCTGCCGCGCGAAGGGCCGGTCATAGACAATGATTTTCTCAAGATATTAATTGAAAAAAAGCCCGACGTGCTGGTCTTCCTGGACATACCCGTGGACCAAGAATGGAAGAAAATCCATAAGCTTCAGGAGAACGTCGCCGGCATGAAGATGATGATACTCGACCACCACATTCCCGTAAAGGACATGAACTCCGAGCGCCTGGTCCACATAAACCCCATGTTCCACGGCGACCTCTACATACCAGCGTCGTGCGTGATGTTTCAACTGCTCAAGAGCATGGGTTTCGCCGCCGACGAATGGATGTGGATTGCCATCATCGGCCTGATAGGCGACTACGGCATGAAGGACTGCGCCTGGATGATGCAAGAATACGATGCGAAGAAGATGGACCCGCCGTGCAAGTCGCTTTTCCGCGCGTCCGACATCATCTCGTCTTCCATAACACTCAAGGGCGCCGAAGGCGCGGAGAAGTCGCTGCGTCTCATTGTCAAGAGCCAGAAATACGACGACCTGAAGAATTCAGAAGAGCTCAAGAAATGGAATGAGATAGTCCAGGGCGAAGTCAAGAAAATAGTGGACGATTTCGAGAAGTGTAAGGAAGTCGCCGCCAAGCGCATCATATTCTACGAGATACGCAGCAAGATGAACATCACTTCGATAATAGCGACCATAACCGCGGAGAAGCATCCTGAAGCGATAATCATAATAAGGAAGAGATCAGGCGACTTCTGGAAGATATCGCTCCGCTGCCAGGAAGGCAACGTCAATGTGGGCGACCTGTCTAAGTTCGCTTCGGATGGCATAGGCTCCGGCGGCGGGCACGTGAAGTCATCGGGCGCGCTGGTCAACAGCTGGGAAACGTTCAAAGAGCGCGTGTTCCTTTACCTAGAAAAGGCCTGAAAACGAACCTGAAAGGCTTTAAAAATCCTCTTTCTATAAGTTTTTACTATAAAGTGACAAATATATATTGTGATATTATGTGGAAGCGCGCCAGAAAGGACCCTTGGAAAGTTGCCCTTGAAAAATACGGCGATAAATTGATGGACCCCCGTGAAAAAATTGACATAACCATCGGGGAGGAGGAAGCGCCCAAAAGAAAATCCAAGGCGCCTGTTTTCCTGTTTCTTCTCGGTTTGCTGGCGTCTAACAGGATGATAAGGGACCCGAAAGGCAGCGTCCGGACAATCGATGAATTCAGGGGACCAGTTCCCGACGACGTCGCCGCGGCCAACCCTGAGGTGCACGGCATCGAAGGCGTGACCGAAGACGTCGCGAGGAACATATACGCATGGATTAAGAAATACAACGGCGGCGAATACGTCAACAGTAATACAGGGGATGTCCGCATTCTTTACAAGCTCCTGCTGAACGACCCAAAGACCGCACAGAAGCTCCTGCGCGAAACGAGGAAGAGCAAAACCCTCATTAAGCCGGAGGACATGCAGTTTCTTACGTTCGGCTCGGCCATAGACTACGGCCACAGCGGCGACATGACGCATCTGATAGAGCAAAGCGGCATAGACGACAGGACAAGGGAAAGGCCGCAGAGAATACTGGACAAATATTACCGTTCGCTGCCAGCTTATCTGCAAAACGTGAGAGACGTCGTTGCGGAGCATCTCATGAACGGCGACCACTCCCCCATTTATGCAGCTGAAGTCAAAAGGGTATTCGGATACGGCGAAGATGACGGACTGTTCGACGTGGACGTATACACGGTAAAGAACGAGATGAGAAAGCTCAGGTTCTACATCAAGAACAATAATGTGCGCGGCTGGTGGATGCTTTCCGAAGACGGAAATTCCATTGCGACGGATTTCAGTTTTTAGGCGGATACTCATACGTTTGTACTATTTCCAGTCACCCCGTCAGACCCACCCCCCCGTTCCTGAACATTAACCGTTTGTTATGCCGGGAAAAAAACGATATAAAATTTTATATGAATATACTATTTATTCTGTCGCTAGCGTTATTCGCCCGTGTTTATGAACGTAGTAGTGTCGTAGCCATCGAAAGCGTCGCGGCTGCCGGGATAGTCGCCGGTCGTGCTGTCAATGACGATATAGAAAGAGTCGATGTTCTTGCCCATCTCAAGTGTCTTCTGGAGCGTCTCGCACTCCTTGCTGTTCTCGCCGAAAACGACGAAGTTGAACGGCTTCTCGCTGAAGTACGGCGTATATCGCTCGAGTATGTTCTTGTAGAACTTCAGGAACGAGTCCAGGTCCTGCTCCACCTTCAATATGACGAAAACGTGGCCCTTGTCAGGCCTGTAAACTTCGACGATGCTGGCGTCCATGCCTATCGCCTCATACATGCTGGCGAGCAGTATCGAGTAGTCGTCACAGTCGCCTCCCATCGCATCCCACGTTTCCATGGGAGTCGCGACGTACTCGTCTTTCCTCGGGTCGGAGACATAATATATCCTGTTGGAGACCTCGTTGTAGACGCCGAAGACCTTTGTCGCCGGCGCGTTGGGAGCGGAATATTTGACCACGGACTTGACGGCTATGTTGCGCACCGCGCTCGTGTTGACCTTTGGCGAGAACTCCTCGTCATTCTCGAACGTCACGTTCCAGAAGCATCTCCACTGATTGCGAAAGGTGATGGGCTCCTTGCAGTAACAGGTGTTCTCGGTCACGTAAGCGACCTCGCCTTTCTGCGAGCACATCTTGTTGCACTGCTCCTCGACGGAGAGCGTCGCCCCGACCAGCGATTCCTCGATGTACTTGAGTTCGAAAGCCAGGCCTCCGAGCAGGACGGCGACTATGAGAACGAGAATCGCCTTCTGCATGTCCATATTAAATATTTGAGCGGCTCTTATAAAAACGGTTTTATAAAACGCGAGCAAATATACTATAAGTGATTTTCATGAAAGCATACGTTGCGAATAACATTGCGGGCGTGTTCGCCTTCGACGAGCACGGCAAGGTCATAGCCATGAGGCTCTTCCCGAAAGACGCGGAAGCGATAGCCGAGCGGCTTGATGCATCGAGAGCCGGCGGCCTGATAGACGAGGAGCGCGCCGTCCTCGAGGAGCTGAGACGAAAGGGAATCGTCGAGATAGTCATGGACAAGAGCGCGCGCATCGATGGTCTCAGCATAACTGTCGAAGCGGAACACAAGGGCAAGAAGCTCGCCTCCGATGATTTCAGGAAGCTCGCCGCCGAAGCGGAATGGATAGTCACGCCCGCCCAGATGAACATGATCATGAGCAAGGTCAACGTCATCCTCGCCGGCAGGAAGATAAAGTCCGTCAGCAAGGACAAGGTCATAATCCAGGTAATAGGCGTCGTTGACGAGCTCGAAAACGACCTCAACTCGCTTTACGAGCGCCTGCGAGAATGGTATGGACTGCACTTCCCGGAACTATCTAAGGAAATGAAGTCGCACGAGCGTTTCGCTGAAGTCGTGCAGAAATACGGCTCCCGCGATAAGATAGACGATGCCCAACTGGTCAATCTGGCATCCAGGTCCATAGGCATGAGCTTCAACGACGAAGATGCGGCCGTCGCTTCTGCGTTTGCCAAGTCAGTTCTTGAGATGACGAAGACCAGGGAAAAACTGTCCAAGTATCTCGAGCTCGTGTGCGGCGAGACCATGCCCAACCTTTCGGCGATAGCCGGGCACCTGCTGGCAGCGAGGATGGTCGCCCAGGCCGGCGGGTTGGAGAAGATAGCCAAGATGCCGAGTTCGACGATACAGCTTCTCGGAGCTGAGAAAGCGCTGTTCCGCCATCTCAAGGGGCAGGGCCGCGCCCCAAAATACGGCGTGCTCTTCGGACACCCGCTCATACAGCAGGCGCCGAAGCATCTAAGGGGCAAGGTCGCGAGGCTCATCGCCTCCAAGCTCTCGCTTGCGGCCAAGATGGATTTCTATTCCAAGCGCGACGACAGCAAGATGATGAGAGGGGACATGGACAAAAGGGTCCAGGCGCTCATCAAAGGCTCTGGCGGAGATGAAGGTCAATGAAAGCCGGAAGAAAAGACGAGCACGTTGACCTGGAAAAGAGGGTCTTCGACGTCACGAACGAGCGAATGCCCGGAGGGGCGTGGTGGTGGTGGTTCTGGCTGTTTTTCTTCGACAACCCGAAAGACCCGTCCAAGCCCCGCCAGCTGATGATACTGTGGTCCGCCAAGAACGTGAAGAAAATAAACTGCAACAATCTCAACATAAGCGTGAAGCTGCCGCTTGACAAGGGGAATCTCGATGGAGCCGTCGCAGCCTGGTATTTCGACGGCGAGCGGATGCACCACAACTTCCTTCTGGAGCAGTGCAACATAAAGGTCAGCGAAAGGGGATTGTCGTCCGAGTCCGGAACGCCGACATCATTCTCCATCGCCGGAAAGAAAAGCGTGGTCAGGATAGGCGATAAATTCGAGTTCATCGCTGTCGAGAGCGCTAGCGACGAGTTCAGAAAGGCATGCTATCACAACAGGAATTTCATAGGGGACAAGGGATATTCGATAATGAAGGTCAATCACGCCAACCTCACGGGAAACGTGGACGGCGAAAAGATAAACGGCTCAGCGTATTTCCAGAGAGTCTTCGTAAACGCCCCGGCCATACCGTGGTACTGGGGCATATTTCATTTCGACCGCGGGGCCGTCATGACATACACGAACCACATGGTGCTCGGAAAATCCATAAGAAAGGACATATCGCTTTTCGACGGCGAGCGTGTGCACAAGTTCGACAGCATCAAAGTGAAAAGGTCCGAAGCGACGCTGCCAACTTTCAGGATAACTGGAGAGAATGAACAGGAAAGGATAAACTTCTCCGTCGTATCGTACGCGCATTCCTCATGGACTTTCCGCAAGAAGTCACGCGGCGTAATACCCAACAAGCTCGTTTACAACGAGTATCCGGCCACCATAACCGACATCGAGATTGAGGACAAAGCGACCGGGGCGAAGGTCACGTCAAAGGAACTCGGCAGGGCCGTCGGGAACGCGGAGCACGCGACTGGTATGCTTTTCTGAAAATTTAAAACTTATTTTCAATTAAAATAATATGCGCAGACGAGACTTCGTTATAGACACATCATCCATTCTTGCAAGTTTCGTGTTCGGCTTTGCTGGCGAACAGAAAGCCGCTCCCGGCACGATTCTCGTTGCCAACGTGCCTGACTTCACCATGGAATTGCTCGCTGACGGAAGGTCTGTTAAAAAATACGAAATTTCCGTGGGAAGGCCGGAAACGTCCACGCCTTTGGGCGAATATTCCATACTAACGAAGGCCAACTGGGACAGCCAGTTCGCCGGAACGTGGATGAGGTTCAAGGAAAACGGTGAATTCGGGGGGTGGGGAATCCACGGTTATCCGCACAGGGAATTTAACGGCCATGCCGTTTCCCAGGGATGTATAAGGATGCTGCCTGAGGAGGCCGAAGAGTTGAAGAAAAGCGTTTCTGTTGGAACGCCGCTGATAAACGTTTATGAGATTTTAATCCCGGGCGAAGAATTTTTGGAACTGTGCTCGGACATATACGGTCGTGTAAAGAATCCCGAGGATAAAATATCTTTGCTGATGACTGATAGAGGCCTTAGATTAGACAAGCCCAAACTTGCAGACAAGTTGAACGAATGGGCGGATAAAACGCAAAAATACAGGATCACCCAGAAGGCGTTGTACACAAAGTACATAAAAAATCTCCCACCCGACCAGATGCATCCAAATCTTATAAAAGACAATCCGGAAATAATGGAATATCTCGATATTATGAAAAATAATTCAAAGACATACCTGCGAATAAACAAAATCGTTTCCTAGATTTTCTTCATGACAAGGAACATGTGGTCTTTTTCAAAAGGGTCCAGCCTGACTTTGCTCAGGATTTTGAAATGATCTTCCAGCTTGGCGATTTCCTGCCTGTAGATTTCTTCCGGGTTTTTGATTACGTCGATAGACCTCGATTTTATGGCAATCATGGCGAAGCCATCCGGCTTCAGGAAGCGTTCACAGTTGCGTATCATGATGGCGCTCTGGTCGTCAGAAGCGACGTCCTCGAACACGATATCGACTTTCTCAATCCACCCGTATTCCTCCGGCTTGCGCGCGTCCGCGACAATCGGGACTATGTTCCCTCGCTTCTCGGCTATCGGGTTCAAATCGCGCACGCAGCGTTCCGAGATTTCGACGCCGTAGATTATCCCTTCGCTGCCGACGATGTCCGAGAAGAACGTGGAAGTTTGTCCGCTAGCTATGCCCAGGTAAAGCACCTTCGCTTTCTCAACCAGCGGAAACGTCTTCAGCCCGTTCGCTATCGCGGCCGCCGGCTTCGAACGGTTGGGGTTCCACTCGCGGAACTCGTGGCCATCGGCTTCGACGAACGTTCTGCAGTATGTCTTGTCTCCTGGCAGGAGGTTCCTTGTAAAAATGTGTTTTCCTTGTCTCCACACGCCGGGGAAAATCTGCTCCATCTTTTCCATGCGTTGTTATTTGAGAACGTGGCTTTTATCTTTTCTTTTCCGCGCGCCTGCCTAGAAAAAATATATAGCTCAGCAGGACCTGCACCAGCTTCGCCGCCAGGAAATCCGGCGCCTTGTTGCGCTCGTCCGGGCAGAGCTCGACGACGTCGAAGCCGACGATGTTCTTCTTCTCGACGACTGCGCGGAGCAGACGGGTGACTTCATACCAGCCAAGGCCGCCAGGTTCCGGCGTCCCTGTAGACGGCATGATGCCGATCTCGAAAACGTCGAGATCGATGGTTATGTAAACATTATCCGAGAGCGAATTGACTGCCTTGCTTATCCAGTCGTCCCTGCCGTGGATTTCATGCGCGTAGAAAACCTTGTCTTCATCCAGGCTTTCCATCTCGGATGAGTCGAAGCTGCGTATGCCGACGGAGACGACTTTTCGCACGCTCTCCTTTGCGCGCGCTATTACGCAGCCGTGGTTGCATCTGCTGCCATGGTATTCGTCGCGCCTGTCGCCGTGCGCGTCCAGATGGAGGACGCTCAGACCAGCGAACTTCTCTGCGTGCGCGCGAATCGGGCCTACCGATATCGAATGCTCGCCGCCGAGCGTGACTACGAACTTGCCGTCCGCTAGCAGCGCTTTCACCCGCTCATACGTGTCTTTAATCATGCTTTCCGGTGTTTTGGAAATGACGGGCTTGTCGGTGTAAATGCCATTGTCGCAAACCTCGGCCTTTGTCTCAGGCTCGCAGTACTCAAGATACCCGGAAGCTGAAACCAGGGCTTCAGGACCTTTGTCCGCCCCTTTCATCCACGTGCTTGTGCCGTCGAAAGGCACCGGAAGTATTGCTATCTGTGATTTTTTATATCCAGAATACGCCGGTGGAAGGTTCATGAATTTGCCGGAAAAACCGCTTTTCATATTTCATCCTGCGCATAAAGCTTTTTATTGTTCGGGAGCGACGGTTGCGGGCGGCACGAAAACCGCGGCGCATATCACGCTCGTCCACAGGCCGTCCTTGTGGCCTTCCGCGGACTGGCATATGTGCGTCGTCTTGAATATGTGCCCGCTCGCCTTGTACTGCTGCCTTCTTTCGTCCCATGCCTTGTCCGCATCAAAGGGAACGCCCAGCGTCGTGGCAAGCATCGTGGCCGCGAGGTCCTCGGCGTATTCGCCGGCTTTCTCGCCCTTCTCGCCGAATCCGTGATGCTCGGAAAGATAACCATAATGACCCCTGTCTTTGGGCAGGGCAAGGCCTATGGCCACCGATATGAGCCTGTTGGGCTCGTTAGTGTCCGTTCTCGCCATCACGCAAAAAACCACTTCGCCCGGATTGAGGTGCTTGAGTCCCTGGTCCCTTGTGACCACTTCACAATTTGGCGGCAGTATGCTTGAAACGTTCACGAGATTGAAGGGCTCTATGCCCGCGTGTCTCAAGGCGGCTTCGAAAGAAGCAAGCTTGTCCTTGTGGACGCCTACACCCTTCACGAAAAAAACTTTCGCAGGTATCATGATGGAATAAGATAAGTGAATTTTATATTTAAAGATAAAACCCCGGTAGCGAAACCGAATAAAAACGTGCTGCCCGAAAAATCAGCCGTAAAGGGCCTGCGCCAGGAAATTTGGCAGCTTGAACGCGGCTTTATGATAGTCGGTGTTGTAGCACTTCAGGCCGGGTATCGCTATCGTTCTCGGGTTCTCCGGGTCGTGCTTCTTGGAGCCGATAATCAGCGGCCATGTCGTGCCGTACGCCGGTATGTCGCACAGGTAAACCCTGGTTATGGGGAAGAACTGCGACACTGGAACGAAAGAATATTTCTTTATCAGGTCCGCCCTGAAGAACTTGCAGCCTCCCTGCATCGAGAATACGCCGTCCGGCTTTAGCGCCGTGAAAAGATTCTTGAAGAAAGCCGGATTGTAAAGAGCCTTGGCCTCGTCCATTATCGGGTCGGTCAGGTCGAGAATTATCACGTCGAACCTGTTCCTGCATTTTGCCATGTAGTCCGCGCCGTCTCCGACTATGACTTCTGCGCGCCTGTCATCGAATGCCCCGTTGCTGAGCGACGGGAGGAATTTCTTGGAAACCTCTATGACCTTGCCGTCGAGCTCGACCATGACCACCTTCTTTACAGGATGCTTGAGCGTCTCCCTCAGCGCGCCGCCGTCGCCCGCGCCGACTATCAGCACTTCCTGCGGGTTTGGGTGGGTCGCCATGGGAACGTGGACCAGCATCTCGTGGTAAAGGAACTCGTCGAACTCCGTGGTCTGGAAACCGCCGTCGAGGATGAGCACGTTGCCGAACTCAGGGTTGCGTATTATCTTTATGTCCTGGAACCTGCTTTTACCGTCATAAAGCTTCTTTGACACCCTGAAGCTCACGCTGATAGTGTCTTTTGAATCGACTTCCCTGAACCAGCCATCATTCGTCTCGGGCATCGCCTCTATTTCCTTATGATTTTTCTAGCGACCGATTTCTTCGCCTCGAAGAACTCCCTGGTGAACTTTTCGACGTTCTTGTCGTTGAACGGCGCGCAGCTGAAAATGTCTATATGCGCAGACAATCGCTCTTCGGAGAAATGCCCTACGATAGAACTTACCTCGATCAATTGCATGAACGAGTATCCTGTAAGGTGCTCCTTGCCATAACGCTTGAGAACAGGTTTACCCTCACGCTTTACTTTTAGAACATCAGCGCATAAAACGCGTATAAATTTTTCAATGTATTCTCCGCTTCTTATTTTTTCATATTTGCATCCGTATAAGTCAACACATAACTCCCAACCAAATGGTTTTTTGCTCATATGTCTTCACCCACCTCCTAATAAAAAATTCCTTTTTCTTTAGAAACAATTACTCCTTTGTTGAACATATCTTCAGGGCTTTTTCAGAATTTATAATTTCTATAAACATATTGTCATAATATCTTTATAAAGTATTTAAATGCATTCCTCCCGGCGGCCATTTGCGACTGGAAAACGCCTCACGGGCCTTCGCATAAAAGAACTTTAATTACCGGCCCGCACCAAAGGAATATCATGGAAGAGATATTTTTGGTCATACTCCCCAGGCTTCTCATAACGTTTATACTGTCCATGGCTTTCGGCCTGCACAGGCAGCGCGCCCACAAGCCGGTCGGCTTCGGTACATTCACCTTCATCTCGATAGGCTCGTGCGCCCTCGCGATAACCGCGCTGAACCTGTATCCGGAGAATCCGCTTTCGCTGCTCGGAGCGATAGTGAGCGGCATCGGCTTCCTCGGGGCGGGAGCGCTGATAAAGACGACGGACAAGGTTTACGGCTTTACCAGCGCGGCTTCGGTCTGGCTCTTCGCGATTTTCGGCCTTATCATAGGCGTGGGCGAATACCTGACGGGCTTCCTGGTATATGCCATGATATGGGCCGTGATAGCCATCGACAGCAGGCTGAAGGCGCACGGCGTCGGTTCCTACCAGCGCAAGCTGACGATAACGACCAACCGGATAATAGACGAGAAGGAAATCGAGAAGGAGCTGGGCTCTAACTTCAAAAAAGTCTTCGTCAAAGTCGACAAGAAGAACGGCAAGATAAGCGTGAGCTACCTGGTCGAAGGGACGAAGGAACAGGTCAGGGAAATTCCCGAGCGTCTGGCGAAGGACGAGTGGCTCGAGTATTTCGAGGTTGAGTGATTACGCTTTCGGTTTTCGTGATTAAACATTTATTGGGGCGGCCTCAAATAGTAAATTATGATAATAATCGCCGTCATTATTTTTCTCATCGCTCTCGCGGCGCTGATATTCGCTTCCAAGTGGGTCATAGACTCGTCTATAGCAATTTCCGAATACACGGGCATCTCGCAGCTCGCGATAGGCTTCATACTTATCGCCTTCTCGGTCTCGATACCGGACTTCATGGTGTCGGTTATGGCTACGAGCATGCAGAAGGCGCCCATGGCGATCGGCGACGTGCTCGGCTCGAGCATAGCGAACATATGCCTCGTGCTCGGTGTCGTCACACTCCTGAGAAAGGTGCGCGTCGAGCGGCTGCACACGCTCGAAAGCGCCGAGCTGCTGCTGCTCATAAGCATCGTCCCTGCCGTGATACTCTCGAAAGGCGTGGTGGGCCCGATAGAGGGCATAATACTGCTAATTGTGTTCTGCCTTTACTGTTTCTTCATCTTCAGGGACAAGTTCAGCCTTAACATAAGGGACGGCGTCACGAAAAAGGAATGGAGAAGGGCAATAGTTCTTTTCCTGCTGGGCATGATTATAGTCATAGGAAGCTCCTACTTTGTCGTCGGCTCGGCGGCGGAAATAGCGACTTTCTTCGGCGTATCCGAAGCTGTCATAGGCCTGACGCTCATATCCTTCGGGACGACGCTTCCTGAGCTCGCGCTCGACTTCACCGCCATCCGAAAGGGCCAGTGCGCCCTGGCGATAGGCGATATTTTAGGCAGCACGGTCATCAACCTGACGCTCATACTGGGAACCGTTCTGGTCATGTCGCCCATAGGCGGCATGGCCCTGATGAGCTACACGATACCTCTCGCCTTCATAATCATCGCCAACACGTTCCTTTTCTACAGCATGGTAAAGCACGAGGGCATAGGCCACAAGCAGGGCATGGTGTTCATCCTGCTCTACATAATCTTCATAATAACGATGCTGACGACACGGATGGTGTGAGTGCCAACACAGAAACCCTGAAAATCCCGGCTCACTTCTTCTTCGCCGAGGCGAAAATCCAGTTGGCGCAGTAGGATGGTATGAATGACGACGAGAAATTGACGTCGATGAAATGTTTTTTAAGTATGCGCTTTATCATCCTGAACGTCTCGTAATCGAACTCCGTACCGCACTGCACCGTCACCATGCCGCCGCTGTTGAGGCTTTTCTTTATCCTCATGAAAAGCTTCGAAAGATACGCTTCCCTGTCTATTTTTATGAAGGCCTCCGGGTGTATGGTGAGGTCGTAGATGACGGCGTCGTATTTCCTGCTGCTGGCCACGACCCTGTACGCATCGCCGATTGTGACCTTTACTTTCGGGTTCTTGAAAACGTTCCTGTTAATCTTCCTCAGGTATTTTTTCGAGACGGCTATGACTTCCTTGTCTATGTCGACAATCGCGATTTTCTTCGCGCCGTTCTGCATGAGCTCCGCGGCCGCGGCGCCGTCGCCTCCGCCCAGTATCATGACTTTCTGGAGGCTGTTGCCGGACGCGACGAGCGGCATGACGAGGTTCTTCGTGTACGAATTCGCATCCTTCTCCGCTATCTGCACGTCCTTGTCGAGGAGCAGCATGCGGCCGAAGTTGTCGTTTTCTATGATGTCTATCTGCTGGAACTTCGAGCGGCTGCTGTGGACGACTTTCTTGACGTGGTAGCGCACCTCGAAGCCGACCGTCGAAAAACCCTCCATCCAGTCCGCGTACTTTATCTCCAGCGGGTTCCCTCTGCACACGTGGCCGACGCGCAGCGTCTTGGGTTTTAGCTGTTTCTTGAGATAGTTGAGAAGCATGAACGGTTTTTCCGGGCCGGGCGAGCACGTGAATATGTCGACTGACGCGTGCCTCGCCTCAGGGTAAGTGTGTATCGCGATGTGCGACTCGCTTATTATGGCGAGGCATGTGATGCCCGCAGGGTTGAACTTATGTGTGTGAATGCTCACGACCGAGAGTCCTGCGTTCGTTATGCCGTCGCTGAGAATCTTTTCGATTTTTTCCTTGCTGTTGAGAACGTCTTTAGAACAATATATGAACTCGGCGATTATGTGGTGACCAGTTGGCCTCATAGCATAATAATGCAAAGTGTAGTATAAAAAATTTCCACGGGAAATTTCAGCATGTTTTCCGGAAAAACTGGTCAAATGGACTCGTGAGAAAAGTCACAAAACAATCTTTATATATTAATTAATATATAATATTAATTAATCAAGTGACTTTTAATTCAGTAACAAGTTTAGACGGGTTTACAGAGCCCGAAAACACCTAAAAGTGAGCCATATGACCAGCCCAGAAAGCAGTTATAACGCTAAGGAAATAAAGGTGATGGAAGGCCTTTCCGCAGTCAGGAAAAGGCCCGGCATGTACATAGGCTCGACCGGGCTTCGCGGCCTCCACCACATGGTCCAGGAAGTCGTCGACAACGGCATCGACGAGGCTCTGGCCGGTTTCTGCAAGAACATTCTCATCACTATACACAAGGACAACAGCGTGACCGTCGTCGACGACGGGCGCGGCATACCTGTCGACAACCATCCCAAATTCCAGAATAAATCAGCGCTGGAAATAGTCATGACAAAGCTCCATGCCGGCGGCAAGTTCGACAAGGACAGCTACAAGATATCGGGCGGGCTTCACGGAGTCGGCGTATCGGTCGTTAACGCGCTCTCCGAGAAACTCATCGTCGACGTCATGAGAGGCGGTCAGGTTTATTCCCAGGAATACGCCAAAGGCGAGCCCGTCAATGATGTGCATGTGAAAAAAGACGCTTCCTTCCCTTTTCAGACGGGCACGCTGGTCAGGTTCTGGGTCGACAAGGAGATTTTCGAAAACAGCGACTACCACTATGACATGCTCGCCTCGCGCATGCGGGAGCTGGCTTTCCTGAACCCGGGCATACTCATATCCCTGCGCGACGAGCGCAGCGACAAGGCGGAAGAATTCAAGTTCGAGGGCGGCATTGTCTCATTCGTGAATTACCTCAACCAGAACAAGCAGTGCATACTGGAGAAGCCGATATATTTCTGCAAGACGAAAGGCACGACACAGGTCGAGATAGCAATGCAGTACAACACTGGCTACAACGAGCTCATCCTTTCATTCGTCAACAACATAAACACTGAGGAAGGCGGCCTGCACATGGTCGGCTTCAAGAACGCGCTCACCCGCGTGCTCAACAAATACGCGCAGGAAAATGCGAAGACGAAAAACGGCGAGGAAAAGCTTTCCGGCTCCGACGTGCGAGAGGGATTGACCGCAGTCATGAGCATAAAGATGACGGAGCCGCAGTTCGAGGGCCAGACAAAAACGAAGTTAGGCAACCCTGAAATAAAGAACATCGTCGATTCAGCCGTTTCGGAATGCCTGAAGACGTTTCTGGACGAGAACCCGGAAAAGGCCCGGTTTATCATGGACAAGTCCATTAACGCGGCGAAAGCGAGGGAAGCCGCACTGAAAGCGAGAGAGCTGGTCAGGCGCAAAGGCCTGTTCGAATTCTCATCGCTGCCCGGCAAGCTTGCCGACTGTTCGGAGCGCGACCCGGCGAAAAGCGAGATTTACATAGTCGAGGGCGATTCAGCCGGCGGCTCGGCGAGACAAGGCCGTGACCGGAAGACGCAGGCCATTCTGCCGCTGAGGGGAAAGATTCTCAACGTCGAGAAGGCGCGCCTGGTCAACGTGCTGAAGAACAACGAGATACAAACCATGATGACGGCGATAGGCACGGGCGCAGGCGACTTCTTCGATTACGAGAAGCTGCGCTACCACAAAATCATAATCATGAGCGACGCTGACGTCGATGGTGCGCACATTCGCACGCTATTGCTGACGTTCTTTTACCGCTACATGAAAACGCTGGTGGAGAAAGGCCATGTTTTCATCGCCCAGCCGCCTTTGTACAGGATAAAGAAGGGCGGCGAGCTGCATTATGTTTACAGCGACAAGGAAAAGGACACTCACATCGAGCGCCTTGGCGAGAACGCAGAGATACAGCGCTTCAAGGGCCTCGGAGAGATGAACCCGGACCAGCTGTGGTCGACTACCATGGACCCGGAGAAGCGCATCCTTCTCCGCGTAACGCTGGAGGACGCGGTAGAAGCCGACCGCGTGTTCAGCATGCTCATGGGTGACGAGGTCGAGCCTCGTCGTGATTTCATAGAGAAAAACGCGAAATTCGTGAAGAACCTAGACGTTTGATTCGAAACATGGTGAATTGATGGCAGCCGGAAAGAAAATCGAAGAGGAAGCGAAGAAGGCGCTGGCCCAGAAACCGGAAGACAAGAAGCCGGAGAACATAAAGCCGCGCGTAATCGAGGAAGAGATGAAGGAGAGCTATCTCGATTATTCGATGTCCGTCATAGTAGGCAGAGCGCTTCCCGACGTGCGCGACGGGCTCAAGCCGGTCCACAGAAGGATACTTTACGCGATGCACGAAATGGGCATGCTCCATTCCAAACCATATAAGAAGTCGGCAAGGATCGTCGGTGAGGTGCTTGGTAAATACCATCCTCACGGCGACCAGGCCGTTTACGACGCGCTCGTGCGCATGGTGCAAACGTTCTCGTTACGCTACCCGCTGATAGACGGACAGGGCAACTTCGGCTCGGTCGACGGCGACGGCGCGGCAGCGATGCGTTATACGGAAGCGCGCATGGCAAGGACCGCGCAGGAAATCCTGGCGGACATCGAAAAGGAAACCATAAAATTCGTTCCGAATTTTGACGGCTCGCTTAAGGAGCCTGCCGTCCTTCCCAGCAAGTTCCCTAATCTCCTAGTCAACGGTTCGTCCGGCATAGCGGTCGGCATGGCGACGAACATCCCGCCGCACAATCTCAACGAAGTCGCGGACGGCGTTATATCAGCGATAGACAATCCTCAGGTAACGCTTCCCGAGCTCATGAAAATAATCCAGGGTCCGGATTTCCCGACGGGCGGCTCGATTATCGGCACTGCTGGTCTCATACAGGCATACACTACAGGCAGGGGCGGCATAACGCTCCGGGGGACGGCTCAAATCGAGAAGCGAGGCGGGGAGAAGGAAAGAATCATAATCACCGAGATTCCATACCAGGTGAACAAGTCGAAACTCATAGAGGACATGGCGAGACTCGCTAGAGACAAGGTGATAAAAGGCGTAACGAATCTCCGCGACGAATCTGACAAAGATGGCATGCGCATAATCGTCGACGTGTCCCAGAACGAACAGGCGGACGTCGTTCTCAATCATCTATACAAGCACACGCAGCTGCAGACGACTTTCGGCATAAACATGCTTTCGCTGGTCGACGGCCAGCCGCGCGTCCTGAGTCTGAAGGACATGGTCGAAGAGTTCATTCGCCATCGAAAAGACGTCATCACGAAGCGCACTAAATTCGATCTGAACGAAGCGGGCGACAAGGCACATATTCTCGAAGGCCTGCTGGTCGCGCTCAACGACATCGACAACGTGATAAAAACCATACGAGCCGCCGACACGGTCGAGACCGCTAAGAAGCATCTCATAGAGCGCTTCAAGCTCAGTGCGAAACAGGCGCAGGCGATTCTTGAAATGCGGCTGCAGCGGCTTGCTTCGATGGAGCGGCAGAAGGTCAAGGACGAGCACGTGTCGCTCATCAAGCTCATCGCGGAGCTCAAGAACATACTCGAGCACGAGGAAAAGATTTACGGCATAATCAAGAGCGAGATGCACGAGCTGAAGAAGCGCTACGGAGATGCGAGAAAGACTCAGATATCGTGCAACGGCGATTCGGTCGAGGACCTGCAGGACGACCGCCTCATAAAGAAAGAAGACGTCGTCATTACTTTTTCGAATGACGATTACGCGAAGCGCATACCGCTGGAAGAATACAAGCAGCAGAAGCGCGGCGGCAAAGGCGTCATAGGCGCGAAGAACAAGGAAGGCGACATCGTCAAGGAAATATACGTCATGAACAGCCACGATTACCTGCTCTGCTTCACCAGCAAGGGCAAGGTCCACTGGATGAAAGCGTATCGCATCCCCGAAGCGGGGCGCTACGCCCGCGGCAGGCCCATCGTCAATCTGCTGAACCTCGAGGAAGGCGAGCGCCTGAGGGACATGATACCCGTGGACAAGTTCGAGGAAGGCAAGTTCATATTTTTCATGACGAAGAAGGGCCTTGTCAAGAAGACGAAGCTTGTCGAATACTCGAATCCGAGGAGCTGCGGCATAATAGCGCTCAAACTCAATGAAGGCGACGATCTGATACAGGCGAGGCTGACGAACGGTAAGGAGGATATTCTCATCGCGACGAGGCATGGATATGCGATTCGCTTCGGCGAGAAGGACGTCCGGCCGACAGGACGAGCGTCTCTCGGCGTGCGCGGCATACGTTTGCGAGCGAAGGACGAGGTCGTCGGCGTCACCAGAATCGAACATGGCTCGCTTTTCACGGTCACTGAGAAAGGGTATGGGAAACGCACCAAATTCGAGTTTTACAGGCAGCAGAGGCGAGGCGGAAAGGGAGTCAAGAACCTGAAGGTCACATCAAAGAACGGCAACGTGATAGGCATCGTGCCGCTGCACGACAGCGACCAGATAATGTTCGTCTCCAAGGAAGGCCAGGTAATCCGCATATTCGCGAAAGACGTCCATGAGATCGGCCGCGCGACGCAGGGCGTGCGCGTCATGCGCCTCAACGACGGCGACACGCTGGTTTCATACGCCAGAATAAGAGACGCGGAAAACGGGCAGTGAATTCTTCTTTTTAAGCCGAAAACCAACCATTAAATTATGGGTAGGGTGGAATTCTGCCTTTTTGACGTAGATTACGTAATCGAGAACGGCGAGCCCGTCACGCGCCTCTGGGGCAAAACGAAGAGCGGCAAAACCGTCCTCGCGCTCGACCGCAAATTCAGGCCTTATTTTTATCTGGAGCTCGACGAGAAGCACATCGAGAATTTCAACCTGAGCCTGTTCAGGGAGAAGCTCGCCGCCATAAAGGATTACGGCAGCGCCTTCATAGGAGCCGAGACCGTCGAGCGGCTGCTGCTCGGCGAACCGAAAAAGTTCGTCAAGGTGACCGTCAAAGCGCCCGGCGACGTGAACGAGGTTCGAAGGGCAGCGGAGCACTGGCACGAGATAAAGAAGCCCTACGAATACGACATCCCGTTCTACAGGCGATACATGATTGACAAGGACCTCGTTCCAACGGGCTGGGCTGTCGCGACCGGCGAGATGAAAGAAGGCGAACTCGACGTAGTGGAGCTCGAAAGCGTTCATAAGACAGATGGTAATACGCACAAACTTGCGACGCTCGCGATAGACATAGAGACGTACGGAGAAGAAATAATCATGATATCGCTTTACAACCATTCTTACAAAAAGGTCCTGACGCACGGCTGGTCAGTCGCTAGCGAACACGTGGAAATCATGGAAGATGAGAAGGCGATGCTGCAACGACTAGTGGCAGTCATCGCAGAGAAGGATCCGGACGTGATAGTCACGTACAACGGCGACCTTTTCGACTGGGTGAAGATAAAGGAGCGCGCGGATAAACTGAAGGTATCGCTAGCGATTGGAAGAGATGGAAAAGCGATTGAATTCGTGAAGCGCGGCCGGATGTTTTCGGCTTCGATAAACGGGCGCTTGCATCTCGACTTATACACGTTCATAGAGAACATACTGGCGGACTCGCTGCAGTCGGAGACGTTCACGCTTGATATGGTTTCCAAGGAGCTGCTCGGAGAGGGCAAGGAAGCGCTCGAATGGAAGGATATGGAAAAGATGTGGGAGGAAAAGCGTGACATTACGACTGTCGCTGATTACTGTCTCAAGGATTCCGAACTGACTCTGCATCTCGCGGACAGGCTAATGCCCCAGATATTCGAGCTCTCGAAACTCGTCGGGCAGACGCCTTTCGATACGTCACGCATGACTTATTCGCAACTGGTCGAATGGCTGTTCATACGGAAGGCATTCGAGAAGAATGAGACAGCCCTCAATCGTCCGGAGCAGTCCGAGATTGACAAACGGCGCGAAGCGAGCCCGTACGTCGGCGGCTACGTCCTGCTGCCGGAACCCGGCATACATGAAGACATAGCGCTGTTCGACTTCGCGAGCCTTTACCCCACGACTGTCATCACGCACAACATCTCGCCCGAGACGCTCGACAAGGGCGACGGTGCGGAGAACAAGGTGCCGGACAGCGACCATTACTTCTCGACGAAGAAAAAGGGCTTCATACCGGAAATACTCGAAGATGTGGTAAAGAAGAGAGTGGCGCTGAAAAAAGAGATGGAATTTCTGGACACGGCGTCGAAGCGGTACAAGGACCTTTACAGCATGCAATACGCCCTCAAGATAATAGCCAACGCCAGCTACGGCTATTACGCCTACGCGGGTTCGCGCTGGTATTCGAGGATTTGCGCCATGGCCATCGCCGCTTTCGGTCGCTACTACATACAGAAGGTCATAAACTTCGCGAAGGAACAGGGCCTTAACGTCATTTACGGCGACACTGATTCGCTGTTCATTTCGAAGTGCACCGAGAAGCGGGCGGCCAAGTTCCTGAAAGACGTCAACGACACGTTACCGGGAGTCATGGAGCTCGATTTCGACGCCATGTATGTTTCAGGCATCTTCGTCCCTGCCAAGAGCGGCGTGACGGCGAAGAAGCGCTACGCATTGTTAGGGAAGGATGGCAACATAACGATACGCGGTTTCGAGAAAGTCCGCCGCGACTGGTGCAAGATATCGAAAGACACGCAGGAGAAAATACTGTTCGCGATTCTGAGGGACAGGGACGAGAACAAGGCGATTGCGCTCGTCCGCGACGTCGTGGCCAAAATCAACAAGGGCGACATCGACGCGAAAGAGCTGGTGATATACACGCAGCTGTCGCGCCCGCTGGAAGCGTATGAGCAGATAGGCCCGCACGTCGCCGCGGCAAGGAAATACGCGGCGCGAGGCCACGTCGTCAAGGAGGGCTCTGTAATCGGCTACATAATCACACGTGGCGACGGCTCGATATCAAACCGTGCCGAACCGTTCGAATACGCGCAGAACTACGACCCCGACTATTACATAAACAACCAGGTACTGCCGGCGGCCATGCGAATTCTTTACGGTCTCGGGTTCTCAGAAGACGACGTGCTTGGCGGCACGGGCGACGACGAGAGCCAGCGCTCGCTCAACATGTTCATGAAGAAGTCAATGAAGCGCAAGCTCAAGGAAAAGTTCGAGAAGTTCAAGAGCGACTGACTACAGCGCCTTCTCCATGAGGATTCTGGTGTCCTTGTACTTCAGCTTCTTGTACAGCTTGTGGGCGGGGCAGTTCGTGCCCGTGACCATTATCTCCATCTTCTTCGCGCCTTTCATTTTCAGGTATTTTTCGGCGTCTTTGACC
>JAZDFI010000004.1:0-5467 GCA_043808015.1 Candidatus Aenigmatarchaeota archaeon
CAATGCATTTGCCTACATCGACGAGATCTTCCGATGCGTCGGCAAAAATCATGTCCCCTGGGCGACAAAGCGATTCGGGATTCACCTCATTCGGCAAGACATCGTCATTCACAAACGGCACTTCCTCAGCATCGATATGGAAGTGTGTACTGAAGCGTGTATGAATGTCACCGTAGTGGATGTTCTTAAACGCGCCACCATTGTAATTGAGCTGATCACGCGAATAGTTGTTGTTTGGCTTGAAGTCGTACAATGCCTCGAATAACTTTTCTTCCCACGCGGGGGCGTGGCGGAATTCGGGGAAGCGGAGGGCGGGGACGGTTTGGCCAACGGCTGGGAAGAGTTGTTGCATCAGGCCTTTTTTATGGAGTTTGAGGGCGTCCACCTTCCGCGCCTGCGCCGCAATCAGCCCATCCACCGAAGACAAACACGCAGCAATTTTCTTTTGCTCGTCACGGTTCGGAATGATGACAATGGTTTTGCCTAATTCTGTTTGACATTCGAGTGTCGGGCCGCTTTTCGTATCGGACGCGGCTGCCGCAGCAGCTGTCGTGGAACTGCCTATCGAATCGCAGGAAGAGCAGTCCTGGTCCTTACCTTCAATTACAGTATTCATCGCGCAAATCAGGTAGCACGTGGATTTTTTTGCGGTGAAATAATCAGGGCTGCCGCTCACATCTTTCTTGGCGAAGAGCTTGTCGATGCTGTCGGCAATCGACTTCATGACTCCGCCCTGCGTGCCTATGGCGCCGATCACGATGAGAACGAAAATGATGACCAGGATTAACGAGAGCGGCGATTTCATCATCTCGCTGCTCTGGCTCTTCCTCATGTTTAAATTATTGTATTTATTTGGTATAAATAAGGGGAACGAGACGAAGCGACGCGCACGCTGCGGGCTTCGCGACATGCGCCGCTTTCATGTTAATAAACCGTCGCAGCCCAATAATAAACATGAAACTGAGGGGCTTCGTGCAGAGCCTGCCGTCGGGATTCATGATAATGTTAATGGGCGTCATAGTGCTTACCATAATCGCGCTGCTGGCGGCGAAATTCATAGGATACATATGAAAGCGCTAATTTCGACGGTTCTCGAAAGGATGAAGAAGGGCCAGAGCGGGGACATGTTTTTCTGGTTCATGGTAATGATAGTCGGAGCCCTAACAGTTGTGATAATAGCGCTTTTCGTGTCGCGCGTGTCGCAGTCGCTTGACAAGCCGGCGGGCGAGAGCATTATACAGAACGCCATGCCGCTCTTTTTCTGGGTATTTTTTAAGCTTGGAAAACAAAGATAAAAACATGAAAGGCGTGCAAGTTCTTATAATGTTTGTCATACTGTCGGCAATATTCATTCCCATTATTTTAATCGCCGGCTCCAGGCAGTTTTCCTACATAGCTTACGGCGACTGCGTGGGCAAGCCGCTTTCCGACATCGACGCACTGACGAGCCAGTTCAAGAGCCAGTCGACGTCGCAGTGGCACTACCAGGCCGTCAGGGTGACGAGTTGCATCGGCTACGTCGTGTTCACCAACGGCGACGGGTGGAAGACCGCGGCGGCGACGGTGGGCAAGGGCGCTGAGGAAGTCAAATGCAGTGACGACGCCGACGCCCACATACTTGTTTTCAAGAGGGACATGGGCTTCTGGCAGACGCTTGCGTCCCCGTTAAGCGGCTCCGGAAGGGAAAAACTGCAGGCAGAAATACTAGCCCCGGACGTAATCTGCAGGGACGTATACGGCTTCACGTTCGCGACAAGCATGCTTGGCGCCACTCTGCCAGGACCTAGCGGCGACCTGTCCATCTACTGCCTGAAGTTCCAAGTGGACCAGAAAAACAAGGACGTGGATATAACCAGCTGGGACACCGTGGAAGCGAGGGAAAAGTGCAAAATCTGAAGGAATCTGACGGTTTCATGTTTAATGATACTATGCGCGCGACCAGGCTGAAGGGTGACATACCCGGATCGAGAATGATGCTCATCGTCGGAGTAGCTGTCATAGGCCTGCTTTTTCTCACGACCGTGATTAACAGGAGCATGACGCCCAGCATGGAGACCAGCGACGAGGCGCGGTCATCGTATTTCGCCCATTCCATCGCGTCGTACATAGGCATGCTCTCGAGCTTTGACGAGGGCCTTGTGGAAAAGGATTTTGACGAGCCAGTGGACATCGCGATAAAGAGATACTCTTTGATTGGAACGTTTACGTATTTCAGACCAAGGCCGGCGGTCTACTACGTCGAGGTCACCGTATACAGGGAAGGCGGCCAGGAAAGCAAGAAAACGTTCGCAGACAAAGGCGCATGCGACGCCTACTGTGTCAAGGAGAACTGCAAATGCCAGGGCTGCACCAGCGGCATGTGCACCATCATCGCTCTCAAGAAGTCGGTCACCAGCGACGCGGCGCCTTTCATAGGCTTCGTTGACACGGGAACCAGCGACGAGATGAAGCTGGAAGGAGTGCGCTTCGTGTCCCTGAGAAAGGAAGTTTCGTCCAAAAACGTAAAAATCAACAAGGCGGAAAGCGTCTCCTTCTGCACCGAGCCCTCGGAAGCGGACGTGAAAAGCGTCGTGGATTCGTACTCGGCCAAGTACGGCATCGACAAAAACATAATAATGGGCGTCATGACCCAGGAAAGCTCTTTCAGGCACTGCGGCGCCGACGGCAAGATAAAAGTCTCCAGCGCCGGGGCTTACGGCATCATGCAGCTGCTGCCGTCGACGGCGGGAGACATGGTGAAAAACTACGGCGAAAGCCTGGATTACAACAAGCCCGTTGACAACATAAAACTGGGCATAACCTATCTGCATTATCTTAAAGGGATTCTCGGCAAATACGCCAGCGGAGAAGACCTTGACAAAATCACGGTGGCCAGCTACAACTGCGGCATCGGCAGGCTGGAGGATTTGGCAAAAAGCAGTTGCGCCGGGCAGACGTCATGCTGGGGCAGCGTCGAAGACGCCATAAACCCGGACAAAAACAAGAATTCCGTGTGCGGCTCCGAGACTTATAATTACGTGAAAAATATCTTCGGGAATTTCAAGCCATGCTTCGAAAGCAATCCGGGATGCTATTATTCATGCTTCAAGGTTTCATGCACGGCAAGGTCGTGGGAGGCAACTGAGAAATGAAAATGAAAGGCGATTTCGAATACCTGAACATCACGCTGGCCCTGCTCATATTCATGGGCACCGTCGTGCTCATGGTCCTCATGATACAAGGCAATCTGTTGAGCTTCAGCGGGAACCTGACGGAACTGAACCAGGTGACTGCAATAGAAGCCGCCAACATGATGTCATTCTGCCTCTCCAACATGGAAGATGGCGACGCCACGACCATACCAGCCGCGTTGCTGGACAAATACAGCAGCCAGGACCTTGCCAAGGTATGCGGCCTCGACAAGCCTTCCATAAGGCTCGCGATAGAAGACGTGGAAAGTGGCAAGAAGTGGGTGTTTGGCGGTCCCGTTTCCAGCCCGAAGCACGAGATATGGGTCTCGATATCATACGAAACAACAGCCGGTAGGACCGTCAACATGGGGAAGATGTATGTCGAAATGTAAAGGCCTCGCGGACACGTTCATGCTCGTCATAGTAGCGGCAGTGCTGCTGGCGACTTTTTTCATATTCATCCAGATAAACAATTTCATCGGCATAGCGAAAATAAAGGGCGAGGTCAACGTCTATTACGACGTCCAGGACAGGGGAACCCAGATGCTGAGCCTGATGAAGGCGCAAAAAAGCGGCCAGACGTACATGAGCATGCTGGGTTCTTACGCCGCGACCGGCGTGCCGTCCGGATACGAGACTGAATTGATGACGACGCTCCAGAAACTGGGGGAATACGACCTTTTCGTGCAGACCCAGAGCAATGACATACTGAAAGAATTCAAGTCGTCCAGCCCGCCTTCCGGGCTGGGTTACGTTGATAAGGGCATACAGCTGAACTGGCCGGTGAAAAACTACAACACGATATCGAGCGGTTATGGAATGAGAGATCTCAAGAGCAGCAGTGACATGCACGGTGGCATAGATTTCGCGGTCGCTGAGGAGAAAGTTTATTCCGCATACCCAACCGGCAAGGTCGTCAGGATGGGCAAAGGCTGCGAACCGTCGCCGGACAGGTGCGTGAACGTGAACTCGTGCTCAGTTAGCAGCGACAAGTATTGCTGCTGCAACAGCGGTCTAGGAAACTTCATAGTCATAGAACACGTGATAAACGGCCAGAAGCTTTACACGCATTACGACCATCTCAAAGAGATTTACGTGAAAGTCAACGACGAGCTCGGCAAGGACATAAAGGCGGGCGAGCCCATAGGCCTGAGCGGCACGACGGGCTTCTCCACGGGCAACCACCTGCACTTCGAGCTTAACAGGGATTCGCTGAAAGCCGATAAGACGTCGGTCAACCCGTGCCCTTACTTCCCGGACCCTGTTCCGGTAAACTGCGAGCAGGAATCGCACAGGTCCGCGGGCCTGACCGTAACGATACCGCTGCCTAACGGGCAAGTGGGCAGCGTGGGGCTGATAATATGATGAAAGCGCAGGGGGCATTATTGCTGACGATACTGCTGATACTCGTGACAGTGATAATAATTTCCAGCCTGCAGTTTTTCTGGCAAACCAGCACGGAAAGAAGAACGGAAGTCCAGTTCAGCGAGGACATTTACGTGACGCAGAACGCGCTGAAGCTGTCGAAGCTTTACGTCGAAACCGCGATGGATTACTCCGTTTACCAGGCCATGTTCGATACCGGCAGGAATGAATTGCCATCCAGCGACAGCGTTCTCACAGATAAGCTGGCGGAAGCGACTGCCAAGAACATGAAAAAATACACTGAAAGCGGATATAATTTCATAGGCAAGACCATAAGCCTGCCGCAGTATGCACAGGGCTCCATAATCATAAAAAAGACCAGCGACAACCGGATCAACGTGACCGCTTCCGGCAGCGGCAACATTTACCACGAAGAGACGCTCATTGGCCAGATGGAGAACAAACTCGTGAGGCTGGGGCTGGATTCCAGAATAGAGAGGATTTATCCTTTCGATTATTTTTCACTATACGATAAGGCGCTCTCTGTCCTTAACGGACTGAAAGACTGCACCAGCGAAACCAAAACGGACGGCAGCTATGCAATATCGCTGGATGCCAAAAAGAAAAGCAAGCCGTGCATAGTGAAAATTTCCATCACCGACACCGCCAGAAAATTCCCGGTCTTCAACGGCACGAGCGTGGCTTTCGAAAACATCGGCTTCGCCTTCAATGCTGAGGTTACGGAAGCTGGAGCGACTGCTTTAAAGAGCGCATAGACGTGTTGTTCAATCCAGTTTCAAACCTTTTAAAAGCGCCGAATTAAATTTAAAACAGCCAGGGCAACTGGCGGAAACAGGCAACGCAAAATGACAACAAAGCGACACGCAAACTTGGGAGGTGCTTAGCATGGCAGAGGAAAACGCTGAGACAAG
>JAZDFI010000005.1:0-19748 GCA_043808015.1 Candidatus Aenigmatarchaeota archaeon
CTGAGATTTACCCCCACACAATTTTATCTGCTAAACGCCGACAAAAGCGGCAAGCTTGAAAATCCATTTTTCTCTTTAAGCTCGAAAACAGAAACGCTTTACATGGACAATTTTGTGGTTTCCGAGGGCACGCCAATCGAAGGGAAACAGGACGGGATAAACTATGCGATATGCGTCCCTGAATACATAGAAAGAGGCAGCGAACATTTTTTTCCAAATGGGCTGAAAGGGTTTCATTTTCCAGCAGGAAAAGCCGGCCATCCTTTGGTCATCGTGGAGCCAAAAATAACATTTAACGGTGATATGCTATTTTTCGAACCATCCGAAATAGTGCAGGACCTTAGTATGTGCTACAATCTCTGGCACGGTCCGGATTTCAAAGACCCGGTCGAAACCGGCGTGGCAAAAGAGCTTGAATTTTTTGTCCAAAGAAAAGACGGAGTGAGGCCGGCAACGGTAAACAATCTGCATCACGTGGATTGCACTTTACCTCTTTATTCCGTTCTCGAGAACAATCCTGGTATCGGCTACAGGCCAGTTCTTGAGGGTTCGGTCGGCTATTTCATACTCTCAGAACCTGATAAAAAAGCGCAGCCGGTTTTGACCGAATAATCTATAGGATTTAATATTCTAGTTTCCAATTAATACTTTATGAACCCTACAGTCCAGCTGGTTCTCGAGAAGTCGGGCATCGCTCAGCTGAATCCCGTGCAGGAAGCCGCGCTAAAAGCCGGGCTGCTCGAGGGAAAGAACATGGTCGTGGCAGCTCCGACTGCGAGCGGAAAAACGCTGGTTGCGGAATTCGCCGCGCTGAACGTGATCAAGAAGGGAATGAAAGTCGTTTACATCGTCCCGCTGCGCGCGCTCGCGAGCGAGAAGTATCATGATTTCACCAGCAAGTACGAGAAACTCGGCATAAAGATTTCGCTCAGCATGGGCGATCTCGACTCGAATGACCCGTGGCTCTCCCGCTCGGACATCATAATCGTAACGTCGGAAAAGTTCGACTCGCTGCTGCGGCATGGCATCCCGTGGGTGGAGCAGGTCGGCCTCGTCGTCGTCGACGAGATTCACCTTCTCAACGACCCGTCCAGGGGCACGACGCTCGAGGTGACGATAACCAAGCTGCGCCAGCTCGCTCGGCCCCAGATACTCGCGCTATCGGCGACGATAAAAAATTACGAAGAAATTGCCGCATGGCTTGACGCGACGCCCGTATATTCGGAATACAGGCCCGTGAAACTCTACAAGGGCGTGTGCTACGACAGCAAGATTCATTACGAGCCGAAGAAGCAGGAGACGTCGCTAGCGAATGAGCTGCCGCCCGACTTCGAGATCGCCAAGGACACGCTGAGGCGTAACAAGCAGGCGCTCATATTCGTGTCGACGCGCAGCAGCACAGAAGCGCTTTCCGGAAATCTCGGCAAAGTCATAGGAGAGTCGATAAGCGCCGCGGACAAGGAAAAGCTGAAGCGCATTTCGCAGAAAGTGCGCGGTGCAATCGAGCGCCCGACCATGCAGTGCGAGAAACTCGCCAACCAGGTTCTCAACGGCGTCGCCTTCCACCACGCCGGCCTGACAAATGAGCAGAGAAAATCGATAGAGGACGGCTTCAAGGAAGGCGCCATAAAATTCATCACGGCGACTCCGACTTTGGCGTGGGGGGTCAACCTTCCTGCGTACCGCGTCATCATACGCGACCTCAAGCGTTTCTCATTGGGATACGGAAGCGATTACATACCGGCTCTCGAGGTGCAGCAGATGATGGGTAGGGCAGGCCGTCCCAAATACGACCAGGAAGGTGAAGCAATCCTTCTGGCGAAAAGCGAGGGGGAGGCAGAATACGTTTTCGACAACTACGTCAACGGCGAGCCGGAGGAAATCCAGTCGAAGCTCGGAGTCGAGCCCGTCCTCCGCATGCATTCGCTCGCGCTCGTTGCGAGCGGCCTCGCGTTCTCGAAGCAGCGGCTATCCGAATTCTTCTCGAAGACATTCTATGCAAAACAGTACGGCGACATGACGCAGCTCAATTGCAAGCTCGAAGCCGTTTTGGAAATGCTGAAGGACTTCGGTTTCGTGAAAGGCGACGGCAGCAAAGCCGCCGGCCCCAATCCTTTCCGCTCCGCGCTGGAAATGACAAAAGGCAGCGGCAAGCTCGAAGCGACGGCGATAGGCAAGCGCGTCTCCGAACTTTACATAGATCCGCTCACCGCCAACTACCTGATAAAGAATCTCGCCAAGGCAGGCGACTACATCCACCCTTTCGCGCTCTTCCAGCTCATTTCGCGCACGCTCGAGATGAGACCAGCGTTATCGATACGCAAGAGGGACATGGAAAAGATAAACGACATACTGGTCCAGAACGAGAAGCTGCTCGTCGACAAGCCGCCGAACCCGTGGGACGTCGAATACGAGGACTACGTGAGGTCGATAAAAACGGCTTGGTTCTTCCTCGAGTGGACTGACGAATTGGGCGAGGATATGATATTCGAGAATTTCGGAGTCGCGCCAGGCGAGCTGCATGTCCGCCTGTCGAATGCTGACTGGCTGCTCTATTCGACGCACGAGCTCGCGCTGCTGTCCGGCAAGAAGGAACTGTTAAAGCACATAAAGAAATCGCGCATACGGGTGAAATACGGCATTCGAGAAGAGCTGCTGGCGCTGGTTATGCTGAAAGGCGTGGGACGCGCTAGGGCAAGATTGTTATTCGGCTCGAACCTGCGTTCGCTGGCGGATCTGCGCAAAGTGCCGCTGGAGAGCCTTTCAAGAATTATCGGCCCGAAAGTCGCGAAAGACATCAAGGACCAGCTGAACCAGGCAAAAGACGACCAGAAAATTCTGGAAGAAAAACTGTAAAATTCAAAAAATTAGAATCAAACTATTTTTTCTTCTTGCGGCCGCCCGACTCTTTGCCGTAATAGACCTTCCTGATCGGCCACGATATCTCGATGCCTTCTTTGTCATAGCGCTCCTTCAGCGCCTTTATGAACTCGTGCCTGACCGGGAATTTCGAGCCGAACTTATCGGAACTAAGCATAACGAAGAAGTTTATGTTCGAGTCCCCGAACTCCTTGAACATGATCGAGGGCTCGTAGTTTTTGACCGCGCCCGGCACGGTCTGCTGCACTTTCTTCGCGACGTCCAGCGTCGTCTTCTCGACGTGCTTCAGGTCCGAGCCGTACCCGACGCCGCAGTCCACGCTGAACACGTGGCTCTGCTCGGGCATCGAGTGATTGGTCATTATGCTGCCGGCAAGCTTGGCATTCGGGACGACCACGATGTTGTTGTTCCATGTCTTTATCCTGGTCGAGCGCCAGCTTATGTCCTCCACGGTCCCTCTTATCGTGCCGTTCTCTATCTCGACTACGTCGCCCACGTTGACCGGCTTGTCCGTCAGTATGTGCAGGCCCGCGAAGAAATTGGAAAGCGTGTCCTGGAGCGCGAGGCCCACGGCAATGCCGCCGACGCCAAGCGTCGCCACGAGCGGCGTTATCTCTATCTTGTAATATCCCATTATTATCAGGCCGGCGACAAGGAAAACGAAGACGCTCACTATCTTGCTTATCAGCTGGGGCGTCTTCTCGAACCTCTTCTGCACGTGCAGTGCATGCGTGACGAAGACTGACAATATTCTGGCCACGAGGTATGCCGCCGCGAATACGCATAGCACGAGGAAAATCATGTTGACCACGTCGGAGTACGGGTCGACCGCGGTCAGCTTGTCAACCGCGAAGTAGAGCCCGACCGATATCGAGAGAAGATAAATCGGCTTTGTCACCGCCTTGAGCAGGTTGTCGTCAAGGTCGGTCGCCGTCTTTGCCGTCAGCCTCTTGACGTAGTTCTTGAGAATGTAATTGATGGCCCATGCCACCACGAACGATATTACGACTATGGCTGCTGCTGCGAAATACTCGTTCTGCATAATGCTTTCAAGACTCACGCCGTTTATCAGTTCGGCCATAAGTTATGATTTGGACCAATACATATAAAAATTTTTATAGCCTGACGAAAAGAAAGTGTTATGAATCGCACCATAAAACTTCTGATGATTGCCGACATATTTTTCCTGACAGGCTTCGGCCTCGTCAGCCCGATACTGGCGATTTACATAAAGGACAACCTCATAGGCGGGACGATTTTTACCGCCGGGCTGGCCAGCGCGCTTTTTCTCGTCACCAAAAGCGCCATACAGCTGCCGTTCTCCAAGTACGTCGACAAGAGCGACGATAAAGTACGGCTCCTCGTGATCGGGACCGTCATAGCGTCGACTGTTCCGTTCATATACATCTTCGCCGACAACATAATTTACGTTTACGTTGCTGAAATCGTAGCAGGCATCGGGGCGGGATTCTCTTTCCCGACGTGGCTCGGCCTGTGGAGCACGAACCTCGACAAGGGCCACGAGAGCTACGAATGGAGCCTGTATTCGACGCTCACGGGCGTCGGCACGGCAGCGACGGCCGCTATAGGCGCGGCCATAGCAGAATTCATCGGGTTCAGATACACCTTCCTGTTCGTCGGCGCCATGGCGCTCGCGAGCTGCTTCATCCTTTTCCAGCTCGAGACAGCGGATACGAAGAAGGTGAAAAAGACCGACTATAAGTACGCTCACGAAAAGACGCCCACGGAGCCGGGCCTGCCCGTGGCCTAAACTTAATATATTTCAATATATAATACGATTCAGTGAATTCCATGGAAATAAAAAAACACGGCGCTATCGTGCGCCCAACCTGGGACGAATACTGGATGAACATCGTCGAGCAGGTCGGTAAACGCTCGACGTGCCTCCGCAGGAACATAGGCGCGGTCATAGTGAAGGACAACATAATAGTATCGACGGGATTCAACGGCGCGCCGAGAGGACTGCCTCACTGCCTCGAAATCGGATGCCTGCGTGACGAGCTGAATATACCTTCAGGCACGCGACATGAAATATGCAGAGGCGTGCATGCAGAGCAGAACGCGATAATCCGCGGCGACCCGCTCATGATGGATGGAGCGACGATGTACGTCAACGCGAAACCGTGCAAGATATGCGCCAAGATGATAGCCAACTCCGGAATAGCGAAAGTGGTTTACGTCGAGATTTATCCTGACGACGAGGGAATCGAGATACTGAAACATACGAAAATCGAGCTTGCGCCATTCAGGAAGAAATAATTATAACCGGAAACATATTCTTCTTATGAAAATCCTCAACGTGACCAGAAGGACTGTTCTGGCCGAAAGAACAGAAACCGCCGAATCCGCGTGGCAGAAGACGAAAGGCCTGATGTTCCGCGCCTCGCTGGCGAAGAACGCTGGTTTGCTCATGCGCTTCGAGAAAGAATCGAGGCCGGGCATCTGGATGCCTTTCATGCGCTTCCCTATCGACATAATTTTCATATCTGCAGAAAAGAAGGTCGTGGACGTAAAGAAGAAAGCGAGTCCGATATCGAGGCATCCGAAAACTTGGAGAATCTACGTGCCGAAAGCAAAATGCAAATGGGTCCTCGAGGTCAGCGCCGGTCGCGCCAGGGAAACTAAAACAAAAATCGGCGATGAGCTCATGTTCTGAAAATCCGCTTCTAATTGTTGCCCGCGTCCGGGACGTCCTCGAGCTCCTCGTTCTCTATCGCTTTTTTACCGTCTTCCGGCATCTTTATGCCGATGAGCTTCGACTCGCCGTCCTCCATCGAGACGCCGTACACGATATCCGCGGCCTTCACCATCTCCGTGTTGTGCGAGATGATTATGAACTGGACTTTCTTCGACTGCTTCTTGACCATGTCTATCACGCGCTTGGTGTTTATCCTGTCGAGAGGGGCGTCGACCTCGTCGAGTATGTAGAACGGCGACGGCTTGAACTTCTGTATCGTGAAGAGAAACGCCAGCGCCGTCAGCGCCTTCTCGCCGCCTGACATCGAGTCTATGTAAAGCAGCTTCTTGCCGGGCGGCTGCGCCAGTATGAGCAGGCCGGAGTTTATGTCGTTCGGCGTCTCGAGAGTGATATCGGCCTCGCCGCTGGTCAGCTCCATGTAAATCTCCTTGAAGAGCTTCGACATCTCGGTCATCGTGACGTTGAAGACCTCGCGCTTCCTGTTGTCTATCTCGTCCAGAGTCGACATTATACTGTTCTTCTCCCTGACTATCTGGTCTACCTTGCCCTTGAACTCCCCGAACTCCTCGAAAAGCACGTCGAACTCCTCTATCGCCTTCATGTTGACCGGGCCGAGAGTCGCGATCTTGGAAAGCGCTTCCCTTTCCGCGTCCTTCAATGCCTGCAATCCCTTTTTCTGGTATTCCTCCTTGTCCGAAAGCGAAGCCCATTTCTGCTTGTTGCCTTCCCATTGTTCATTGAGGTTCTCGTAATTCGCCTCGTATCTCGCCATGTTTATCTTGAGCCTGTTTATCTCTTCCTGGGTCGTCGCCTTCCTGTCATACGCTTCTCTCCGCTTCGCGCTAAGGGCGGAAATCTCGTCTTTTATCTTGTTCATGCGCGTTTCGTAATCGAAGCTCTTCGTGTCCTTCAGCTGCTTCCTGAACTGCCCGAGCTGCTTATCGATCTCCTCTATCTCCAGCTTGAGGATGCGGTTCTCTTCCTCGAGTTTCGTGATGTCTGAGGCGTACTTCTTGGTCTCGGGCAGGGATGACGACTTGCCCTGCTTTGAATAGAAGCCGCCGAACACCGCCCCGGACGTCTCGAAAAGGTCGCCGTCCAGCGTGACCATGCGTGCTCGCGCTTTTTCAGTGATCTTCTTCGCTTTGTCCAAATCGTTGACGCACGCCGTCGTTCCGAAGACGTATTCGACGACGTTCGTGTATTCGCGCTCGTGATGCACCAGGTCGGAAATCCAGCCCAGCGTGCCGTCCGGCAGCTGCGACTTCGACGACGCGCGTATCTTGTCGAGCGGCAGGAACCTCGCGCGGCCAACACGATTTTCTTTCAGGTAGCGCACGCAGCTCACCGCAGTATTCACGTTGTCGACGACTATGTCGTTCATGTGCGCGCCGGCTGCGACATCCGCCGCTATACGATACTGGTCCGGAACGACGACGAGATCGCGCACGAACCCTCGCACGCCGCTCATCTGCAGGACGGGCTTGAGGTTCGGCGAAACGTCGCGGGTAAGCATGGTAAGGCTCTTTATCATCTCGTTCAGGCGGCCGATTTCACGGCCGTTCGAATCGATGAGGTTCTCTTTACTCTCTACAGACGCCTCGAGCCTCGAGACCTTCGAGACGGCGTCTATCTGGTCCTTCCTCATGACCTCCTTCATCAGCGTATCCATTTCCTTTTCCTTCGCGTCCATCTGGATATCGATCTTCTTCACTT
Organism: Candidatus Aenigmatarchaeota archaeon; assembly: GCA_043808015.1. Lineage (GTDB taxonomy): Archaea > Aenigmatarchaeota > Aenigmatarchaeia > QMZP01 > QMZT01 > JBGPQP01. The sequence continues at coordinate 7,316 of JAZDFI010000005.1, forward strand.
CCGCGTCGAGCGTGACGAGCGACTTCTCCTTGCCGCCTATCTCGTCGCCGATGCTGCCCATGTTCTTCTCGGCGGAAGTGAACTCCTTCCAGATTATGGTGGACTTGACGAGCTCGAGCTCGTTGTTGAGCTTCTGGTATTCCAAGGCGGAGTCGTGGTCGCGCTTCAGCTTGTCCACGATCTGCTCCTTCTGCTGCAGGATGATTTCGGCTTCCATGACCTTCGCGTCGACTTTCTCCAGCTCCTTCATGGCGCGGTCGCGCTTCTCGTCGTATTCGCTTATGCCGGATATCTCGTCTATTATCTCTCGCCGCTGAAGCGGGTTCATGTCTATTATCTTCGACACGTCGCCCTGCTTTATCAGGTTGTGGCCGCCGGGATTGAGCCTGGCCTGCATGAATATGTCTATTATCTGCTGGCGCGTCGTGACCTTGCCGTTCATGCGATACGAAGAAACGCCTTCCTTGTTCAGCGTCCTCGTGACAGTGACGTTCCCTTCCTCGACGGGGAGCACTTTCTTCTCATTCGAAAAAACGAGATTGACTTTCGCGAAATCAGCAGCCCCTCGACTCTTGCTGCCGTGGAAAATCAGGTCCTGCGCCTTCTTCGCGCGCAGGTGCCTCGAGGACGAGCGGCCCAGAACAAAAGCTATCGAATCGCCTACGTTCGACTTGCCGCAGCCGTTCGGTCCGGTCACCACGACGAAGTTCGTGGGGAACTGCATCGTCACCGGGCGCTTGAACGACTTGAAGCCCTGGACAACTATCTTTTCGAGCCTTATCATAGCCTTACCAACCGCTCAAAACCCACAATCCGCTATTGGCCGTTGCGTTCGCCAGCGTTTGTTGCTGCAATATTGCTGTAATTATAATACCAATTAATATAATAATTGTGGCGCAACTTATTTATTCCTAAATCCCATCATCTCGTCATGAAGGCGCTTCTCGACACGAATTTTCTCATGATACCGGTCGAATTCAGGGTCGACATCATTTCAGGGCTGATGAGCCTCGGCTACATCGAGATATTCACGCTCGACCTTGTCGTAGCTGAGCTGGAGAAGTTCTCGGTCAAAGGCGGGAAGATAGCGAAAGCCTCGCGCGTCGCGCTCCAGATAGTCAGGAACTCAGGCGTCGTCGTCCTCCAGACCAAAGGCGACCTCAAGCGAGTAGACGACGAGATACTGCGGCTGGCGAAGACGAATGGATACGCCGTCTGCACCCAGGACCAGGAGCTCCTTCAAACCGCGAAGGCCGCCGGTCTTCGCTGCATCACGCTCCGCCAGAAGCGATATCTGGTTGAGACGGGCGACTATTAGATAAATTTTATTTAAGAAACGAAAACAATTCTTTTTCTATGGCAGCAGAACGGTCGCATTCAAAATACAAAATGGTCGTCTTCGACCTCGACGGCACGCTAATCGACGGCACAGCTTCCATATGGTCCACGATGCACAGGATTCTCGGCATAGATGAGCATCCGAGGCGCGTTGAGCTGCGCAGGAAATTCAGGGAAGGCGAGATAGACTACAACCAGTGGGCCGAAGAGGACATGAAGCTGATGGTGGAGCACGGCTTGAACAGGAAAAATGTTTTTGAAGCCGCGGAGAAACTCAGGTTGACAGCAGGCACGCGCGAGACGCTGGATGCACTGAAGGCGAGAGGCATGAAACTCGCGCTCGTTTCAGGCAGCTTCGACATCGTGCTTGAAAAGCTCATCCCCGACTACAGGAAAATTTTCAGCCACGTCTACGTCGTCAAACTCGTTTTCGGCAAAGACGGAAAGTTCAAGGAAATGGACACATGCCACGACGCGTGGAACAAGGACATAGCGCTCCGCGAAATCTGCGCGAACGAGGGCGTATCGCTGGAAGAGTGCGTGTTCGTCGGCGACCACAGCAACGACGTGAGCGCCTCGAAAATCGCCGGCCTGGCGATAGCGTTCGACCCCAAGTCCGACAAGCTGCGCGAGGCGGCGGACGTAATCATAGAGAAGAAGGACATGCGCGAGATCCTGAAGCACATCTGAGCGCCGCATCGCATTTTTTAGCAAGCCGCAGACAAACCATTTACTATCATATATTGTTCGTGATTGTCCGTGGAATAGGAAAACTTTAAAAACCATTATGGCAATATAATAAGAAATTCATATTCGACGTGGCGAGCGCCGTGCTATGCAGACCGGCATTTTGCAGTTCGCCTTACGCGCGCAGCGTCACTAGCGCAAAAAGTATAAAGAGGGCAGTCGCCCTATTTATTATTATTAAGGGTTGTTCGGGAGGGATAGCATGATGTTCCTTGAGTTTTTCGTCTGGATATCGGTCGTAATAGCTCTTGTTTTCGCGGGCTATATGGCATGGACGCTGAAGAAAAAACCCGAAGGCAACGACAAGATGAAGGAGATAAGCGGCATCATTCACAATGGCGCGCTTACCTATCTGAACAAGCAATACAAAATCCTGTCCGTGTTCGTCGTCGTGATGGCGATCATTCTGCTCGTCCTCATAGGCAAGGAGACCGCGGCATCGTTCGTGCTCGGCGCGGTGTTTTCCGCCCTCACGGGCAACATCGGCATGCGCATTGCCACGAGGTCGAACGCCAAGACGACGGAAGGCTGCAGGAAAAGCCTTAACGAGGGATTGCGCATCGCATTCTCCTCGGGGACTGTCATGGGAATGTCGGTGGTCGGCCTAGGCCTGCTCGGAGTGGCGTTCCTTTACATTGTTTTCGGCGACCCGCAGATAATCTACGGCTTCGGTTTCGGCGCTTCATCCATCGCTCTTTTTGCGAGAGTCGGCGGAGGCATATTCACCAAAGCCGCGGACGTCGGAGCTGACCTTGTCGGCAAAGTCGAGAAAGGCATCCCAGAGGACGACCCGAGAAACCCCGCCGTCATAGCAGACAACGTCGGTGATAATGTCGGCGACATAGCCGGCATGGGAGCCGACCTCTTCGAGAGCTACGTCAACTCGATAATCGCCGCCATGGCGCTGGGCATGATATTCTCGTCCTTCCAGGGCGCCATACTGCCGCTAGCGCTGGCCGGCCTTGGCATCATCGCCTCGGTCATAGGCACGTTCCTCGTGCGCACGGGCGAGAAGACGCAGGTGAAAGGCGCTATATCCGCTTTCAACCGCGGCATATACGCCTCGTCAGCGATAATGTTAGTGTTCTCATATTTCATCATAATCTATGCCGGCGCGCAGATAGGCGTGTGGTACGCGACTATCGCCGGTCTCGTCGCAGGCGTTGCGATAGGCCTCGCCACCGAATACTACACGTCGAAAGACAAGAGGCCCGCGCAGAGCATCGCCGAGGCGTCGCAGACGGGCGCGGGCACGACCATAATAACCGGTCTTGCTGTTGGAATGAAAAGCACGCTCATCCCGGTTCTTGCGGTGGGCGCTTCCATATTGATTGCATACCAGTTCGCGGGCATGTACGGCATCGCTATCGCAGCGGTGGGCATGCTTTCCACGCTGGGCATCACGCTCGCAACGGATACGTACGGTCCGGTCGCGGACAACTCCGCAGGCATCGCCGAGATGTCCGGCCTTCGCGGCGAAGTGCGCGAACGAGCCGAAAACTTGGATGCGGTGGGCAACACCACTGCCGCGATGGGCAAGGGCTTCGCCATCGCATCCGCAGCTCTGACCGCGCTGGTCCTGTTCATAGCCTACGCGCAGACTTTTGGCCTTGAGAACATGTCCATAACGAATCCGTTCGTGGTCGTGGGGCTTTTCATCGGGGCGCTTTTGCCGTTCCTGTTCTCCTCGTTCGCGATGTCATCCGTGGGCAAGACTGCCTACAAGATCGTCAACGAGGTCCGCAGGCAGTTCAAGGACAATGGCATAATGAGCGGCAAGAAGAAGCCGGACTACACGCGCTGCATCGAGATATCGACGCAAGCGTCTCTGCGCGAGATGATAGTTCCCGGTTCGCTGGCGATAATCGCGCCTCTAGCAACGGGATTCGTTCTAGGGCCTGCGGCACTGGGCGGGCTGCTCGCTGGAGCGACGGCGACGGGATTCCTGCTCGCCCTGATGATGGCCAACTCCGGCGGCGCAAGGGACAACGCCAAGAAGTTCGTAGAAGACGGCAACTTCGGCGGCAAGGGCAGCGACACACATAAAGCCGCGGTCGTCGGCGACACTGTAGGCGACCCGTTCAAGGATACCGCTGGCCCGAGCATAAACATACTGATAAAGCTGATGTCCATAGTGGCACTCGTATTCGCTCCGCTGCTCATATGAGAAGAAATGACAGGATAAAAAATGGTTACGCCTATGCTGAGCGTCGTGCTCCTTGATTTTGTTTTAGTGCTAGTGGCAGCGAGACTGGGAGGATGGTTCGCTGAAAAAATAAGGCAGCCCTCGGTGCTGGGCGAGATAATCGCCGGCATAATGATAGGGCCAAGCCTGCTCGGCCTGATAAACCCTGCGGTCGCGGGCCAGGATGCGCAGTTCTCGTTCCAGTTCCTGCTGCTGCTCGGCGAGATAGGCGCGATGGTCCTGCTGTTCCAGGTGGGCCTGGAGTCCAGCCTGCACAAGATGATGAAATCAGGATCTACTTCATTCTGCGTCGCGCTGATCGGCGTGGTCGTGCCTGCGCTGCTCGGTTTCGTGTACTTTTATTATTTCCTCGGCCAGAGTTTCAACGTCTCGATATTCGTGGGCGGGACGCTGACGGCGACGTCAGTGGGCATAACCATGCGCGTTCTCAAAGACATGGGCAAAATGAAAACAAACGATGGAAGAATAATACTGGGCGCCGCGGTGATAGATGATGTAATGGGTCTGGTCATCCTTTCAATGGTCGTCGGCCTGATAGGGACGACGGTAGTCACTCCCGGCCAGATAATATTCGACACAGCCAGAATAACTATCATATCCGTAATCTTCATGCTCGGCTCGCTCTGGCTCGGCATGCGCTGCATGCCGAAGATACTCGGATACCTTCACGGCATAAACATGCACAGGACCTTCATAGTCTCGTCTTTCGTCTTCCTCATGATATACGGCTACCTGGCCGACATGATCGGCTTGGCAGCGATTGTCGGAGCTTTCGCTGCGGGCCTGGTTTTCGAAACGCTCGACACCAAGGAGCATTTCAGGGAAAAGGTCAAGCCGGTCGCAAACCTGCTGGTGCCGATATTCTTCGTCATGGTGGGCGCGCGCATGAACATCGCGGCGCTCGCGGCTCCTGAGACGCTGCCCATTATTCTCGTGCTGCTGGCCATAGCCATAGCCGGCAAGATGGCCGCGGGCCTGGGGGCATTGCGCACAAAGGCGAACAAGCTGGCGATAGGCATAGGCATGATACCGAGAGGCGAAGTCGGACTGATGTTCGCGGCCATGGGGCTGACCGTGGGCTTAATCACCATGCAGCTTTACTCCGCGCTGGTCATCGTCATATTGATAACGACGCTCATCACGCCGCCGTTCTTCGCCAGGGCGGTGAAAGGCATCAAATCCGACGAGCATGAAGAGGCGAAAAAGCAGAAAGGAAAAAATACGGAAGATGAAGACTTCCTTGCCCACGCCTAAATCATTTCATGCCCGTTTGCGTCTTACGTGAAAACTTTTTAATAACGCATCACAATTTTATTCATGCTCGTCGATGGCAGGCATTACCGCACGGTCTGGCTGGACAATCGCCATATTAAAATGATAAACCAGCTTCTTCTCCCACACGCATTCGAAATCGTAAGCCTGCGAAGCACGGACGAAATCGTCCGCGCGATAAAGACCATGGTCGTGCGCGGCGCGCCGGCTATAGGCGCGACAGCCGCTTTCGCAATGGCGCTCGGCGTCGCCAGCGCGCCCAGAAAGAACTTCGATGCCCGGATAGCGCAGACGGCCAAGAAAATCAAAGGCGCGCGGCCGACTGCTTACGACCTGTTCCACGGAGTGGACTTCATTCTCGACGCGATTGCAAACGCAAAATCGCCTGAACAAAAGAAAAAGCTCGCCATCAAGGCAGCCGAAGAATACGCAAACGCTTCAGCAAAGGCGTGCGAGAAAATCGGGGAATACGGCTCGAAGCTGATAAAAAACAATTATCGCATCGCGACGCACTGCAACGCGGGCTGGATAGCATGCGTCGACTGGGGCACAGCCCTGTCGCCGATGTATTTCGCGAAGCGGCAAAACAAGAACATATTCGTATGGGTCGATGAGACCCGTCCCCGCCTCCAGGGAGCGAAGCTGACATCATGGGAGCTGCTCAACGAAGGAGTCGCTCATGCGGTCATAGCGGACAACGCCCTCGGCCACTACATGAGACGGGGCGAAGTCGACATGATGATAGTCGGCGCGGACAGGATCGCAGCGAACGGCGACTTCGCGAACAAGATAGGCACGTACGAGAAAGCCGTCCTAGCCAAAGAGAACAAGATTCCTTTTTACGTTGCCGCTCCGGCATCGACATTCGACCTGAACTGCAAGTCCGGCGACAAGATAATAATCGAGGAGCGTGACGAGGGCGAGATTCATTTCGTGGGACGCGAGCGCGTCACGCCAAAAGGCGCGAAGGCGCGAAATCCCGCGTTCGACGTGACGCCGGCGAAGTACGTCACAGGATTCATCACGCCGCTGGGCATCATAAAGCCAGGCGCGATAGTCCGCGCTTTCAAAGAATGAAAATAACTTTTATATTTCCAGAAATGTCTTTTATATCATCATATTTTGGTTTGGGGTGATGTTATGGATTGGGGCAAGAAAAATCGCATGGACAGGATCATAAGGCCCGACGGCCACACGCTGATGCTCGCCGTCGATCACGGTTATTTCCTGGGTCCGACAAGCGGCCTCGAGAAGCCGAGGAAGATGATAATGTCGCTGGCGCCTTACGCGGATTGTTTAATGCCGACGCGCGGCGTTCTCAGGAACTGCGTGGACACGAGCATCGACATTCCCGTCGTCCTGCGAGTATCGGGCGGAACCAGCGTGATCGGAAAAGAACTCCTTCACGAGGGCATAACCGTCTCGATGAAAGACGCGGTCCGGCTCAACGTAGCCGGCGTAGCGTTCTCGATAATGGTCGGCTCGGAATACGAGCGAGACACGATACTAGGGCTTTCGCAGGTCGTGGACCAGGCCGAGGAGTATGGAATCCCGGTCGTCGCTGTGACAGCCGTCGGCAAAGACATGGCCCGCGACGACAGGTATTTTGCGCTGGCGTCGCGCATCGCGGCCGAGCACGGCGCGAGCATAGTCAAGACGTATTACTGCGACCGCTTTGAAAGGGTGGTGGATACGTGCACAGTGCCGGTCGTAATCGCCGGCGGCAAGAAGCTGCCCGAAATGGAGGCGCTGGAAATGGCATACAAGGCGATAGAGGCCGGCGCAGCGGGCGTGGACATGGGCCGCAACATCTTCCAGGCGGACAATCCTGTAGCGATGATAAAAGCCGTGAGGGCGATAGTCCACGAGAAGGCAACTCCGAAAGAGGCGTATAATATTTTGAAAGCGAATTCCAGAAAGAAGAAGTAAACGAAAAATAAAGAAATTGGGGATTGGGTGAGAATATGGTGTGTTATATAATTCCGCTGGCGACCGGCATTATAACTGCGGCGCGAAGAAAGGTCATGCACAAGAAAGACAAGGAAAGTCTTTGGCTGAGCCTCATGTTTGCTGGCGCGTCCGTGTTCGGCGTGGTTGACCACGCGTGGAACGGCGAGCTGATGATGATCGGCCCGAACATCGCTTCCGACCTCGCGCTAGGGACGGCAATCACAGCAGCCGTGTTCGTGAGCTGGGGCACCGTAACGCATAAAGACAGGATATTCGAGGCGCTCAGGCCGCTCAGCAGGATAACGGGAATTCTGAAGTGAAATCAGCTGAAATTGAAAACCGGAAATGTGATTCAAGATGAAAGTCGCCATGTATTACAACAACCACGACATCCGCCTTCAGGAAATGCCCGTGCCGGACATAGGCGATAAAGAGATTCTGCTCAAAGTCATGTCTTCCGGCATATGCGGCTCCGACGTGATGGAATGGTACCGCATAAAGAAGGCGCCGCTGGTCCTCGGCCATGAGGTCGCTGGTGTCGTGCACAAGACCGGCAAGAAAGTCAAAAGCTTCAAAAAAGGCGACCGCATATTCGTCACGCATCACGTCCCCTGCGACAGCTGCTCATACTGCAAAGGCGGCAACGAGACCGCGTGCCACACGCTCAAGACGACGAACTTCCATCCGGGCGGCTTCTCCCAGTACATCCGCGTCCCTGAAATCAACGTGCGCAAAGGGACTCTCGAGCTTCCCAAGGGCATGACGTTCGACGAAGGCACGTTCGTCGAGCCCGTCGCATGCGTCGTCCGCGGCCAGCGCGTCGCGAACGTGCGCAAAGGTAACGTCGTCGCAGTGCTTGGCTCTGGAATGACGGGCCTGCTCCACATACAGCTGGCAAAGGCGAAAGGCGCGGTCGTCATAGCGACGGACGTCAGCGAATACCGCCTGAAAATGGCCAAGAAGATGGGCGCGGATTACGTCATAGACGCGCGCGAAGACGTCCCGGCCAAGATAAAGGAGCTTGCAGGCAAGCTCGCGGACAGGGTAATCGTCTCGACGGGCGCGATGCCCGCGATAAAGCAGGCTTTCAGCTGTCTCGATGCCGGAGGAACCATATTGTTTTTCGCGCCAACCGACCCCGGAGCCGAAGTCGCAATGCCGTTCAACGACATCTGGTTCAAGTCGGCCAGCATAGTCACCACGTACGCAGCCGCCCGCAGCGACCTGACAGAAGCGATAAAGCTGATAAAGACGAAGAAAATCAGGGTGAAGCCCATGGTCACGCATCGCCTGCCGCTCGCGCAGACGCAGAAGGGCTTCGGGCTGGTCATGAGCGGCGCGGCGTCGGTCAAGGTCATCATAGAGCCGCACAAATAGCGGCAATTGCTATCGTTTCTTAGGGTTTGCGTTTAAACGAATGTTTAAACATAACTTTATATATCCTTATTACGAAAAAGTATATATGAATTCGGAATACATAATCTCCAGGGACCAGATAAAAAGGATAAACGAAATGTATGGCGGGAGCCTGAGAAGCGACGCGGAGATAGAGACCGCGCTTGAGATGGGCAAAGGCAAGGCCGTTTTCCGGAAGGTAGCATGCCTGTGGAGAGCGATACTTGTCGGCCACCCGTTCACTGACGGCAACAAGAGGACAGCCCTAATGGTGGCGCTTACAATATTGGAAGATTGCAACATCAGGGCCGAGGAAAAGGCAAAGGAGGCCATGGTTTCGGAGATAACCAAAGTGGCGAAGGAGAACATAACCGATATCAACAGGATAGAGAGGCTGGTAAGGTATGCAGTGGAAGGCAATTGAAAGGATAATGAAGGAGAACGAGAAATACGCGCAGATGCTGGAAGAGTTCGACAGGACAGGCGTCCTCTCGATAGACAAGATTCGCCGCTCCTTCACGATAAAAAATTCGACTTTCTCAGCCCTTAAATCCCGTTCGAAAGCGACGGGCATACCCATGAGCGATATCATCGACGGCCTCGTCGAGAAGAGCTGACTGGTTTCTTTATATACTCGTTCTGCAGATAGCTATACCAATAGGTATGATTATGGCCAAGTCGAAAATTACGCCCAGAAAAGAATTCATGGCAGCAGCGATAGAGAAAGCCATGCGCACGAAAATCAAGGGCGACTACGCGTTCGGCGCAGTCGTTGTGAAGGGCGACAAGATAGTCTCGACTGGCGGCAACCACGTCAAACGCGATAGCGACCCCACGCGCCACGCCGAGATGGTGGCCATCCACCGCGCGTCGAAAATCCTCGCCACCAGGCACCTCAAGGGATGCGTGCTCTACTCGACGCACGAGCCTTGTCCCATGTGCACGTCCGCCGCGATATGGGCAAAGATGGACGGCATCGTGTTCGGAGCGAAGATAAAGGACATAGACGCGCACAGGAAGAAGAAGGGCAACGAGGAATTCGAATGGAGGACGATATCGATTCCCTGCTCCGTCGTCGCGGAGCACGGAGACCCGAAAATCGCAGTCGTCGAGGGATTCATGCGCAGGGAATGCATGCAGCTCTTCCACAATTAAGGCCGCGTTTTTTAAGCGACGTTCGCATCGTTGCTGTAACCTCTGCTCTCCCAGAAGCCCTTGTAATCCGGGTCGTCAGAGAGCTCGATTTCAGTCACCCATTTTATCCACTTGTAGCCGAGCTTGTTCTCGGCAACCAGCTGGAAAGGGAAGCCCCTTTCAGGCGGCAGGGTCACGCCGTTCATTTTATAGGCGAGCATTATGTTATTGTCCATGACGTAGTCTAGGGGCAGCGAAGTCGTGTAGCCGTCGTATGCGTGGAATATCACGGTATTCGCTTCAGGCTTCGCCGCGCCGATGAGGTCCTTCACCAGCACTCCCTCCCAAAGCAGCCGCACGTTCCACCCCTCGACGCAGTAAAGGGTGACGACCTTGGAGTATTTCTGGAGCGAGAGCGCGTCGTCGTAAGAAAGGCTGCGCGGGTTCTCCGCCAGGCCGGATATCCCCAGTTTGTACGAGTTAATATCGACGTGCTGCGGGCCTTCTATCGAATTCTCCCTGAAGTCGTTCACGGACGAGAGCCGCTCCCCCTGGTAGTCGCGTATCTCGACCCCGTCCAGGGTTATGGCGCCCTGCTGCACGCACCCGGAAACCAGCACAATCAAAGCCGTCACCGAAAGCAACGAAAGCAGAACAGAGCGCTTCATTTTTTCCCTCCGAAAATCCCTTTAGTCACAGATACGACCCACTTCCAGTGCAGCACGAAATGCAGCAGTGCCAGGATCCCGAAAGCCAGCCCGACCCAGTCGTGCAGCACCGTCATCTGGTAAAGAGGCAGCGAACCGGCCAGCGCAGCGTAGCTTATGCCGAAAAACCGCCAGAAGTCATGGAACTTGAACATCCCGGTGACAAAAACAACCGCTATCGTCACAACCAGCCCGAGATCAACGACATAATTCAGCCTTGTCCTGTCCATAATAAACACCGCCTGCAATATTACAGCCCTTCGGAAGTTTTAATGGCCCCGGGACTTTATAAAATAAAGGTTCCGTATCCGAACTTCTGCAGCATTTCGCCGTCCGATGTTTAAACAAATGTTTAAACATAACTATTTTATGCCGTCCGGGAATTCTGAAGCATGGACGGCCACGATCCCACTATTTATATAGACATATATGCATATAAGTTTATATATAATACTCCAGGGGTGGGACTATATGCAGAGCCTAAAGACAGGCATGAATGCAACAGTGCAGTCGGGCAGAAGCATAAACATAAGCATATCGAAAACGGTTTACCACTGGCCCACGCTCAAGACCGTGCTGATGGTGGAGAAGGCCATACGCGACGCGGAAAAACCACTGTCAATCGAAGCCCTCAAAAGGGCGCTTCCTATGAAAATAATGGACCAGACGCTGAGGCTCATACTGGCGTACCTGGCAGACAAAGGCTCAATCATGATAGGCAAAAGAGGCATAGTGTGGATTGAGAACAGGAATCCCAAGTTCCTCAGGCTTATAGAGAAAGGCAAGAGCATCGAATTATGAAACCGGTAAGGGTTATACTCAAAGGGGAAGCGGCAGACGAATACGGAAAGCTAAGCAAAATAACCAGGGAAGAGCAGGGCCGGGGCATTAAAAACTCGCATCACCAGCAATTGCTGAATTCCATAATAAGGGTGTCAGACCAGCTCAAGCAGGATCCGCAATACGGAACGCCGATATCCAAGGCATTCATCAGGAAAGCGCGCATCCCCGTGGATAACCTGTGGAAAGTCAATCTGACCGGCTACTGGAGGATGCTTTACACCATATCCGGCAGCAACGTTGAAATAATATGCTACGTTCTCGAAATAAGCGACCACAAAAAGTACGACAGGATTTTCGGCTACAAAAAGAAATAACGGCAGTTCTATTTCATCCCGGCGCTTAAATACCATGTTTAAACATAACAATATAACCGCGCCCCATTCAAATTCTAAATATGGCCGAAGAAAAGCAGTCAGATTCTAAATCAGGTAAATCAGCGCTTGACAAAGTAGGCGACCTTCTGGAGAACGCAGCCAAGGTGATCAAGACCAAGAAGGTCACGGCAGGCGCACTGATGGCGGCGGTGTTAGGCGGCATGATAAAGCTGACCGTCCTTACAGAAACGTTTCCCCAGCCCTTCGACGTCGTGGGCAACGTCATCATCTTCGCCGCGGTCCTGATGGTCATAATCGACCTGTGCCGCGGCGGCCTGGAAGACTAATTCAATCCTATCAAATCAACATAAACCATAAAGCAGCGCCTAAGAAGTTAAAATAAAGAAATAAAAAAACCGAGGTTAGTTGTTTTCAGTTACAAAGGTTCGTCGGGTTACGCCTGATTAAAAGCGCCTCGGCGGTCTGTGCTTCTGGTAGCAATCTCTGCAGTAAACGGGTTTGTCTCC
>JAZDFI010000006.1:0-35032 GCA_043808015.1 Candidatus Aenigmatarchaeota archaeon
ATTAGCCTGCCTCTTGCTTTTTATTTAATCCTTTCAATGTATTTTCATGGGCGCGAGAAAGGGCCAGCTTTTTTTGGTATCCATCGTTTTCCTGATAGGCATGATTTTCATAGTCCAGCAGGCGCTGTTCCAGTATTCGACCATAGAGATGTCCAAGCCCTTCGCGAACAGGGACGCCGAACTTTTCGGCAACATAATCGGCGTGGTCAACAGGACGATCGTGGAGGCGTATTACTGCAACGAGACCAAGGACAGCTTCGGCACGCGCATGGACGACATCAAGACGTCGTTCCTCGAGGAGCATGGAAGGGAATACTCGATAGAGATTAAGTACGACCTCAACTGCACGCGCTGGCTCTCTTCGTCGCGAGCTCCGCTCTGGCTGAGCGTGAGCCTCACGTCCCAGGGACGCAACACAAGAGGCACGTTCAGCATGTATCATGCGGCTTGAAAAGCAAAAAACAATTACAACTTTTGAGTGATAAATTTTTAAATATAAGAACCATTAATTATCCATGGATACGGGTCAGATAATCCATGCAATAGAGTCTGCCGTCAGGAGCAACAGGAGGGCATACAGCTGCGGCAGGCACGTCATTTATGACTTGGGCAACGGTTATATTGCCAAGGAGTTCAGCGAAGGCCAGATAGGCAATGCCCGCAACGAGGTCTTTTATTCTCAAAAGCTTAAGGGAATCGGCAAGCGAACTCCGGTGATAACGAGGGTAGGCGTCCTGCCGGCGGATACAGGGAACGAAACCGGGCATTTTGTGATCATGAGAGATATCGGCGACACAGCCAGAAAAATCCGCTATTTGGAAGGCGCCGATTACGACAGGGCCGTTGCGGCGTTTCTGAGTGAAATGCATCACATCTTCACCGAGGGCGGAGTATCGCCCCTTCTGCTCGACAGCGGTGAGAATTGCATGTTCGACACGCGAAGGGGAATAGGCTACTGGATCGACCTTGAGCAATGGAGGCCCATTGCCCCGGGGGAAGTTAAATCCGCTCATGAAAGGCTGAAAGAACTGGTTCTTGATCGCGATTTTTTCTATGAGCACTTCTATTGAAAAGCAATAGCCCCGGGCGGATTCGAACCACCGTCACCAGATTTCTTCTCTCACTGCAGGAATCGCCTGCTCGAATTTTTGGACTTCGTGAATCCAAAGTCTGGTATCCTTGGCCACTAGACTACGGGGCTGGTACATCGAAGGACGCATACCGCGTATGCGTCAGTCTGTCGTCTATTAAGTGTTTGTTGAGTTTTAATAAAAAAGAAGCGCGAGGGTTTTTATGTCTTAAGGACCCTGATACCCTCTTGCGTTATGGTGTAGCACGGCGAGCCCACGACATCTATGAACTTCAGGTAGCCCATGCCGCTGAGCTTGTTGACGGTGACGATTCCTTCGTCGACTCCGCTCTCGCTGAAAACTCTCCTGAGTTCGTCTTTTCGTATGAGTTGGAGCTTGCCGAAAACTCCAAGAACCTGTTTTTCACTTTCGCTTAACATGTTTTATTATTGGTTGCGTTCCCCTTTTATTCGTTTCTGATGAAAATCAGTTCTTCGAAGTCGCTGTGGCAACGCTTATCCAGACCAGTCCGCCCAGGAGAATAAGAATGAAAGCGCCTATAATCGCCATGATGTAGGCGATATCAGAAACCCCGACATTCGCCTCGACATGTCCCATTATCCATACTCCTGTGGATAAAAGAACGCCGCCAAAAATCCAGGAGGCTATGAGCTTGGTCGTCATGCCGTTCCCTTTAAACGTCCTTCAGCAAATCCTTGAATTCCTTGGCTTTTCCTTCAAGTATCTCTGCGGCCTTCCCGACTATGTATTCGGGGTCGAGGCCGGAAATGCTCTCGACGGTGAAGACGAACTTGCCCGGGTCGCCTGTGACCTTGACGTCGCCTCCGCTCGCTTCCTCACAAGCCTTGCACTCGTTGCACTCGTATGGGTCTGTAAGGACTACTTTCGTGCCCTTGACTTCGAGAATGTTCTTGGGGCATGCGTTGACTATCTTCTTCGCGTCGTCTGTCTTTGAGCATTCCACGGAAATAACATAAGTGTACGTCGCATTGGATGTCTGGAACTTCGAGTGCTCCCTGCCCGTGCCGAGCCTCGCGATCGCCTCGACCTTGATGTGCTGGTCCTTGAGCAGCTTGACTATCGGAAAGTCTGGTGAAGTGGGTTTTACGGCCTTGTTGGAAGACTTCAGGTCAGAAGAGTATGCAGTAGCCGGTCCGGTTTTTTCCAGCGCGAAGAACACCTGGCAGGACGGGCAGCCTTTGCCGTCGCATTTGCAGTCGTTCTGCATGTTGAACTTTTCCGGGTCGAATTCGAGTGGAATCATGCCGAGCCTGTGGGCGACTATCTCGTCGAACAGCGCGGACGTGTTGTCGTGGAACTCGACGGTGTCGATGGTCATATTCGGCACCTCGGCTATCATTATCCTGCGCATCGAATTCGCGAATGCCGGCGTCGCTCCCTCTAGAACGAACTTCAGGTTTTCACCTTTCTTGCTTAGGATTTTTATCTTCAAAATATCACCTTTATTAAATAATAACTATAATTAAAGCAATTAAGGATATAAAAACTTTAAAGCTTATAAACTTTAGCAAAGAGTAGAAATTTAGACACAGAGCGGCATGGGCGAAACGCTCAAGCTGGTCACGCGGGGGTACCCAAGCGGTCAACGGGGCTGGGCTAAGGTTCACGGTTTTGTCCGAAATCTAGCCCGAAGAGAGGCTTGTCCTCTATGATTAGATACCCAGTGGCTTAGTGCCTTCCAGGGTTCGAATCCCTGCTCCCGCATAAGCTTTTTTCAAAAAAGCTTAATCAAAAAAGGAGTCAACGTCGTTCGCTACGCTCACTCCTGACATCCGATGTTTTTACGGAAAGGGTATGGAAATGGATTTGCTCGGTTTCTTTGATAAGGCGCGCGAACTGAAGCGCCTTAAGCGAACTGGATGGAAGCTCAAAAACGTCGAGGCGCCTGAGAGCGTCGCCGACCACTCGTTCATGCTGGCCGTCATGTCTTACTTCTATGCGAAAAAGCTGCATCTCGATGCTGATAAATGCGTCAAAATGGCGCTAATGCATGACATAGGCGAGGCGTTCTCGGGCGACATTCCAGACAGGATACGCGACAGCGACAGGACGATGTCGCGCGCCGAGAAGGCGAAGCGCGAAGCGACCGGTATGGTGAGGATGCTTGCACTGCTTCCTGATGATGAGGCGGTAGAAATACATGGTATCTGGAGCGAGTTCACCGAAAGGAAAAGCGCGGAAGCGCGGCTCGTAAAGGACCTGGACAAGCTGGAGATGTGCATGCAGGCTTTGGAATATGCCAGGAAAGACAAAAACAAAAAGAAATTCGCCGAGTTCTTCGAGGATGGCGAAAAGAACATCATGACGCCGGAAATAAGAGAGGCTTTCGCTAGCGTTCATGCCGATTTTAAGCTTATTTCCGAAAAAAACCGGGATGCTATTTAACCGTATGCCACCAAAATAACACTATGGAATTCAATGATATTCCCATCGTTATTCTAACGCTCATCCTGCTTGCCGTGGGAGGGCCGATCACAATCATAGCGGTTCTTGCGAACAACTACATCATAGCAGGGCTGACGGTTTTCATAGCCGGATTCCTGATGCTTTACAGGCTCGGCGTAAAGCGCTATTACATATTCTTCCTCATACAGACCAGGCACGGCCTTAACTTCGTTGACAAAATTGCAAGGCTTGCCCCTGAATTCTGGAAATTCTTCGGCGACATGGCGATTGTCGTCTCGTTCGGCGGCCTGGGCTCATATTACGTTTCGAGATACCGCAACACGTGGCTCATAAACGCGATTCTGGGCGCCTTCGCACTGGCGCTGGTTTACACTACAATCGGCGTCGAAGCCGCCGCGGCCGGTGCAGTGATGCTGTTAGCAGGAGCGATACTGCTGAAGAAATACCCGAAACCCCTTTTCCATTTCTGCGCTGGCGTCGCTGTGCTGGGAACGCTCATGTTCGCCATATTCCCCGGGTTCTCAGACGTCGCCATAATGCGGCCCTTTGTCGCGATACTGGTCGGCATTTTGGGCATACCTGCGCTTCTCGTCAGCATGATGTTTTCCCAGGCCGTGAAAATAACGTTCGGCCAGTCCAATGTCCCCGGCGTTTCGCCGCTGCTGCCCACAGTCAGCGAAGAAGGACCCGGCTTCTTCTTCCCCGGAACCGGCATATTCATCCCGTTCTGGCAGGCGCTCATAGCCATGATATGCCTGCTCGTGCCGCATGAGCTGGCGCACGGCATACTGACGCGCGCGCACAGGATACGCCTGAAATCGGCGGGCGTTCTCACGGCAAGCGTCATACCCATAGGCGCGTTCGTCGAGCCTGACGAGCGCATACTGAAGCTGCGCAGGAGCAGGGAAAAGATGAGGATATACGCAGTCGGCTCGTTCACGAATCTGATAGTCGCGCTGTTATCCATCCTGATAATAGTGACCGTCCTGACGCCCATGCTGGACGCGATAACAGAGCCCACGGGCATGCAGATAACGGCCGCCCTTAACGGCACGCCTTCCTACGGCGTCCTCCAGAAGGGAATGATAATAAAGGCGATAAACGGCCAGAAAATAAACACCACCGACGAATTCAACAGCTACGTGGTTAGCCTTAAGCCCAACCAGACCGTAACATTCGTCACGAGTAACGGCACGTTCAACCTGACGCTCTCTCCAAGACCCGACAACGCGAGCCGCGGCTACATAGGCATCGACCTGCAGCAAGCGTATGACATTCGAGACGAGTTTCGCACCAAATACGCGTTACAAACTGAAGCGATATTCTTCCTCGGTCCGACGCTTTTCTGGATATTCTTCCTGAGCTTCAACATCGCGCTCGTCAACCTGCTTCCCATCGTGCCCTTCGACGGCGGCAAGATGTTCGAGGAAGTGATGGCGGAGTTCCGCATAAGGAAGCGCCACAAGGAGCTCATAATAAAAATAATGATAGCCATCATACTCGCCCTCATCCTGCTCAACGCCTCGCCGCTCGTTCTCAACCTGTTCAGGTAGCGCCAGCAAAAGTTATTAAGAAGCGCGCCAATAATCAGACAATTGTCGCATGTTTGCATTCTCATGTGAGCACGACCGGAGGTGTTACTATGGAGGAAAAAAGCATTAACGTCCAGATAGACCACAGGGATGCGGGTTTCTACTCGGATTCCATAAGCATAATATACAACCCGTCGAAATTCATACTCGACTTCAAGCAGAGCACGCCGAGGATCGACCAGATACAGGACAAGCAGCAGCAGACCATCGCCGTGAAGCACAACGTCATAATCCTCGACATAAAATTCGCAAAGATATTCCTTGAGACGCTCAAGAAATCCGTCGATGGTTACGAGAAGAAGCACGGCGTGATAAAACTGCCCAAGGTGACGAAAAAGATAGTTAAGCCGGTCGACACCGAGATAATCTCTGGCAAGGAAGAAGGCTACATAGGGTGATTCTCTTCGTATTTTATTTCAAAGCCCCAGACCTTGGTCTAAGCGTCTTGGGTGATAAGAAAGAAAAATTAAAAATAAACAGTTTGTTTTGCGTTTTTAATCGCACGAGCTCCCGATTAGAACTCCGCTATGTTCTTGGCTATGAAGTCCTTTATTTCCTGCTCGTCCGGTATTGCAATGGATCTCTTGAATTTCTTCGTTCCGTCTGGAAGGAAGAATCCACGAGATATTGCTATGAACTCGTTCTCTCCCTGTTCCGTCGTCGCTTTCTTACGGGCAACTTCCAGGAAGTTGTTCCTACCGAATTTTATTTCCTCTGCTTTCACAGTTTCGAATGTTACGTTTGCCATATTTATCCCTCCGTATTGGATTTTGTATGCTATATACTATATATAATATATATAAAGCTTTTCAGGCCGCGGGGGGCATTAATGCTCATGATGGCGAAAGCGCTTTACGTCAGCGACAGGCGCGCGTGGAGGAAGTGGCTGGAGGCGAATCACGCGCGAAGGAAGGAAATCTGGCTGATTTATTACAAGAAGAACACTGGTAAGGCCAGAATCCCTTACGATGACGCTGTTGAAGAGGCCCTGTGTTTCGGCTGGATAGACGGTCAGATCAAGAGACTCGATACAGAGAGATTCATGCAGCGCTTCTGCCCGAGGCGCAAGCGAAGCGTCTGGGCCGAGAGCAACATAAATCGCGTGAAGAAGATGATAAAGCTCGGCAAAATGACCCCAACTGGTCTCGAAAAGTTTGCCGGTCACGAAAAAACGAGAGTCCCTTCTTTTGTGGGAATGCCGAACGACCTCGAGAAAGCGCTGAAAGCCGACGCGAAGGCCTGGGACAATTTCGCCGGTTTCCCGCCGAGCCACAGAAAGCACTTCCTATGGTGGGTGATAAGCTCCAAGAAACCGGAAACGCGGAGCAAGCGCATAAAAGAGCTCGTGAAACGCGCGGCCGCGAACAGGAAGCTGATTCCCTAGCGGCATTAATAAGCAGGGTGTGTGAAAAATATATTATGTGCGCGATGAAAGACAACGAATACACCGTCGTGACCATCTTCCTTCTCGGTGTGATAATTTCCATATATTACGTAGTGTCCATTATCAACGCGCCGAGCGTGACGGTCATACTCGAAAAGACCATCCTGACCGGCGTATTCATAGCGATTCTCATAACCATAGCCATCATGCTTTTCAGGTTCATGGAACTAAAGGCGGCGATAGAGTCCGGCAGCATAAAGCCCGGGGCGAAGCCTGCAGTCCACCCGCGCACGGCGAAAGACGTCAAAAACGATATGCTGAAGATATACAGGGACATGGGCGCGCTGAAAATCGTGTCGAAAGACAACCTCATAGACAAGAACATGTACGACAGGGAGAGAAAATCGCTTGACAACAGGATCGTCGTCCTCAAGAAGGAATACGAGACGTTTGTAAAGCCCGAAGTAAAGCCGGCACAGAAGCCTGCAGCCGCCCCCATAAAGAAGAAAAAGGAACAAAAGCCGTCTTAGTTTCATTTCTCGCTTTGTTGCAAAATCAAAGTTCACTTTTGATTTCTGCTATTTCTTTGGCGTTCAGCGGTTGGTATTTAGGACCTGGTGATACTGTTTCCAGAGCCAGTTCTCCGTGATTATCCTGAAGTCCTATCAGATAATTGAGAAGGCAAACATAGTCGCCAGGTTGGGCAAAGGTTCCACCACCATCCCTTTCAGACCATACGCCAAAACTGCCGTCTTCTGCGGCGCCTATTCTAACTTTTAACATAAAATTAAAATCAAAAAAAGTTTTAAATGCTTATATTATACCAGAGCAGGCACGCTCATAGCATGCCGTTTTCCCTGAGGGTTTTCGTTATCTTCTCGAGCGAGAGGACCAGCGCTTCGAACCGCCTGTTCAGGTCGTCCTCCATCTGCTCGTGGTGGTGGCGCCTCTGGTCGTAGACTTTAAGGTCGCGCATCACTTTCTCCAGCGTGGCGCATAAGGCGTCCATGCCGGAGCCGCCTGATTCAATCCTTGTATGCAACAGCTTCAGCTCCTTGTCTATGCTGTCCGTGATTTTCTTTGCCATTAGTCCACCTCCGTCGCCTCGGGTATCTCAGACATGCCCTCGTGCGTCATTTCCTCGACGCGCTTGGCCCTCCTGACCGTTGGCGGATGCGTGTAGTACCATCGCCGATGCCCTTCGCGCTTGAAGGGATTGACTATCCATATGCTCTCGTACGTCGGCGAACCGTGCATGGGATTCTGCCTCGCCGTCTCGCTCATCTTGTTAAGCGCCGACGCAAGGTCGCGCGGCTTGCCGGAGAACCTCGTGGCGTAATAATCCGCCCTGTATTCCACGCGCTCCGAAAGGCCGAGCCTCACGGTCAGCATGGCGAGCGGTATGAAAATGCCCGTCTTCCTCAGCACGGCCGCGATGACGGAAACGAACTGCTGTATCTTGTAGTCGCCGTTGTATACGTGCCACATCTCGTGGGCGACTATGTTCTCTATCTCGCCCTTGTTCATGCTCAGCACGCCTTCCGTGACGCATACGGTCGTGTCGTTCCTGTTCCTGCCCACGATGAACGAATTGGGCACGTCGATTGGAAGGATGCAGACTTTCGGAGTCGGGATCTTGGCGTTTATGGCCATCTTGTCCACTATCGCGTTAATCTCTTTTTTGTCGCTTGTTTTTGCCTTGTATTTTTTCAGTATGACGGACGGCGCGTAATGATACGCAGCCATCACGAGCAGTATCGATATCATTGCGAATATCATGGAGACGACGGTCAGGATTCGCATGTTCCATAAGCCGAAGAATACACCTGCCGTGCCTATTAAAAAGCCGGTGAGAGTGAACAGAGCGATGAAAAACAAAGATACTCCGATTACCCTGAGCACGTCAACACCTTCCGCTGATATATGAAACTATTATGGTATTATGGCGTTAAAAATAAAAAGAACGGAGGCGCTACTTCTTTTCCCTGTCCTTGAATTTCGTCTTGTCGTAGGTCAGGCCGAACTGGTCGAGCCTGTGGTAGCCTTCGGCGTACGTTTTGTTGTCTGGTCTGGCCTGCTGGACTGGCGTGGGCTGAACCGCTGGCGCGGCTGATCTTGGTACGAAATCGCCGATGCTTTTCTGCCTGCCGCCGAACTTCAGCTTCGATAAGGCGTGCGTTATCTTGCCGACCAGCGATGTTTTCTCTTTCGGCATGTAGCCGAGGACAGGATGATACCCTTTCTTCGATGGCATGAGCAGGTACGCCAGGAACGCGCCTATGACGACTATCACCACGAGTATCGCGACCAGCATGAGAGTGCCGCTCATGTCGCCGCCGAAAAGCGAACCCAGGCCGGCGGCTCCTACGCCGCTCACCTGGCTCCTGAACTCCGCGATGGAAGCGTTAAGCTCCGTGAGAAGGCTGTTCGCTTCGAGGTAGTTGCCCGCCTGTATGTTGCTCTCCACTTCCTGGAACATGTTGAGTATGCGCGTGTAGGTCCTGTTCGCCAGCGTGTAATTCTGCTCCGTGCTTGGCGGCAGCTGGTTGAACAGCGTCGTGACGGACGCGAAAAGCGCCTTCAGGTCGTCGCGGGTCGTGTTTATCGCGGCCTTCCCTCCCTCCGCGGGCTGGACCGCGACTATTATGTCCTTGGTGACGTAAACGCTCTCGTTCTCCGAGGCGTAAGCCTTCACCGTCACGGTATGGTAGCCCACTGCGGTCGCTTCAGTCGTAGTGAAAGTCACGGTGAATATGCCTGAGTTGCTGATGCCCAGGTTATAGCTCGCCGGGGTGACGGCCGCCGTCAGCTCGCTTATGGGCGACGTCGCGGTCATCTTCGTCGTGTATATGTACCCTCCCGTGTTCTTGACGGTGACTTTGGTCGTGTTCGTCGCTCCCTGCACCACGTATACTTTTGAAGTGTAATCGGTCACCTCGAGCTTGCCGGCCTTCTGCACGCACTTGTGGGCCGATGCGACGTATCCGGACTGGCAGACCAGGTTGGTGCACGCGCCGCTCTTGCAGTATTGCGTGTCGCCGCACGTCGTGTTGGACGTGCACGTCGTCGTCTGTCCGCCAGAGCCTTCATCATCATCGCCCGTGGTCGTCGCATCGTCCCTCACGTCAACGTAAATCGTCATGTTGCCCGCGGCACCGAAACTCGTGTGATTACTGGCAATGCCAATGATCATGGGACAGCTTAAATCATCACTGTCGACTGAGTTGGCTGTTATTTTCCATGTCAGATTGCATTCATAATCGCCTGTCATGAACTTGGGTACGGTGGCTATTATCCAGCTGGCGCTTGAACTTGTTATTCCCGAGCCGGAAGTCTGACCGGCACATGATGTGTTGGTGGACCATGGAACAATGGTTACAGGGCATGACTGCTTGTTAAACGCAACGTAAACACTGCTGCCCGCGAGCGAGCCGTAATTCTTGAGGTGAGCTGTGTAGTATGTGGTGTGCAATTCGTAAACGACATTTTCGCCGTCGTTGAACGCGCTGCTGCCGATTACTCTGAGGCCTGTGTCATTGACCGTTATTGGCACCGCGCCTATGCCGGTGCCACCAAGCAACTCCCCGGTCCCGCCGAGTTTGCTCGTGTTCACGTAAACGGTCACAATGCCTTTATACGTTCCGCCTGGCGGCGCTCCGTTCGGTAGCGTGGCGTTGACCCTACATAACGTCTGGCTGACCGGGCACACAACGTTCCATGGAGAGCTAATGTCAGAAATGCCGTAACTGCTAAGTATTGTCGTGTTTAGTGTGGCGTTGCCTTCTATCAGCCTTATGTTGGTGAAATCGCTCTGGTTTATCATGGCGTCTTTTGACAATATTGTGCCGTTCGCCAGCACCGCCGTCACGTTGAAGGTCATGTTGCTGCTGATGTTGGGAAGCGCGACGAAAGTTGGCGTGATGCCAGTGACGTTCACGACTACGACGTCGGTGAGGTTCACGTAAAGGCGCACGTAGAAGACGTCGAACGGATACGAGACTGAAGATGAATTGGTCGAGTTGGTCGTAGTCAGGTTTATCTCGCCGTAATAAAGGCCCTGCGCATTGTGCGTGTTGGACGTGTTTATGGTTATGCTTATGTTCATGGTCTTCTGCGTGCCCGCGGCTATCGGACTCGACGGCCACTGCACGTCGAAGCTCATGTTGTAATAATCCGAGCTTCTTATGAGCGTGTAATTCGACGTCGTGTTAACAAAGTATATGTCGGAACCGCCCGTGTTGTTTATGGTGTAATTCACCCAGAGCACGCTGGCCCCGTTCCTGTTGAAGCCGATGTTGTCGTGTTTCGTGTCCGTGACCGTGCTCAGCGTGTTGTTGACAATAAGCGTTCCAGCTCTGACGGAGAATGATATCGGGAGTCTCTTGGCCCAGCCGCCGTCCCTGTAGTATTCCACGAAGCCGCTGTAGCTGCCGTTGTTTATGTTGGCCGGAGGAAGCGTGATTCTAAGCGAAACGTTCTTGGTGGAGTTGTCGGAGCCGAGCGACGAGTTGAAATTGAACCCCGAAGCAGGGTAGTCGGAACTGAGCCAGTATGATGAGTTATACCACACCTGCGCCGTCACGTTGTATTTGTCGTCGCCTATTGCAGTTATGTTGCCGACGCTTATTTTCCACAGGCCGTCGTTGCTCTCGCTTATGGCGCCCGTGTAAATGACGTTTTCCTCCTGCACGGTGTTGGTCAGGTTGCCCGTCTGGTATTTCCTTGAGCTGTTTCCGACGAAAGCGCTAGTCGTGTTAAGCGCAACAAACCAGCGCGTCTGGCCTTTCCATTCTATCTTGATTTTGACCTTTGTCGCGAAGGACGGTACGAGTAAATAATAATCCCCTGTCGCGTTTTTCAGCGTCCACGTTTCGGTGCGGTAAATCTCGCTCCTCTGCATCACGCTGCTCCATTCAGTAGTGTCGATGTTCCTGAGCGTCACGTTTACCTGCGCTGACTGGTTGTTCACTGGTGTGAGCTCGCCTAAATCCAGCGACGTGATTTGCTGAAGTTCGTTGCTCGCGCTAGTGGCGTTGAGCGTCGAGAAAGACATGTTGGCATTGTAGTTGTGCGACGTCGAAACGTTGCCAATGACCCACAGCTGCCACATGTCGCTCGTCGCGGGCAGGTCTCTGTAAATGTTATCGATGGTCGTGCCGTTCTCGGCGGAGCGCACGAGAAGAGTTCCAGCGGAATCGAAAAGGTAAATGTCTATGTCTTCAGTCTGGCCAGTTATGTCTGTCGTGTCGGTAAGGTTGATGAATACACCGGTTATGTTCTGCGCGATGCTGGTATTGAAATAGAACTTGTGGATGAGGTTGGAGCCGGTCGTCACCGTGCCTCTCACGAAGCCGTAACTGCTGGCCTCGGAAAAAGTGTTCGACGTGCTGACGGGTATTATTATTGAGGCATTGATGATTGCGTAATCGATAAACGTGCTGTTTCTTGTGACATTGAACGTGCCGTTGTAAAAGCCCGGCGGACAGAACTGATATGCAATTATATTATAAAGAGTCGGAATGCTGATGTTAATAAAGTCGGTTAAATTTGTGTAAGCGCCTGAGCTGGCGTTCTGAACATAGAATTTCATGCCGCTCGAGCCGCTGGGAATGCATAGGGACATGTTAGCCGCCGTGTAACTCGTGTAAGAATTCTCCGGGTACACGCTGCTGCTGAAATACTGAGACGAAAGCGTCTCAGTCGTGTTCTGGATGTGGTAGAAAGTATCGTTAGCGACTATGGACGTGATGTTTATCACACCACTGGTCCAATTGACATATACGGTATCCGGCGCGACCGTGAAGTTGCCCAGGCTGCTGTTCACGGCAGAGCCCTGGTACATCGAAAACAAAAAAACAAACAAAACTAACGCTGAAGCGAACAATAGATTTCTCAAATTACGCATCATACCCCACCAAAAACGGCTACCCTTGATTCTATTTATTATTATAATCAATTTATATAGTATAGCTATGTGCGCGAAGCATGTGCCTTGCGGGAAAATTGATTTCAGGATATTCTGCGTATGGCTGGCGGCAGCTGCGCTGCTCGGCTCGCTTCTGACTTACGCGTATTTCGCTTTCTCGCTTTCGTCACGCGGGCCTTTCGACGTCGGCGAGGGCCAGATTCGCCTGGTCACGGACAGGGATTATTTCCCGGCGGTGACGGGCCTGATAAGCTCGGCCAATACCAGCGTGCACATGATGATGTACGACATGAGATTCTACTTTTCCTTCCCGAAGAGCAGCGTCAACCGCGTCGTCGAAGGCATGGAGGACGCGCTCGGACGGGGAGTCGATGTGAAGATAATAACGTCGAGAAAGGCCACGTCCAGAGACGTCATAGTGACGATAGACGCGAGAAACATGAGCATACGATACGATTCGGCCAACACGACATCCGGCGCTAACTTTATAATAATAGACTCGAAAATTGTTATAATAGGCTCGTCGCATCTGGAACATTATTCATTCGAGGCGAACCGCGAGGCCAACGTCATAATATACTCCGAGGCGCTGGCGCGCCAGATGGAGACGTATTTCGAAAAAGCATGGGTGGAATATGAGCAGCAAAAATGAAAGTTCCGAGCATAAAATCCCAGATCAGCCTGGGCAGGACGCTTCCGCTTCTGAAATCGAGGAGAGGAAAGCGAAGCTGGCGGAACTGAGAAAAGCGCATGATCCATACAAGAGGCGCTTCGAGAAGACGCACATGATAGAGGCGATCTCAGAAAAAGCGAAGGATCTCAAGAACGGCGAGAGCCTCCATGGTCCGAAGGTCGCCATATCCGGCCGCCTCAAGTCGATAAGAAAGCACGGCAAGCTCATATTCGCCGATCTGCAGGACGGGTCGGGCAAGATACAGCTTTTCATAGACGAGAAAGGCACGGGGCCCGAGAAATTCGCGTTCTTCGATTCGATGATAAACACCAACGACATCGTCGGCGCGCATGGAAGCGTATTGCGCACCCAGCGCGGAGAGCTCAGCGTACATGTCGACGACTTCGAGCTGCTGACTAAGTCGCTTCTTCCGCTTCCAAAGGACTGGTACGGCCTCAAGGACAAGGAGCTGCGCTATCGGAAGCGATACGTGGACCTGATACTGAACCCGGACGTGAGAAAGACGTTCGACAACCGCTCGAAAATCATGCAGGCCATACGCGACTTCATGCACGAACGCGGATTTACGGAAGTCGAGACGCCGATACTCCAGCCGATATACGGCGGCGCGGCCGCGAGGCCTTTCGAGTCGAAGCTGCACGCGCTCGACATGAAAGTCTACATGCGCATCTCGAACGAGCTATACCTCAAGAGGCTCATAGTCGGCGGATACGAGAAGATATTCGAGTTCTCGCGCGACTTCCGCAACGAAGGGATAGACAAGCTGCACAATCCAGAATTTACGCAGGTCGAGACCATGTGGGCCTACGCCGACTACAGGGACAACATGACCTTCGCGGAAGAGATGTTCAGCTTCATCGCTAAGAAAGTCCATGGTCACGCGAAGGCGAATTACCAGGGAACCGAGATCGACATGAAAACGCCGTGGAGGCGCGTGCGTTTGCTCGACGCGATAAAGGAGCACGCGCACGTCGACTACGACAGTCTCGATTTCACCGAGGCGAAAAAAGCCGCGCACAAAGCAGGCGTCGATGCAGCCAAGCTGGACAGGTGCGAGACGTGGGGTCATGTAGTGATAGCGACGTTCGAGGAGCTGGTCCAGCCGAAACTCATCCAGCCCACGCTGGTTCACGATTACCCGTTCGAGGCGGCGGGACTTGCGAAAATAAACAAGGACGACCCGCGGCTTAACGAAGCGTTCGAGATAATCATCAACGGCTGGGAAATGGGACTTTCATACTGCGAGGAGAACGACCCGCATCGCCTTCGGGAGTACTGGCAGGAGGCGGAAAAGGATTTCAAGCGCGGCGACGACGAGAGCCAGCGCATGGACGAGGACTTCATCGAGGCGCTCGAATACGGGATGCCGCCGACCTCGGGGCTTGGCGTCGGGATTGACCGCCTGACGATGCTGCTTACCGATTCGGTATCGATACGCGACGTGATCCTGTTCCCGTTCATGAGGCCGGAGGCGGAAGCGAAACCTCAGGACAAGCCGCAGGAAAAACACCACGAAAAAAAAGAGGAAAAATAAGCGGCCCGCTGTTTTGCCCGCCGCTTTTAAATTTTTAAAGCATCGCTGATTCATTATATTACTATGGCCGCGGTGGTGTAGCCTGGTCAGCACAAGAGACTGTGGATCTCTTAGCCCGAGTTCAAATCTCGGCCGTGGCCCTAACAGCGATGCAGATTAAATCTGCGTCATTCTGCTTTTTTCGTTCATTCCGTTATGCTCTCGACCGCGCTGGATATGAGCTCGCCGAACATCGTCGACGCGCCTAGAGCGACCAGGAAGTACATGACCACCGCTACGATCAGCATCTTGCCAGCAGTGTACCACATGTACACCTTGTTCTCGCCCTGCGATATCTTGGTCATGAACATGGCGAGGATTATTATTATTTCTATCAGGTAGATGCCTATGATTATCTGGAATATCTCCGGCGAGACTGTGCTGGCCATGTCGCCGCCGCCCATCAGGCCGCCGCTTATGTTTATGGGCATGTCGGTGCCCGCGCTCAGGCTGGCAAGCTTCGAACTGAGGATGGAAAGCACCTTTATGATTATCTGGGCCATCGAGACTATGAGCCCAGTCACCATCGGCGTGAGCATGTAGGCCTGGAACTTCATCGACGACACCGATTCCTGCAGCAGGTCGCGGATGTATTCCTGAGTCTCGCGGATGTTGCGCAGGTATTTCGAGACGGTGAGCATGCCTTCGGCGGCGTATTTCACCCCTTTGCGCGCGATGTCCACGACCATGAACATGATGTTCCTTATCAGGTTGCTCGGGTAGTAGCGTATCGCGCCGTATTTCTCGTCGAGCAGCGCCTCCCTGAAGGTCATGCCGAGGTTTCTCATGTTCCTTATCGTTATCGTGAAGAGGCCGGAAATGCTCAGGTCTTTCACATCATCCGCTGACTTCTCTATCGCCAGCTCGGGCGGTATGCCTCCCGAGATGCGATTGCCCAGCTGGAACAGCGCCATCTCGAATTCACTCTCCGTCTTCAGCACGTCGTCCTGTATGCTTATGCGCTGGAAGTTGGCGAGTATGCAATAAGTCGCGATGCCGAAGGCTCCGCCCATTATCAGCATCATGGACATAACCAGGGACAGGATGTCGTGCGTCCCTTTCGCCGAGATTATGGATTCAGGGTTCGCCGCGAAGAAAAGCAGCGCCGGCACGATGAAGGCGAGACCCACGATTAGGGCGAACGGCATGGCGGGAAGATTGATTCTCTTCTTATTCATCCTCACGCTGAAACTGCCCTGCGGCGGGAGGTCGGGGTGCATGGAAGTGTCGACCTGAGAGAACGTCGTCGGGCGTTTCTTCAGGATGGAATTGATGAACCATATGATGAATATCGGGAGAACGACGTCGTAAAGCGCGAAGAAGTATTCCGGTTTCGCGATGTCCGACATGAACACCGCGGCGAGCGGCGCCATGATGCTGCCGAGTATCGGGAGCACGATGCCCATCATGTGTATTATGCTGACGGGAAGCGTGAGATCCTGGGCGTAGTGCTTCATACGCGTCTTGGTGCCGCTGAGTATGACGTCCAACGCTTCGTCAAGAATTATCTCCGCCTTCTCTGAGCTGTGCGTGCGCGAGTCGCGGATAAGGCGCAGCGCCTCGGAGAATTCCTCGTTCTCGGATTTCCATTTGGCAATGTAGTCGGTCATGGCCTGCGACGCGGAATAATACTTGCCCATCTCTATGTCCCACAGCAGCTTGCGCATGTCCCATGCGAGCGGGCCGGTGACGTTAGCTGCCGAGAAGCGCAGCGCCTGCTCGAGATTCGGTGTCACGCGCATCGACACGACCATGTAAAGAATCGCCAGCACAACCTGCGACGAGGCTTCCATCCTGTACACCTTCATCTGGTTGACCGGATATTTCAGGAAATAGAACGCCAGGGCGACGCCTGCCGCCGAAATGAACAGTATGCCCATTAAAGGGATGAGAGCCAGCGCCACGAGCAGGATGGATGAAATCACGAAAAACATTATGGTCAGATAAACGAGCGCAGTCACATCCTTCGACGTGATGCGCATGCCGGTGAAGTTTATGGCGCTATCGATATCGATTTTCGTCTTCGCGTCCGGCGGGTTAACGGAAATTATCTTTCCCGCAATGCCGGCGAGCCTTTCGAACCACGTGAGCGGGATGTCTTCCTTTTTCTTGAACAGCTGGAATTCCCTCGACGTGACCGTGATTTTCCTGTCTTCCGGGAAGCGCAGCGTCTGGTAGCTTTTTATTATGCTGTCCGGAACGCCTGTCGGGGCTTCGTCTTTTGCCCTGTCTCCCTTCTTTTTTTTGAAGAGGCTGACCATGTTTATTAATTGTCCTAGTCCGCTTATATTCCAAGACTGGTTGAGCGGAAGCTAAAAAAGAAACGGCTCACTTTCTCGATATGTTGAGGCCTATGTTCTCGTCGTAAAGGCCTTCGTGGCGTATGGCGATGTTGTTGCTGCCCTTGCCCACGTCCATGCGCCTGCCGAGTATGTCCATGTTGTCGTAATTAAGCACTATCGCCATGGGATATTTGTCTCCGAGGCCGAACGAGAACGTCGGCTCCGAATACTGCATGAAAGAGCCGCTGTTTATCAGGCCAATCCTGTTCTGCATGCTCTTCCAGTCGCCTTTCGAGCTCACCACGAAAGCTATCGAATTCGGGTATTTCAGGTCCAGGCCCAGCGTCACGCTATCGACGCTTTTGTCGACCAGGACGCCTAGCGGCTGCTGGTTCTGGAACACCAGGCCGTAAAGCGAGTTCGCATAATACGAAGCTATGTAATAGTTCTGCGGTATGGCGTAATACGCATAAGTCAGGTCAGCGAAGCTCTTTTCGCCTGCTCCGGGGACATACGTGCTGGCTTGCGTCTCGTTAAGCACGAGCTTTATGTTGAGTTTCAGCGAGACTACGGTGAAAGACGCGTAAGCCACGCTTTCCGCCGCGCCCAGGTCAGTGGCGGTGATTTCGATCTGCCATACGCCGTCGGCGTTCGACGGGATTGTATATTGATACTGGTACGTGTAACCGTTCATTATCGATGACACGGGCGTCATGTCGGCGTTGTTGACCATTATGTCGCTTTCGTTGTTGCGTATCCTTATCTGCACGCTTTCCATATCGCCTGCGCCGTCCCCGTCGGTCGCGTCGGCTCTTATGTATATCATCCTTCCGGCGCGGAGCGAGCTCTTCTGCGCCATCGTGGAATCGTAAGTCTTCACATTCGCGGCGGAAGGCAGGTTGTTATACGTGGTATTGCACACCGCCGATGAATAAGCGGTTTCCGCATCGTTCTGATTCCTCGCCTTTATCCTGTAGCAATACTGGGTGTGCGGCAGCGAGACGCCGTCCGTGTAAGACGGCTCGCCGTACCACGTGGTCCAGTTCTCGTCGCTGCCACCAGCGTTAGCGGTGGTTTCCTCTATGTAATAATCAACTCCCGACGGATTCGAGGCCATGGAGAAATTTACGATACAGCTGTGCGTGCCGCTGTAATAGCACGCGACCCTTGATATCGACGGCTGGTCCGCAAGAGTGTAATTGCATGTTTCATTGCTCTGCGTCCCGATGTTGCTCACGTTATCCCTGTACTGCGTGCGGAAGCAGTGCATGGTGTTCGGCGCCAGCGACGAGTTCGTATAAACATTCGAAGCCTGCCATGCGCTCCATACGCCTGAATCGTAAAACCTGTATGCAGTCGCGTGCAGGCCTGAGCCGCCGTCGCTAGCCGCAACGGAAGTCACTGTCGCCGCAGCCGAACCCAGAGCCAGCGACGAAACCTGCGCAGGCTCCGGCGTAGGCGGCGTGTTGTCCGCTGTGATGGTGGCGTTCCTTTCGGAAGAATATTCATAGCCGTCGTAAAGGCGGCAGTAAACAAGATGCTGCGAATTGTCGCTCCATGCGCTGGCGAAAGTGCAGTTCCTTTCGCCGGAGCCGAGCGTCGAATTGCAGACGTTTTCATTACCGCTGGTATTGCCGCAGCGCATGTAATAAGTATCGCCATCGCCGTCCGACGCGCCTGAACTCGTGATGATCACGGTGTCGCCGCTCT
Source organism: Candidatus Aenigmatarchaeota archaeon (assembly GCA_043808015.1). GTDB lineage: Archaea > Aenigmatarchaeota > Aenigmatarchaeia > QMZP01 > QMZT01 > JBGPQP01. Next base: position 18,680 of record JAZDFI010000006.1, read on the forward strand.
TGACATAGCTGACGTTCATGTATATCGCCGTCAGCGCCGGGGCGGTGTTCTCCCTGAAAGTTCTCTCGTTCTCGAGCTCTATCACGCCCGCGCTGTCATTCGCGAAGGCGCGGAAAGTGTAAGACTGGCCGGCCACCGTGGCTTTGTCTGTATGGCATGTCACATACGTCCCGCTGCCGTGCTTCGTCATCGTTTCGTTCACGCCATCCCATGACAGCGTGCATGTGTCTATGCTGTTGCCCTGCGTGTCGTTGGCCGTGACGTTTATGGTGACCGAATTGTCAATGTTAACCGAGCCGTGCGAAGGCGTGGGCAAAACGTATGAAAGGTCTATGACATCGACGCAGTCGCCGCCGTAGCAATTATACGTCAGAGGGCAGTCCGACTGGATGGCGCAATCGTACCACGTGCCCGCGTTGCAGTAGTCGTCATCTCCATCGTTGTCAGCGTCGGAGCGCGAGCCGCTCGCGTAGCACGTGCTGTCCGCGACGCACTTGTTCGCGGCGTTGCAGCACGCGTCATCGCTGGCATTGGTGGCCCAGTCGTTGTCCATGCCGCCGTCCGCCAGCCTGTAAGCATGATTCTCTCCCGCGTCGTCGCCGCAGCAGGTCGCCGGCGATATCTCGCCGCCCAGACTCCATCTTAATGGCGCCTCGCATGCGTCGCAATATGTTTGCCCGTCATCGGAATCGCGCCATGTCCCGGCGCTGCAATAAGCGTCGTCAGAATAGCACGCGGCATTGCTGTAGCACGTGTCCTGGTAAACGCACTTGTTCGCGGCGTTGCAGCACGCGTTGTCGCTCGCGTTGGAAGCGCACCATGAAGAGCAGAACCTGAGCCTGGTGTTTTCGCCCGAGTCGTCGCCGCAGCACACGGTCGCGTTTATCTCGCCGCCGATGCTCCAGTCGTATGCAGTGCATCCGCTAGCGACGGAAGTGCAGTAGGCCTCATCGCTGTCCCTGTTATGATCAGTATAATCGCATCCGCCGCTCTCGGTGCACGTGATGCTGTCGGTATAAGTGCCCTGGTCGGAACAGCATTCGCTACCGACGCCGCTGCATTCGAGGTCGCATGACGTGCCGTTCGCCTCGCTGCCGCTCGAGCATACGATGTTTCCGTGAAAACATTTCATGCCCGCAACGTAACCGTTGCCGTAAAGGTTAGAAGACGAATCGTTTGATGAGGCGCCGTCGCTGCACGCGCCTGCCCCGGACTTGCATTCCACCGTCGTGCTCGATGCAAGGTCGCCGGTGTACCAGCCCCAGCCGTAGACGTCCTGCGAGCTGCCATTAGCCGCGGCAGCGGCATTGCATGTTATGTCGCCGTAGTGGCATTTCCTTACCGTGCCGGAGCCGATCGTGTATCCGTTTCCGTAATACGTAACCGCAGAAACATAGGAGCCCGCGTTGCAGCGCTCGCACGTAAGGCTGGTCGCGCTTGAAGGCAAGCCTGAATAATAATACGTATTGTCACCGGTCGTGTCGTCGCCGCAGCACGACGTGCCTGAGACGGGCGTGTTGGTAAACCATGTGTAAGCGCATCCTGACGCGGTGCAATACGCAGAGCTTTCGTCGGGGTCTTCCCACGTGCCTGAGCTGCAATACGAGTTTAACCCACCAGAGCCGAAAACATGGCATGACCCGGTTGTCTGGCAGTTGCCATTGCTGTCGACGCATTTCGTGTTTTCTGTGCAGCACGCCATCGTGCTCGAGCCGCAGTTGCCGTTTGCAGAGCTGTCCACGCAGCTCAAATAATTCTCGCCGGCGTCGTCGCCGCAGCATTTTGAAGTGGTGCCGGCCTCCCATTCCATGCCAGTCGTGTTGAAGCATGTCGAGCCGCCGCAGGCAGACGAGCCAAGCTTGCAGTCGCACCAGCTCTGGTTCTGGTCCCAGGTAACGTTGTAAATGGTGGCGGGACTGGCTGACTCCCATACCCACGCATCTCCTTGGGCGTGGAATTTCACGGTCGCGTTGTATGCGCCTTCCGTGGGGCAGAAGCCATACCCTAGCGAGTAGTTCCATGTCTCGTTCTTCGGATTGGCTGCGGTGCACGTGCCGGCCTCGGCGTAGAAAAGCATCTGGTAAGGCCCAAGCGTGCTGCCGCCCGGGGCCTGTATCGTAACATTGGCGGCGTCTACGTCGCACATGTTGCAGGGCGACGGCGACGTCCCCGTACAGTCGGACTCGGTGATGCAGTCGTTTGATACGCACGAACCAAGGCTACAATGCAAGTCTGCGTTGCAGTCCTGCCATGTCCCGCTCGAGCAATAGTCAGTATCGCCGTCTCCGTCGACGTCGGAAGGCGACGAGCCGGTCGCATAGCACACGCCGTTCAAAACACAGTCCGTCGAAGCAGAGCAGCATCTGTAGTCGCTTGCGTTGCTTGCCTTGCCGTTGTCCAGGCTCGCGCCCGCGGAAAAGTAGTTGTAATTCTCGCTGGCGTCGTCGCCGCAGCATTCCAGCGTCGTGTTGTCCGCGTATTCGCCTATCGCGCACGCCGCGCCTTCTCCGCACCTCACGCCGCTCGCGTTGCCGCAGTATGAAGCGCCGCATGTGCCATAGTAGCCGCTGTCGTCGCAGTCATTCCACGTGCCGGAGACGCAGTTCGCGTACTTGTCGTTCGCCGGGCTCCCACCAATGGCGTTCGCCCCGACCTTGCAAGTCAGGGCTGACGGGTCTATGCAGTCGGTCGTGCTGTCGCAGCAGGTGTCATTCGAGGAAGAGCATGCCCAGCTTATCGCACCGCTTTTCTGGCAGTACCTGTATTTCTCGCCCGAGTCGTCGCCGCAGCAGGCCGTCGTGCATCCGGATTCGCCGGTGCAGTCACCGCTGCCGCCGGTAGCCCAGTTCTGGCTGCACCCCGTGCACCTGCCTGATGCGCCGTCGGCGTCTAGTGCGCTATAATCACATTCGCATGTCGCGCCAAGGTCGCACCAGTAATCCCTCCACTTGCAGCTGTCCGTCCCCGTGCCGCAGGTGCCGTAGCAGCCGTCGCTGCCGTCACAGTCGGCGTTCGCGTCGCACGTGGCGCCGCATATCTCCGAGCACGTGGTCGTGCATCCGGTCCCTGATGAGCAAGTATAGTCGCCGCAACCCACGCTGCCGCCGCAAGTGCCTCCGTAAGCGTCATTGACGCACGTCTTTCTGGCGCAGCTGTCGGTGCAGATCGTGCCGCAGTCCTCCACTATTTCACAGTCGCACGTGCCTGAGCTGCACCATGTTCTGCTGGTGCCGCTGCATGAGCATGGATATGTCGGCGGTTGGCAGCTGGCGCCGCAGTCATATTCGCATCCGGAAGTGCATCCAACCTGGTCGTAGTCGTCAGGGCACGCGTGCTTGTCGCACGACGTGGTGTCCGCTTGGCAAGTGATAATGCAATACATATCCGCGTAAGAACAATAGTGACCGCCATTTCCCCTGTTCTGATAATTTGTACAATATAAGCCAGTGCACGTTTCAGGGTCGCAGGCGGCAAGAACGTAGTTTGAAGATAACAATATCGCAAGCGAAAAAATCAAAATTAATAATGATTTCCCGGCCATTGATTATTTTTTCATTATATGATTAATATATGTTAAGATATACGATGCTAAATGAATGATTTTAGAAAAAAAAGAAACAATGAAGCATTAAAATTTTATTTTGTGATGCCCTTTATCCTGGCCCTGAGCCACTTTTCCCACTCGTCGTAAATCATCTTGGAATCCGGAGTCCCTATTTCTTCCCTGGACCTTTCGGCCAGTATGTGGTATTGAGAATTCGAACTGGTTATCCACTCCGCCTCCATGAGCTCTGGCATGTTGAGCTTGTCTGAATATTTGACGAGCGCCTCCTTCATCTTGGCGCGCAGCTGTATGTTGCTCCAGACGGTGTCCCAGTTGCCGTGCCATTCCTTGACGTAAGAAGCGACCCGGTTCAGGACTTCTGATTCGCCGTTCGTAAGGGTATCGGAAGGCTTGAGCACGTCCTCCTTGCCGGAGTATTCCATGAGGTCGACGAAGCCCCCTTCCTTCTGAGGATTGGATTCCCAGTGCTTGCGCACTTCCGTGACTTCGGTCATGCGCCTGAAGCGTTTTAAACCATCCGCCGAACGCAGCGATTTGCATATCAGTATAATGTCCGTAGCCTTGAAGCTAGTCGGAGGCACGCCGAGGTCATTGACGACCCTGTCGTATACGCCGTAAGGCGACTCGCCGTGAATCGTGCCGGCCACGACGTTCGACAACGCTCCGACGCGCATGGCTTCGTAAAGAGCGGAAGCTTCTTTCGAACGTATCTCGCCTATAATCAGCGCGGAGTCGCCGAGCCTCAGCGCGGTTCTCAGCGCCTCGTCGGCCGGCATTTCTGACTCGACGTGAGTTATGACAGAGCGCGACTTGAGCGACTCGATGTTGTAGCCAAGGTCCCTCAGCTGGTCAATGGGAAGCTCGAGCGTGTCTTCTATCGTGACTATTCTCGTCTTCGGCAGCAGCTCCAGCATCAGCGCTCCCAGGACGCTCGTTTTTCCGGCGCCTCTGCCTCCTGCGACGAGCAGCGATACCGAGCCGTCGACGAGGAACGACAGCAGCCCGGCCGAGAGCGGGCTCAACATGCCGGACTTTATGAATAGCGGGAGCGTCCATGGCTTGTCACGATGACGACGAATTGCGAAGCCGAAACCTTCCGGCGAAAGCCCCTTTGTTATGACTGCGAACCTGGCCTTCCCTCCGGGGACGGCGATGTCAGTATCGAGAACGGGATTCGCTTCGTCCAGAGGGCGTCCGGACTGGATTCTAAGGCGGGTGGCCCAGGATTCCGCATCCTCGCGCGTGGGAATGAGGTTGGTCAGGCATTCCTGATACGTCTGATGGAATATCATGATAGGCTGGCTCTCGACGGGGGAATTGATGTAAACGTCCTGTATCTTCTCGTCCGCGAGCAGGACTTCCAGCACACCAAGACCCGCAGTGTAACGTGTGAGTATGTTGGCGAGCTGGTCGACGTCCTTGGCGGTGAGATATACGCCCATCTTGTCGGCGACCTCGCGCAGCATGTCGCGGCCGATGTTGTAGAAGATTTCCCGAACCTTTTCGGAACGGACGAACTCCGCGGTCTTCGGCCTGTGCGACGCCATGTAACGCCTCGCCGCGTCCATGACAGCGTATTTCTCTTCCGACAGGTTGAATTCCGGCGGCACGACGTGGTAGACGTGATGCGCGTGCTGCGGCACCTTGTATATCTCTACTTGTATATCACCGACGGTGTAGCGGTCGACTGACGTGCCCCCTTCCGGCGGCGTGATCATGTAGCGCGTGAGCATGAAGTTCGGCCTGACACTCGGCGTGAATATCTGCCTGTAAATCTCACGCGAGCCGACGTGATACCCCGACAGGTGCGGCTTGGCGAGCTGTATCATCTTAGTCGCCTCGAGCTTCTTCTTGAGCATGTCTATTATATCTTCCTTGTAATACCTGTAGCACTTGCTGCAGCCGTCCCTGCGTTCGGCTTTGACGAGCAGGTCGCGGGCCTCGCGTATCAGCTCGACATACGCCCCGACCGGGTCGCGGCGGAGCAGGTTGATGGCTATGTATTGTATGCGCTGAGAAAAATCGGGATAGCAGCGACCGCACGTTTCAGGCTTGAGCGTCGAATATGATATCGTCTTCTCCCTCACAACGTCCTCGATTATCCTCGCTATCTCGAGGAGCATCTTCACCTGCTCGCCGGTGTACTCGTATTCGCGTTCCTTCGCGAGCACGATGGAGCCGACGTTCTTGTTCGAAAGCAGCTTGTCTATGACGAGCGACATGCACGAGTCGTAGTCCTCCACGGACGCGCCGTACACGCAGCCGAGGCAGTCTACTTTCAGCCGCCTCGAATCCTCGTCATACGTGTATTCACAAACAGCCATATGCATCAACCCAGGACAAAGCTAAACCCAACCTATAATAATATTGTTAAATTCCTAATTTATACATATGGACATGAATGCGAACCTGAACGACGGTTTTTCCGGCTTCGAGCTGGAGCTCGAGGACTTCGAGATCAAGAAAAGGGAATCCCTTCTGACGCGCGCCACCAGCGTGGGCCCCGGGGGCAGCATATTCTGCCTGCCGAAAATAGTCGACGGTGCGGTTTATTTCGGTTCAATGGACCGTTACGTTTACGCGGTGGACTGCGAAACGGGCAGGCTTGTGTGGAAATACAAGGCCGAAGGCCAGCTGGCGTGCAACTCGGCCGAGTCCGACGGCAAGACCATCTTTATAGGGTCGATGTCAGGCTCGCTGTACGCGCTGGAAGCGAAGACGGGAAGGCTGCTGTGGCGATTCAAGGCAGGAGGCGGCGTGACTACAAAACCGCTGTTTCATGACGGCAGGATTTATTTCGGTTCGCTGGACGGCAACCTTTACTGCCTTGATGCGGAAGGCAGTGAAATGTGGAGATTCAAGACCGGCGATTACGTCTATTGCGGCCCGAGCGCATATGACGGAAAAATCTACTTTGGCTCGGGCGACTGCAACTTTTACTGCATCACTACGGACGGCAGGGAAGTCTGGCGCTTCCGGGCAGGCGACGAGATCATAAACGAGCTGCCCGTGCTGCTCCACAAGGGCGTCGTGTATTTCGGCTGCATGGACAACAACCTCTACGCGCTCGACGCGGAAAGCGGGAAGGAGCTCTGGAGGTTCAGGACCGGCAGGTATGGCATCTGCTGCGTGCCTTCCGTCCACGAGAATGTCATATACATCAACTCGAGAGATGGAATACTCTATGCCATTTCAATGAAAGGCAAGGAGCTGTGGCGCTTCAACGCCGGCGCTCTGGTGGCGGTCGGCATAACCTGCCACAAAGACAGGCTTTACTTCGGCAGCGAGAACGGCAACATTTACTGCCTGAACAATGAAGGCAAGGAAATCTGGCGCTTCAAAACGGGCGGCCCTGTATGGAGCCCGCCTGCCGTATGGAAGGACAGGCTTTACGACGGCTCTTGGGACTGCCATTTGTATTGCATCGGCCTCGACGGCAAAGAGTTCTGGCGCTTCGCCGCCAGCGACCGGGGCATTTGCAAGGTCGACCCGCCGTACAAGATATTCGAGATGGTCGTGAAAAAGTCGTTCGACGAGACGCACGAGAAGGACGACAAATACGACATAAACTTGGGCGCCAAGAGCGAGGACAGGTTTTACACCGTGAAGAGCGAGTACATGGGCGAGTCGACGTATTCCAGCAAGAAGGACTACGGCCAGTGAAAAATAAAAATGTCATCAGAAGACGCATTACTGATTTTTCAATATCCTCGCCGAAAGTATTAACATGGCGCTACGGATAAGCGACGCGGACGAGATTCGCTTCTTCAGAATTTCCTCCAGGAAGGATGGAGATGAATACATAATAGGCAGGCAGGAGACCGAGGACTACGTCGGCGTGCCTGAAACGGGCCTCGAAATAATCCGGCTGCTGCAAGCCGGTAAGACCGTGGAGCAGGCTGCCAAGGCGGCCCGTAAAAAATACGGCAGGACATTCGATGTAAAGGGCTTCGTCCGCGAGCTCGCCCAGGACGGCCTCGTCAGGAGCATAGGCGGCACGGCGTTGAAAGAGCGGAAGAAGGCGCACTACCTTTTCCCGTGGCTGAAGCCCCGGCACGTGTCCTGGCTTTTCTCAAAACCGGCGTACTTCGCTTACGTCATGTTCGTGACTTTCGCGATTTTCCTCGTCATTGCGAACCCGGACTACGTGCCGAGATACGAGGATTTCTTTTTCAGTCAAAGTTACACGTTCATAGCGGCGGTTTCTTTCGTGCTCGGCATAATCATGGTCACGAGGCATGAATTCTCGCATTTCCTGGCCGCGATATCCTGCGGCATAAAGGCGGATTTCGGCATAGACTACAGGCTGTATTACCTGGTCGCCGTCACCGACGTCACGAACGTATGGCGATTGCCGAGGATAAAGAGGCTCAGGATATATTTCGCCGGCATGGCGAGCGACGTCCTTTTCATCTCGCTCTTCATTTTCGCCATGTTCCTTTCCGACACGAGCGTGATGCCCATCCCATATAACGCATATCTCGTGCTGCGGTATCTCGTCCTGATGGAAATACTCGGCCTGGCATGGCAGTTCATGTTCTTCATGAAGACGGACATATATCTCATACTGGAAAATCTCCTGAAAACAGAGGGCCTTTACGAAAAGTCGCTGAAGTTCATCAGTCAGGAGTTCATGGGCATGCTCGGCAGAGGCCGCAAGCAGCGGCCCGCCAGCGCGAGGGAATACACGATAACCGAAATATTCTCAGCATTCTTCCTGGCAGGGACGACGATAGCGGTTGTGAGCTTCCTCTTCTTTGACATACCCATAGTCTACGAGCTCTTCACGACTTCCATAGCGAACCTGTTCTCATCGGAACCGCAGAAGATGCTTGACAGCATGGCCTTCCTGCTCATCTTCGGCGCGGAATACGGGCTGCTCGGCTACGCTGTCATGAGGGGTCATTTCAGTAGAAAATCAAGAAAGCCAAAGCACAGCAATAGCTAAAACTACTCAGAATAAAAATAAAAGACATTTTATAATCTTATTTAAAGATATGGGTGCTAGCCTTTTTTGTCGTTTTAACTTTGCCTTTCCTGCTGACGCTTATTTTTGATGCCATACATCTAGCTTGTCTTTTGAAGTTAAAATACTTTTATGCAGCAATCCAAATTATATATATTGCGGGTCATGCGGGTGCGTCGCTATGAGAAACGAATATATCGATCTTGATTACGTCCCTTCCAGGGACGACGTCATCGCCGAATTCTATATTGAGCCAAACAAAGTTTCTTTTGAAAAAGCGTGCAACGACCTGACCGGAGAGAGCTCGATAGGCACGTGGACCGAAGTGAGCACGATGAAAGCGCGCATCTGGCGCGATCTGCGTCCGACTGTATTTTCCATCAACAAAAAGGAAAAGATAACCCGCATAGCGTATCCGTTAGCGCTGTTCGAGATGGGCAACGTGCCGCAGCTCATGAGTTCCATCGCAGGCAACGTGTTCGGCATGAAGTCGCTCGCGAACCTGCGTCTTCTCGACATCCGCCTCCCTGAAAGATACATAAAATCCTTTCCGGGCCCGAAGTTCGGCATTCCCGGCATACGCCAGAAGCTGCGCGTGAAACGGCGTCCGTTACTGGGAACGATAGTGAAACCGAAGCTCGGCCTCAGCGAAAGCGAGCATGCCAAATCGGCATTCGAATCCTGGGTCGGCGGCTTGGACATAGTGAAGGACGACGAGAATCTCACGAGCATGGGCTTCAACCGCTTCGAGAAGCGCGTCGTCGAGACGCTCAAGATGCGCGAGCGCGCCGAGGAAGAGACGGGCGAAGGGAAGTTCTACATGCCCAACATCACGGCCGAAACGAGCGAGATGCTGCGCAGGATGAAGTTCGTCAAGGACCACGGCTGCGAATACGCGATGCTCGACATCGTGTCGATAGGCTGGTCGGGCCTGCAGACGGTGCGCAATTACAACAACGAAATGAACCTGATACTCCACGCTCATCGTGCGGGGCATGCGGCCCTCACCAAGAGCAAGAAGCACGGTATCTCCATGCTTGTCATAGCGAAACTGGCGAGGCTTATCGGCGTCGACCAGATACACGTCGGCACCGCGAACGTCGGCAAAATGTCCGGCGACGAGACGTCCGAAATCGAGGACGAAATCGAAAGCAAGTTCGTCACCGAGCTGAGGAGCGGCCATTCGCTGGAGCAGTTCTGGTACAACGTCAAGCCGGTCTTCGCCGTCGCGTCGGGCGGCCTCTACCCGGGCAGCCTGCCCAAGCTGCTGAAGATAATGGGCAACAACGTCATAGTCCAGGCCGGAGGAGGCGTTCACGGCCACCCGTGGGGCAGCGAGGCCGGAGCGAAGGCGATGCGCCAGGCGCTCGAGGCCTACATGCGCGGCATTTCATTGAATGAATACGCACTGAAAAACGAGGAACTGGCAATAGCAATAAAAAAGTGGGGCGTCAAAAGATAATAATACCATATTTGATACAGTCTTTGAGATTTGATTGATGTTGGGGTTTGCAATATGTTTTTGCGCGCGAAGTTCCTGCAGCTTGAGGCCGAGAAGCCCGTCGCCATTTTCAACACGGAAGACGCGGCCGAGCTCGGCTTGAGGCCGCTGGACAGGGTGGAGCTTTCTTTTCGCAAGGACAAGATAGTCGCCATAGTGAACATCGCGAAGAAGATAGTGCGCGAGGGTGAGATAGGCCTTTACGAGGAGATACAGGAGCATCTCGACGTAAAGCCGGACGAGAAGGTGCACGTCCAGGCCGCGCCGCCGCCCAAGTCCATGGCGTTCATAAAAAAGAAGCTGCTCGGCCAAACGCTCACGCCAAAGGAAATACATGCCATAATAGTCGATACCGTGAATCACAGGCTTTCCGACATAGAGCTGACCGCGTTCGTCACGTCGCTTTACAACAAGGGCATGACCATGGGTGAAGTAGCGAGTCTCGCAGAGTCGATGACCAAGACGGGCCGCTCGCTCAACCTCAGGACCAAGGCGATCTATGACAAGCACTCAGTCGGCGGATGCCCCGGAGACAAGACGACCATATTAGTCGTCCCGATTGTTGCTGCAGCCGGGCTCACGATTCCCAAGACTTCTTCGCGAGCGATCACTTCGCCTGCGGGCAGCGCTGACCGCGTCGAATGCATCATGCCCGTCAACCTCTCGCTCGAAGAAGTGCGCAGAGTGGTGAACAAGACCAATGCCTGCATGGTGTGGGGTGGAGCGGTCGATTTAGCGCCTGCGGACGACATTTTCATAAAGATAGAATACCCGCTCTCGATAGACCCGTTCCTGCTGCCTTCCGTCATGTCCAAGAAGAAATGCGTCAACGCGAAATACGTCGTGATAGACGTGCCGACTGGCAGCGAGACGAAGATTCGCACGAAGGAGGAATTCGAGAACCTAGCGTGCGAGTTCATCCAGCTGGGCAAGAAGCTCGGCATAAAAGTCGATTGCATTTCGACGTTCGCGGACCAGCCGATCGGATACGCCGTCGGCCCGATACTCGAGGCCAGGGAGGCGCTCAGCACGGTCATGCATGGCCACGGGCCTGCAGACCTGGTCGACAAGGCCACCACGCTAGCCGGCACGCTGCTCGAGTTCGGGGGCGCAAAGAACGGCAAGCAGGTGGCGCACGAGTTACTGCATTCTGGCAAGGCTTACAAAAAGCTGAAAGAAGTGATAGAGGCGCAGGGAGGCAACCCGGCTATAAGACCGGAAGACATGCATCCCGGAGACAAAATGGCGGAATTCAAGGCCAGCAAGTCAGGCAAGATCCTCTGGATAAGCACCAAGGCGGTCGGAGTCGTCGCCAGGGACGCGGGCGCGCCCAAGGACAGGGGCGCGGGCATACTTTTTCACAAGAAGCTCGGAGACAAGGTGAAGAAGGGCGACGTGCTCTTCCAACTCTACGCCGAGAAGAGCAACAAGTTCAGCCGCGCCATAGAGAACGTGCGCAACATGAGCGTCATAGGAGTAGGCAGGGCGCGCGGCATGATGCTGGACGAAGTCCCGCACGCCGAGGAAGACAAATACTTCATCCTCGAGAGATGAACGGCTTTTGCTTTTTGCTATCCTCTTTTTAGTTCTATTTTATGTAATAGTATATTAGTATAAATTTTTAAGAGAAGTTTTTCCCGGTTTAACAAACGGTTAATGTTCAGGAACGGGGGGTGGGTCCCGCCGGCGAGGGCTTTTATAGTAGTTTTGTATAAGAATTAATGGTGAAAAATCCATGAAAATCCTGATGCTTGTGCTCGACGGCGGGGGCGATGTGGGCAAGAAGACTCCATATGAAATTGCCATCAAACCGAACATGTCGGCGCTCGCGGCGAAAGGGACTTGCGGGCTTCTAGATATATGCTATAAAGGGACGCCTCAGTCGGATTTCGGTTATCTCAGCCTCCTGGGCTTCTACGCGAAAGAGACGTATCCGGGCCGCGGCTATCTCGAGGCGTTAGGATTGGGAATGGAAGACATTCGCGAAGGCGACGTCTGCATCCGCGGCAACTTTGCAACCCTTGGCATTAACGGCAACATTCTCGACCGCCGGGCGGGGCGCGACGAGACTGGTCTCGAAGAGCTCACTGAAAGGCTCGACGGCATCGAGATAGACGGTGTCCATTTCTTCCTGAAAAAGTCCGCCGGCCACAGGGTGGTAATAATCATGAGGCCGCTGGACGAAAAAGTCAAGCTTTCCGGCGAAATCGAATCAAACGACCCTGAGGAGGAAGGAGTCCCTGTGCTTCAGTTCAAGGCGAAAAAGCCCGAGACTGCAGCGAAATTCACGGCCAGCGTACTGAACAAGTTCGTTTTCAAGACAGGCAAAATGCTTTCCGCGGATGGCATAAACAAAGAGAGGAAATTCCCGGCCAACGTTATCCTGATGCGCGGCTTCTCGAGGAAGACTGTAATCGAGACTTTCAAGAAAAGATACGGCATGCGCTCGTGCTGCATAGGCGGCATCCCCATAATCAAGGGCGTCGCCGCGTTCCTGGGCATGGACATCATAACCGTGCCTGGCGCGAATGGCTACCCGGACACGAACCTGAAAGGCAAGTTCGAAAAAGCCGCGGAAGCGCTGAAAGCGTACGACTTCGTTCTCCTGCACATCAACGGCACTGATATACTTTCCCACGACGCTAAACCTGAAGAAAAAGCTAAATTCATAGAAAAAATAGACGGACAGCTTGGCGAACTGATGAAAGCGGTTGACATGAAGAACACTGCGATTGTCATAACGTCCGACCATCGCACCGCTAGCGACCCGGCTTACAAGCTTTACAGGCACACGTGCGATCCGGTCCCGGTTCTGGTCGCAGGCGGCGGCATAAAGCCAGGCATCGCGAGGAAGTTCGACGAGAAGGCGTGCGAGCGCGGCTTCCTGATAAAGGGCAACGACCTGATACCTTTTGTTCTGAGACAGTCGAAATAAGACAGATTAAATAACCTGCCGGCGAATTAATTATCATGGAAAACTACGAGATGTCGTCGCTCGACCTGCGCTTTCTGGTGAAGGAGCTGAAGTCATCGCTGGCTAACGGGTACATCAGGAAGATTTACCAGTATGAAATCCCGGTTCCGGGAAAGCCGAACGAGAAGACGCACCAGTTCCTCTTCGAGGTTTTCGCGCCCGGGAAGGGACAGCTCTGGCTCTATGTGGACAAGAACAGGATTTTCATAACCACTTACAGGAAGCCCTCGCCGTCCGAGCCGCCGGGCTTATGCCAGATGCTGCGAAAGCACATGGAGGCAACGAAAATCGTCGACGTGCGTCAACATGGTTTCGACAGGATAGTCGAGATTGAAACTGCGAACAACGTCCTAATAATAGAGCTTTTCTCCGACGGCAATCTCGTGCTTTGCGACACCGAGCGCAAGATATTAATGCCGCTCTACACGCAGGACTGGAAGGACCGCGTGCTCCGTCCGAAAGTGACGTATGCTTACCCGCCTGCGCGCATAAATCCGTTCGCCGTAAGCTTCGAATACATGCGCGAGTATCTTTCCCCGATAAACAAGAAGATAATCGCAGTCCTCGCCGCAGGCATGGGCTTCGGCCCGCTTTACGCGAAGGAGATATGCTTACTGGCGAAAATCGATGCAGACACGCCGGCGGAGCGGCTGAGCCCCGGTTTATGCGTCTCGTTATTCAACACCATAAGGGAGATTGACAATTTCACGGTAAAGCCCACAATATACGAGAATGCTGTAGCGCCGTTCGAGCTGCAGAACCCCGACGCCGGCAGCGCGCTGAAACAGACGGATTCCTTCTATTCCGCGCTGGACGAGTTCTACATGGAGCAGCAGATAACCGAAGCGGAGAACTACGGGAAGGATTCGCTAGCGACGCACCGCGAGAAGTACGGCCGCATGCTCAACGAGCAATCGTCGTCCATGAAGAAATGGGAAGACGTGCGCGAGCAGCGGAAGTCCATGGCAGACCTGATTTACAACAATTACGCGCAGGTCCAGGGCATCACCGACTGGATAAACAAGATGAAGGAGTCCGGCCTTTCCTGGGACGACATCAAGGCGGTCATAAAGGAGCTGCCCGACGGCAAGCTGGTGAAGGAGATACGCGAGTCGAAGGCGCTGGTCATACTTGAAATAGAAGGCAGCAGGCTGGAAATCGATTTCCGCAGGACCGTCATGGAGAACGCGCAGGCGTATTACGAGCGTTCCAAGTTCGCGAAGAAGAAAATCATCGGCGTTAGCGAGGCGATGGAAAAAACGAAGAATAAAATGGAAGAGGCGCCGAAAATCGAAGCGAAAGGCAAGCTCGCGAAAGTCGAGAAGAAGGATAAAAAGTGGTTCGAAAAATTCAGATGGTTTATCTCCAGCGACGGCTTCCTCATAGTCGGCGGCAAGGACGCCACTTCGAACGAAGTCCTGGTGAAAAAATACGCGGGCAAGAGCGATCTCGTTCTCCACTCGGACATACAGGGCTCGCCTTTCGTCGTCATCCGCGCCGAGGGCAAGGCCATCACGGACGTCGCGAAGAAAGAAGCGGCGGAATTCACGGCATCTTATTCGAAGGCATGGCAGGCGGGCGTAGGGACGATAGACGTCTACTGCATAAAGCCCGAGCAGGTCTCGAAGCAGGCGCAGCCCGGCGAATATTTGCCAAAGGGAAGTTTCATGATTTACGGCGAGCGCGAATGGTTGAGGGGAACGGAGCTGCGCATGGCGATAGGCGTCAAGCTCGAAAAGGAAAAGCCGCCCGAAGTCATAGCGGGCCCTGTCGCGACAGTCAGCGTTCAAACGCAGGCCTTCGCCGTCATACGTCCAGGCGATGAAGAAGCGAAACAGCTCGCGAGAAGGATAAGGAATGCGATTCTCATAAAGGCCGCGCCGGACGCAAGGGAAGCGATCGAGCGCGTGCCCATCGACGAAATCCAGAAGTTCATCCCGGCAGCGAAAGGCCAGCTGGCTCAATAAAACATATTCCCCGATTCATCTTCTGAATCTCTGAACACGAGCCTTTTAAAAGTGTTAGAATCAAGATTCAAAATAAGCTTCTGAATTTTGGTGACAATATGCCTCACAGGATTCCTCTCGGCGAAAAGCTGCAGTTCGGATACAACCTTTTCAGGGAGGATTACAGCGCCGCAGAGTTGATCGATCTTGTTAAAGAGAAATATCACGATGCGCCCACAAAAGCCAAATACGTGATTTCCGGAGCCGCGATACACGCGCTGGACCATGGCGACACGTCATACGCCCGCGAGCTTTTCAAAAGCAGCGGCATAAGAATAACGACATTGAGGGAGAATGAGCTAATCCTTTACGAAAACGACAAGAATATACTGCAACTGCTCAAGTCCGCCTTCAAGATTTATAACGAGCTGCGCGACGTTTCCTACCGCAACAAGCGCCTGAAGCCCTCAGAAATACCGGAACTGGCGCACAACATAATATATGGAAGCATATTCGAGACGGTTTCGTCAATCCGCAGTTCAAGCCTGGGAGAATACCTGAAAATAAGCCCGAAAAATAAAAAATCAAAGGCGCAGGCACTGAGGGACAGGTTCAACAACATCTTGCATATTGGCGATGACATGGGACAAATACTTCACGGCGGCCATTCGGTGGAATGGCCCGTCGACAAGGCAGGTTACCCCATAAAACCTAAGACTTGATCGCGAAGCCCTGCAAATCCCCTTTGAACTTCCCCCATTCTATTTCCATCTCGTCCACTTTCGCTCCGTCCGGGCCCTGTCTGCAGTATTCGACGAGCCTATCCAGCAAGGGTTTTCGCCCTTCGGCGACGACCTCGACCATACCCGAAGAAAGGTTCCTCACCCAGCCCGTCACGCCAAGGTCGCTGGCGAACTTGCGCGTGCTAGCCCTGAAAAAGACGCCCTGCACGTCGCCGGATATCAGCAGGTGCACGCGCGCGCTCATGCGCTCAGCCATAACCATATTCATCCTACAATTATCTATGGAACAGTATCTGATTATATAATTTTTACATAACGTTTTTTAATGGGAATGTCTCCGACCCAACTTAAAATAATGCAGAACTTGAAATATGAGAATGTCAGGCTTGTTTACATAGACGAGGATTACGTTTGTGAAAACGGCGAAAAACTGCGACAGCCATATCTGATTCTTGACGGCACGCTGCACAGCCGTTTAAAACCCATCGAAGTCCGTGAGAATTTACGGAAAAGGGGACTGAGATTTACCCCCACACAATTTTATCTGCTAAACGCCGACAAAAGCGGCAAGCTTGAAAATCCATTTTTCTCTTTAAGCTCGAAAACAGAAACGCTTTACATGGACAATTTTGTGGTTTCCGAGGGCACGCCAATCGAA
>JAZDFI010000007.1:0-74833 GCA_043808015.1 Candidatus Aenigmatarchaeota archaeon
TTTTCCCCGACGGCGAGAGCAACTTCAAGATATCCGACCCGGAGAAGCTGAAAAACGCCAAGGTCGTCCTTGTGGTGCGCGGGCGAACGCCCGGCATGAACCAGGACAAGATGTTCACCGAAGCGTTATTCGTCCTGGACAAGATAAGGGAGCTGGGCGCGAAGAAGACGTGCCTGGTCCTGCCTTACATACCATATGCGCGCCAGGACAAGGAATTCACCCCGGGTGAAGTGGTGTCGCTGAAAAGCGTCAGGGCTGCGCTTGCGTCCAAGTGCGACCTCATGATAAACGTGACCAGCCACGACTTCAGGCATGAGGGCTGGATAGACAAGCGCATATACAACATAGACGCCACGTCGTCGGCTGCGAGCTTCCTCAAGGGCATGGGCTTCAAAAAGCCGGTCGTCATAGCGCCCGACATGACCACCAAAGGGAACGTGGAAATCCTCGCAAAGGCCATAAAGGGCGAGACGCTCGCAGTCTACAAGAAACGCGATTACATAACAGGCGAGATACAGTCGTCCGCAGTCATTCCCGATCTTACAGGCAAGGAGCTCATAATCTTCGACGACATAACGTCGTCCGGAGGCACGATGTACAAGGCCGTGCAAATGGGCAGGAAGGCGAACGCGAAGAAGATCGTCTGCATCGCGGTTCATGCGATTTCCGTTTATAACGGCCAGTTCAGGAAGGATTCCATCGACTTAATCCGCGACGAGTCCGATGAGTATTACGCCAGCGACACCATCGAGACCCCGGTCACGAAATTTTCAGTGATAAAGCAGACCGCGGACTTCCTGAAGAAGAACTTCTGATGATTATGCAGACTGAAATGCTTTACATGCGCGACTGTTACCTGAAGGAATTCGAGGCGAGGGTCGTCCAGCGCGGCGAGGACGGAGGACGCCATTTCGTCGTGCTGGACAAGACTGCTTTTTACCCGCTTGGTGGCGGCCAAAACAGCGATACTGGGACGCTGAACGGCATACGAGTGACCAGCGTCCAGAAGGATGCGGGCGTGGTCAAGCACTTCACCGAAGCGCCGGTCCATGAGACGCTCGTAAAAGGCGCGATAGACTGGGACAAGCGCCACACGTTCATGCGCATGCACACGGCCCAGCACCTGCTTTCCGCGATAGTGCTCGACCTTTGGGGTTCGTCGACAGCAGGGAACCAGATAGAGCTCGAATATTCAAGAATCGACTTCACTCCATTAACGCCTCCGACGGACTTCATAGACGTCCTGACCACGCGCTTCAACCAGGCCGTCGATAGCGCGCTGCCGGTAAAGATATATTTCACCGGACGCGAGGAAGTGCTCAAGTCCGTCGATGAGCGGCGAAGGCGGCTGTTCGCGCGACTTCCGGAAGCGATAAAGGAAATACGCATCGTCGATATCGACGGCGTCGACAAGGTCCCCTGCGGCGGCACGCATGTCGCGAACACTGGAGAAATCGGCCACATGAAGATAACGAAGGTCGACAACAAGGGCAAGGATACGATACGCGTCAGGTTCGAACTGGAAAAACCAAAAGTCTAGAAATCCAATTCTGATTTTACTTGCCGTGCCTCATGAACTGTGCCAGCAGCGCTTCCAGCTGTATCTCAGGTGAGCCGCCCTGGTTCAGGCGGAACTCGAACTCGCCTATTTTCTCGGCGAGCTGTATCTTCGTCTCCTCGGCAAGCTTCAGGTCGAATATTTCCTTGTGTATCCCTTTTATGACGTCTTCGCCGGAAAGGCCCTGGGTTATGAGCAACTCGTAGAGCTTCTTCCTCGCGTCCATGAACTTGCCGGCCATCGCGCTCTCTATCATGTTGCGGATGTCCTCGGGCTTCGACTGCGCCGCGGCATCGTATACGCTTTCCTTTGTGACCTTGCCCAGCGCCGAGCTCGACTGGAGAAGATTCGTCGCTTTCCTCAGGTCGCCCTCTGAAATCTCGAAAATCGCGTCAAGCGCGTCGTCATTAACCTGAATCTTCTCTCCGGCCGCGATGCGCTTCATGTATTCCTTGACGCTTTCCTTGTTGAGGCGTTTAAAACGAAAGACGGAAGTTCTCGACTGAATCGGGTCGATTATCCTGCTGGAATAATTGCATGAGAGAATGAAACGGCACGAATCGGAGAATCGTTCCATCGTTCGCCTGAGCGCCTGCTGCGCCTCCTGCGTGAGCGCGTCCGACTCGTCGAGAAACACTATTTTGAAATCAGTGCCCATCGATTTCATCCGCGCGAACTCCTTGACTCGCCCGCGCACGATGTTGATGCCCCTCTCGTCGCTAGCGTTCGTTTCCTGGAAATTACTCTTCCAGTTATTGCCGAAGAGTTCGCGTGCGAGGCATAGCGCCACCGTCGTTTTCCCGACGCCTGCCGGTCCTGCGAAAAGCATGTGAGGTATCGAGCCGCTCTTGACCCACGCCTTCAGGCGCGAGACCACGTGCTTCTGGTCCACCACGTCCTCCAGCATCTTGGGCCTGTACTTCTCCGTCCATATCTCTAGATGCATAACGACACCATCTCAACCGATATCAATCTAATGGTTCCGTGGTTTTTAAGATTTATATTAAACTCTCCGGCTATATGAAGAGTATGCAAAAGAAAGAGATAAAAAAGATTGTGAGGAAAAGCTACGGGAAAATAGCCGAGTCCGGCTGCTCGTGCGGATGCGGCCAGATGAACAGCAGACAGCTCTCGAAACAGCTGGGGTACTCGGAAAAGGAAACGAATCTCGTGCCTGAGGCGAACCTGGGCCTAGGCTGCGGCAATCCGACGGCGATAGGGGAGATACGCAAGGGCATGACCGTCCTTGACCTCGGATCCGGCGCCGGCTTCGACTGCTTTCTCGCCGCGGGCAAAGTCGGGAAGAGCGGCAGGGTCATAGGAGTCGACATGACCGAACAGATGATAGCCAAGGCCAGGAAGAACGCGAAGAAATACGGCTTCTCCAACGTCGAGTTCAGGCTAGGCGACATAGAAAAGCTGCCGGTCGAAAACGAGTCTGTCGACGTGATCATAAGCAACTGCGTGATAAACCTCGCTCCAGACAAGCGAAAGGTCTTCGGGGAAGCGCACAGGGTGCTCAGGAAAGACGGCATGATATACGTCTCCGACATCGTCCTGCTCCAGCCGCTTTCAGCCAGCCAGAAAGATGATGAAAAACTGATAGCAGGCTGCGTCGGAGGGGCGATACTCAAAGAAAAATACCTGAAGATCGTCATGAATGCCGGGTTCGAAATCAGGATGCTGTCAGATGACAAAAAGATAAGCAAGCTGCAGTATAATAACATTCCCGTTGAAAGCCTTAAGATAGCGGCGGTCAAAAAGTAGAACGGAAAAATCTCACATTCAGATTTTTATTCTGCCTGACTGGAAGTTCTTTATTATCAGCCTGCACATGCGTTCTATGTCGGGAATGCCTCCGCGCAGGAGCATGTGCTTCTTGAGAGCGATTTCCTCGATTGTCTTCTGCTTGTCGTCGCTCACGTCCACGCCGAAATAGGCTTCTATCTTCCCGGGATGCTTGCGCATGAGCTCCGCGACCATGAGGTCCGGGTCGTGCACCTTAGTCGAATCTATCACACTCATCGAGACGTGCTTGACAGCGTCTTTTTCCATGTAGGGTATGACTCCCGGCGAGTCTATGAAATAAAGGCGGTTATCGCTGCGTATGACCTGGGTGAACTTCGTATATCCGCTGAGGCAGCTGGTCCTGGCGGAATGCTGGCCCTTCATGTAGTTGATGAGCGACGACTTGCCCACGTTGGGATAGCCGAGCACGCCGATGTTTATCCTGGCCTTCTTGCCATAGCGCCGCTCGGCCTCGATGATTATGCGCTCCTTGAGCTTCGCCCTGCCTGTGTGGTCTTTCGCGGAGATGAAGACACACGGGCTCATTTTGCCCTTGTTCGACTCTGCCTTCCGCTTTTCCACCATGTCCGACTTCGTGACGACGTAAATGAGCGGCTTCCTCGCGAGCCTGACCTTGTCCTCTATCTCGATGTTTCTCGATTCGTCCACGAAACGCGCGTCAAGCAGGAGCAGCAGGACGTCTGCCAGGCGTATTACCTTCTTCACCGAATCCCAGAAGCTCCTCTTCTTGTCTTTCCTGAACATGGTATTCATTTGAAGCGCGAACATTAAAAGCCTGCGCCGCCGCAGGATATAAGAGGGCTGGACGAACATTATTATATGATAATAGCCATCACGGGCACGCCGGGGACCGGAAAGACTGAAGTGGCGAAGTCGCTCTCGAAACGCCTGGGCTGGAACTGGTTCTCGCTGAATTACATAGCCGCGGCTAAAGGTCTGTACGAGGGTTACGACAGCGAACGCATGTCAAAGATAGTCGATATCGCACGGCTGCGCGAGGAAGTCAATCTTCTGGCAACCGAGCACGAGAATTTCATAATCGAGTCCCATTACGCGCACGACATGCCGTGCGACATGGTGATTGTTTTGAGGACCGACACCACCGTCCTTAGAAAGCGCATGCTGAAAAAGGGCTTCCACACCGAGAAAGTCGCGGAGAACATCGAGGCGGAAATGATGCAGATCATTATTGACGAGGCCGTGGCGAATCACAAGAACGTCCACGAGATTGACACGACTAGAAAAAAACCGGGAGTCGTCGCCAAGGAAATCGAGGAGATAATAAACGACCAGAGCTACGTGGAAAAGGATCTGGCCGTGCCCGAGCGGCTGCTCATGGAATTCAGGATGCCCTTCGGCAAGCTCTATAAAGGAGACAAGACCGGGGCGACCAGAACGGCCGTTAAAGAACTCAGGGGATTCAGGGGCCTGCTCGTGACGGTCGGAGATTCGGCCAGCTACTCGCTCATAAAAAGCGGCCTGCGCCCTCACATGATAATCGTCGACGGCAAGGAGAAGCGCGGCAAGTTCAAGGATAAAATCCCTTTCAAGGGAACCGAGATAAAGGTCAGGAATCCCAAGGCGCACATAACGGCCCGGCTATGGAAAGCTGTCGAGAAGTCGATAAAAACGCTCAGGAAGAAAAAAGTCAGGATTACCGTGAGCGGAGAGGAAGACCTAGCCGTCCTGCCATGCGCCATCCATCTCCCACTCGGCAGCAAAATCGTCTACGGGCAGTTCGACGAGGGGCTCGTCGTCGTCACGCTGGACGAGGCGAAGAAACAGAGAGCCAAGGCGCTGCTCGAGAACATACTGTTCTCGCAATAAAAATATTATTTTCCAATGACTTTCTTCCCGCGCTCCTGCGGGATGACTGTTTTTTTGGCGCGTGTGAATTTCTTGTCCAGCTCCTTGCTGCAAAAAATCCTGTCGAGAAAAACCGCCAGCGCGGCTATTTCCGAGTGCGGCTGGCTGGTGACGGAGACGTTGTAATCGGCCATCTGGTACATCTCCCAGGGAACTTTCTCGCCGCCCACGACGACCAGAAGTTTCGCTTTCTTGCGCAAGCCGATGAGCTTCTTCTGGACGGGCATGCCGTACATGGTCAGGTGGACGATGACGTAACCTTTTCGCCTGTAATCTTTCACGACTTTCTTCCAGCTCTTCTCGTAAGCAACGGAGAATTTCCCGCCCCAGTCCTCGCGGACGCGGGTCACGCTGTCGAGAATCGCCTGGTCCGGGTCGCCGGAATAAATTATGCCGTCCGCGCCGAGCGCGCGTGATACGAGGCCGCAGTGCGTCGAGATGCGGTGGTCTCGCGAGATACGATGGCCCAGCCTGAAGACTATGACTTTCATGATAAGAATTGCGAAACGATTATTAAATCTTTTTGAGTTCATCGAAGATTCCGGCCTTCACCAGATTCGTGAGCATCATCGTCTTGACCTTCGTGTGCATGATGTTCAGCCAGTCCATTTTTTTCCTGTAATCCGCGACTTCCATGTATTTGCCGGATAATGCCAGGACGTCGTTGATTTCATCGGTCGAGGAAAGCCCGGATATGCTCATGGCCAGACTGACCTTTTCCGGGGTATGGCTGCCGGAAAGGTCTCTCATAAGCTCTTTTTTGTAAATGGGCGCCAGGGTTTTTCTTACGCCGAGTATGTAGCCAAGCGAACCCCATACGCCACAGCACTCCATGTTCTGCGAGAGCAGTGATTCCGAGGCTTTCTCGAGAAGCACGACCGCGTCGCCTTCCCTGCCTTCGCTCAGGGCCAGGTATCCATTTTCGTAAAACCGGTTGAGCGGGCATTCAGCGCATTTCGGGTTTCCAATCACTCCTGCAAAATCAAGAAGCGTCATGTAATTCTTTTTATTAATCCCGTTCATGCTTTAAAATTAGCCGGAACTTTTAAATCCGGAGTCTATCCTTCAGGCTTCTGCCAGACGCCCATGAACTTTTCCCTGGGGTATTTCTTTTCGGCCTTCTTCAGCTTGTCGACCGCGAGCGTCGGGATGTCTAAATCGAGATTGTTGGCGAGGCTGATGCAGTGGTTTATCACGTCGGCCAGCTCGCCCCGTATCTTGTCCATGACCTGCCCGTTGTCCTTCACCTTCGCAATTTCGTCGGGCTGCATCCACTGGAATATCTCCAGCAGCTCGCCGGCTTCGACGGCAATCGAAATCGCAATATCTTTAGGGTTGTGGTATTTCTCCCAGTCGCGCTCGCGGACGAACTTTTTGACTTTGTCTTTCAGCGAATCGAAGTCGACGTATTGCTCGCGCTCCTGCTCGGCCTGCTCTTCAGAACCAATCGTTTCATCGTCCACAGTATCCATGTTCTTATTTTTGGCCGCGTGGCTTATATTGTTTTTAAAGCGGTGATGCGAAACATAAACATGCTTGTGAAAAACCTCGTGGCTTACGAGGCGTTCGACGGGAAATACGTCGTGAAATTTAAGAAGCCCGTCCAGAAATACGCCAAAGGTTACATGTTCCACATCCGTGTCGGCGACGCTTCTGGCGAAGTCGCTGTCAGCTACTGGGGCTCCGACAGCAAGGACGAAGTCGAACGCATATACAACGCCATAAAGAAGGACGGAGTAGTTTACGTCTCAGGCGAAACTACCATGTATAACGGCAAGATCGCTGTCAACGTCAACCCGCCGGTCGGCAAAATAACCGCGCTAAAGGAAAACGAATACGACAAGGCGGCTTTCGTCCCCGAAAGCGAAAAGGACACGAAGGAAATGTACGCGGAACTGACGCGATTGTCGGATTCGATAGGCAACCGCCACCTGAAGGAAGTGGTCGAGGCGTTCATAAGGAACAAAGCGTTCTCCGAAAAATTCGTCAAGCATCCGGCCGCGATGTACAAACACCATGGCTGGCTGGGCGGACTGCTCGAGCACACGCTGAACGTCGCGAAGATATGCGACTTCCTGAGCAAAATACATCCGCAGCTCGACAGGGATCTAATGCTCACCGGGGCGATACTCCACGACATAGGCAAGATGCGCGAACTCGAAGTGACGACTCATATAAAGCCGTCCAACGAGGGCATGCTTCTAGGGCATCTGGCCATGACATTCGAAGACGTCTCGAAGAAGATGGACCAGCTCAATACTCCTGAAGAGCTCAAGATGAAAGTGAAGCACATGCTGCTCAGCCACCACGGCAAGCTGGAGTACGGCTCGCCCAAGCAGCCGGCAATCCCTGAAGCGCTCGCGGTATTCATGGCGGACGACATCGACTCGAAGATAACAGAGATGATTACTTACATAAGCAAGGCCGAGACGGACGACGATTACATCTTCCTGGGAAACTTCGGCAGCGTTTACCTGAAATAAGACGTTTGGTCAGCGCTCCAATGGGACGTATACTATCTTTTCTTTGCCGCTTCCGAAAACCGCGGAAAAGAAACCGGGAACCTTTGTCACCATCAGTATGTCCTCGGGCCTGACTTCTGTGATCTCCCCGTCCATGGGCACTGAACCACTTTCAATTTTTACGGTTTTGCCGTCGATGCCTATCCTCGCGTCTTCTATCACGCCGCCGCATCTATTCAAGGCGGAGCTCTTTTTGTCGGCGTTTGGAAAAAACTCGAGCTCTGTGCCACCATGTGAAATGTCAATCGTCGGGAAGCCGCATTTGTATTCCGTGACATTGTATTCCCCGTCCCTTACCATGACATTGTATCTGGCTCCCAGCCTGAAAACGCTGGAAAGGTATCTGGCAGCGTCCTTCCATTCCGTAAAACGTGTTCCTGAGTCTTTTTGCATAAGAGACTTACACCGCTAAAAAATAAAAACCGCGCGTTATCCAGAAACAATCGCCTTCGTTTCCTCGTCCGTCAGCTCCACGCCGTTGCCGGCAGATTTTGGGTGATGTTTGAGTATGATTTTGAGGAATGGCAGGTATTCGTTCCTGACGAGCCGCTGGGGACTGTGCGTATACGCCGAAAGCTTCTCGTAAATCTTGCCCATCTCGGCGTTCCTGAACCTCAGCTGCGCCAGCAGGGCGAATTTCTCCGGCGGCTTGTATTGCACGTACTGGTGCGTCCCTTCGCCGGCGAGCGATATGCCGGCGAGCATGTCGACCATGTGCGCCTTGAACCTCCAGTTCTGCTGGCGGTGGACTATCTGCCTGAAAATGTCAGCTTTTGAAAGCATATCAAGCGCATTAGCCAGCGCTTCGCCTTCGAACTCGAGCGGAATGTTGTTCTCTATCCACCAGAACAGGTCATCCGCATCTTTATCGCACGTGTTTATCGCGTTCTTCGCCGCGGTGACGTTCTTCGAGCGGAACACGATGGGCAGGACGGAGAACACGTTCGACTCGCGTTCTCGAAACCCGAGCGCATCGAAGTCGCGCTCGCTTATCTCCTTGCGGCCCTCGCACATCATCTGCAGGTCGTTTATCGCGGAGCGCATGTCGCCTGCGGACCAGCGCGCCAGATTCTTCAGAACATCACCATCGAGCTTAATCCCTTCATGCTCGCATATCTCGCGGAGGCGCTTCTCGACGGAACGCACGTCGACCTTGGAAAGCTTGACTATTTTCGCGCAAGAGCGCAGGGGCTGCAGCTTGTGGATGTACGGGTCATTCGCCGTCACAATGATCGGGAAGCGCGATGCCTTCACTATCCTGACTATCGCCTGTATGCCGCCCCTATCGCCGGAAGAGAGGCTGTCGACTTCGTCGATGAGAATTATCTTGCCGCTATGGAATAGGGGCTGGTTTCTCGAGACTTCTGTCAGCGTCCTCTCGACCGCCTCGGAGTTGCGCTCGTCGCTCGCGTTGACCTGCATGAGCATCCAGCCGCGTTCGCTGGCGACTGTCTCGGCTATCAGAGTCTTTCCCGTTCCGGCCGGTCCTGCGATTAGCAGCGCTTTTCCGGGCTTCCATGAGGAAAGCCATGCCTCAGCCTCGCTGAGCGCGCTGCCCTGGCTGAGTATGTCGCTAGCGCGTTTCGGCTTGTACTTGTTCACCCACAGCTCCATGCTATCGTTTTCGCCTGCGGGGTTAAAAATGTTTGGAAAAGGCAATGAATTTAAAACTAACCACGAATGCTAAAAATGGGCCCAAGACTTTTGCTGCTTTACAAACCGTTGTCTGTGAAATACGACATTCTCATGGAGCATCTTGACAGTGTAATTTCTCCCGAAGCAACATACGTGGCAAAGAGGGAATGGAAAGCGCTGCCGCCTGAAAGGGTGAGCCAGCTTTACTGGCCGGATCACGGGGACAAGCCATATTTCGGCAACTTATGCGGCATGATATCCGGAAAGCCCACTACCACTTTCGTGCTCCAGCCGCGCCAGAAACTCAGCTGTGAAAAGGAGCAGAGGCAATGGGTAGAATTCATGAGGAACGACAAGATAGGGTACAAAGACCCGGCAAAAGCAAAGCCGGGCAGCTTCAGGTGGCGCGTTCCAGAACTAATCCAAGGTTACGACTACGCCGCATTTGACCATGACAACGGCCTGCACTTCTCGGATTCCGTCGAGGCTGGAGAGAGGGAAGGCGGCATATTCTTCTGGGACTGGCCGCTCAACAAAAAGTTGGTGAGCAATCCGGAGGCGCTGAAAGAAGGCAGCCCGCTCCTGGAAGTGGCGAAAATGGGCAAAGGCATTTTTCTGGAGGAAAGAGTGAACAGATACCTTCTGGAAAACGGGCTCGTTGACGCCGAAACGCTGGAAAAAACAACAAGCATAAGCGCGTTTAAGGGGCCTGGCGGCAAAGGCTTGTTGCTTAGCATTGAAATAGAAGAGGGTTATGACACCAGCACGGAATATATCGTAAATCTGTAGCCACGCCACTGTGTTTTTTAAAGGCGCAAAAGACAATCTATTATAAGTGGCTTTATGGTCCTGAAATTCTACAACACGCTGACGCGCTCGAAGGACGAATTCGTCCCGCTGCATGCCGGTGAAGTAAAGATGTACTCGTGCGGCCCCACGGTATACGACTACCCGCACATCGGAAACCTGCGCGCGTTCGTATTCGACGACCTGCTGCGACGCTATTTGAAATACCGCGGATTCAAACTCACTCACGTCATGAACTTAACCGACGTAGATGACAAAACGATACGCAACTCGAAAAAAGAGGGCATGACGCTCGCCGAGTTCACGGAGAAATACGCGAAAGTATTCTTCGAGAGTCTGGAGACGATGCACGTCGAGAAGGTGGAGCATTACCCTCGCGCGACGGAGCACATAAAGGAAATGGTCGAGCTGGTAAAAATCCTTCTCGACAAAGGCGTCGCTTACAAAGGGACGGATGGTTCTGTTTATTTCAACATAAGGAAATTCCCGGATTACGGGAAGCTTTCTAAGCTCGACGTGTCCGCACTGAAGCCGGGAGCGCGCGTCTGCCAGGACGAATACGCGAAAGACGAGGCGAGGGACTTCGCTTTATGGAAGGCATGGACCGAAGACGACGGCGACGTGTTCTGGGAGACGGAGATAGGCAAAGGCCGGCCGGGCTGGCACATCGAGTGCTCGGTGATGTCGTCGAAATATCTCGGAAGGACGTTCGACATCCACACGGGCGGCGTCGACCTGATGTTCCCCCACCACGAAAACGAGATCGCGCAGTCCGAGGCGGCGTATGGAAAACAGTTCGTGAACTACTGGCTGCACAACGACCACGTCATGGTCGATGGGCAGAAGATGTCGAAATCGCTCGGCAACTACCTCACGCTCAAAGATCTGCTCGCTCGCGGCCACGACCAGCGAGCGATAAGATACGTCCTGCTCTCGACGCACTACCGCTCGAAGCTCAACGTGACCGACGAGTCGCTTTGGGCGGCGAAGCAGACGGTCGAGAGATTCGATAACTTTATTGACCTGCTAAGGGAAGTGAAAGCGACTTCTCATCATGATGTCGACAAGCTCGTCCATGATGTTGAGCACAAGTTCATGGAAGCGATGGACGACGACCTTGACGTAAACACGGCGCTAGCGACGCTTTTCGACTTCATGAAGGAAATAAACAAGCTTATTGACGCGGGAAAAATCGGCAAGGCAGGAGCGGAAAAATGCATCCATGTCATGCAGCGCTTCGACAAAATACTGGGCGTGCTGAAGAAGGAAACCAGCGTCCCGAAAGAGCTGGTGGAGAAGGCGCTGAACCTTCTGGTGGAATTTCACGAGACGCTGAAGACGAAAGACGCCGAGACGGCGAAAAGGCTCGACAAGGACGTCGCGCATCTGAAAGGGAAGGAGTACGACCCGGAGAACTTCTCGGAACTGATGGCTGTCTTCGTCGACGTGCGCGAGGCGCTGCGCAAGAAGAAGGAATACGCCTTGTCGGACAAGATACGCGCGGACCTGAAAGACGCCGGCATAACGCTGGAGGACAAGGAAGGCGGCGTCAGGTGGAGAATCGCCTGAACCGGGAATTGCGGAAATCAAACTAAAAACTAAACGGCTTCTTTGGGTATTTTCTTTTTGGCGACGGGCTTGGCTTTTTTGGGCGCTGGTTTTGGAATTGCAGCAGGCTTTGTTGACATGGGTTTTTCATTTTCTTTCGCCTTCACCGCTTTCCTGGCGGGCTTCTTTTTCTGCTTGGTGAACTTGAAGCCGCACTTGTAGCAGAACTTGTCGTCCATCTCGTTCTCAGCGCCGCACTTAGGGCATACGAATATCTTCCTTATTCCGGAAGGCTGTTCCGCCTGCGCCTGTTGCGCCGGCTGGACTGGCTGCTGGATTCTTGGCGTTTCGGCCGGCCTCTGCTGGACCGGCTGCGGATATGACGGATAAGCGGGGTACGAAGGCAACGTCTGCATCGGCTGCGGCGGCGCGTCCACCGGCCTGATCTGCAGCATCTGGGCAGGGTCGACCACGTAATCCGCGACAGCTGTCTGCCCCGCCATTTTGCGCTTGCCGTATATCGAGCCTATGGCCGTGAACAAAAGACCCATGAGCATTATGATGAAGGAGTTGGTCAGCCCCATGTCGGGCCTGTATATCAGGCAGAAAAGACCCACGACCGCGAGAACGGCGCCAAGTAAGAACAGCCATATGCATTTTATTACGAAAAGTAGCCCGCCGGAATCATGTTCATGATATGCACCCTGGTCAGCAGGTGCCTGCACGGGCTGCTGCGGCTGTGGTCCTGCTGAATTCTGCGGCTCTCCGGTAGCTTCCATATTTACCATATAATTTACCCCAATATAAGTTTTACACATTTAACCGGACCTCAAAGTTCGACTGTCTCAGGCGTGCGCTCATCCTTCATCATCTGTCTGCCGAAGTTCAGGAAGAACAGCGCGCTCGTGTCAAGCGAGACGGCAATCGCCAGCTTGAAGAAGACGTTCGGCGTCACGGGCTTGCTGAAGAAGTCTATCAGCACGTTCGTCGAGAGGAAGCCGACCGAGAATATGAGCAGCAGGCCGATCGCTATCGCCGTGCGCGACGTGCTCTTCCATTTCGTGCCTATGAACAGGGCGAATGCCATGACGGCATAAGCGAGCGCGAAGAACGTGTCGGCGAAAAGCTGCTGGCCCTGCACGGCGACGGAGAAGACGAGGATTACGAAAATGACCGCCAGCATCTTGTAGTATCCCATCGAACCGTACGCAGAACCCATTTATTAAATTTTAGGCGCGCGCCCTAAAAAATGCGAAATCTTTTAAAGCGGCTGCTCTTATATAATTTACCCGGTGATATCATGTGGCTTCAGCTTAAGATGTTCCTGCTCACGACCATACTTTTCGGCATACTTTACGCCGTGATAGCAGCTGTAGCGACGTACATGGGCATCGAGGGATTTTTCTTTTACGGAGTTATCGCGATAGGGATAATTTTCATACAGTACATGGTAGGCCCGAAGATAGTCGAATGGTCCATGAAGGTGCGCTACGTTTCCGAGAAAGACGCGCCCGAACTGCACAAAATGGTCGCCGAGCTGGCGGATAAGGCTGGCATGAAGAAGCCGCGCATAGGCATATCGGATATCGCAGTCCCGAATGCCTTCGCTTTCGGGCGGTGGAAGAGCGACGGCCGCGTCTGCGTGACGAGAGGCATACTCAACATGATGAAAGAGGACGAGCTTAAGGCGGTTCTGGGTCACGAGATTTCCCACATAAACAACCGTGACGTCGCGTTCATAACTCTTCTTAGCGTCATCCCGATGATATGCTGGTTCGTGAGCAGGGGCACGCTATATTCGTCTGGCAGGAACAAGGGCAACGCCGTGCTGATAGGCATAGTCGCTTTCGTGCTTTATTTCATCACGAACCTGCTGGTCCTTTACGCATCGAGGATACGCGAATACGGCGCCGACAAGGGCAGCGTGAAGCTGGGCAACAAGCCTTCTTCGATGGCATCGGCTCTTTACAAGCTGGTCTACGGCAGCGCAAGGGCCAACAAGGATTCGCTGAAGCAGATGGAGGGCTTCAAGGCATTCTTCGTGAACGACCCGTCAAGGGCTGTAAGCGATTTCCAGAGTTTAAAGGATCTGGACAGCGACATGAGCGGCACAATAGACAAGAACGAGCTCGAGCGCGTAAGGAACGCGAAAGTGCATGTCAGCGCTGGCGGCAAGCTCATGGAAATCCTCAGCACGCATCCCAACATGCTCAAGAGGGTGCAGCACCTTTCGACGCTCGAGTGAGACGGTCGATGAAATGATAAAAAACAAACTTGTCGCGCTTCTGATACTCGCGGTGCTTATATCAGGCACCGTGCTTTTCGCTTTTTACCAGTCGCCTTTCGGGCCGGTCCTGACGCTGGTCGGGATAGCGGCCTATTTCATTTTCAACAAGAAAGACTAAGTTGTTACTAATCTGTTAAAATCAAGCTTTGAACTTGGGGAATTTCCTTTCCACGAACTGGGGACATTTGTCCTGCGGGTATATGCAACACAGGCAATTGTCAAGCTTGCATCTGCTTATTTGTCCGTAAGCACCGATGTTGTTGTTGCATTTCTTAGCTATGAAATCACCTTGCATTTATTTAACACGATGCATTATAAAGGGATATGGAACTTTCATTTCAGTTCCAGAACTTCGCTGAGTTTTTTTATCCTGTAGTCCGGCGCTAGCGACCTGTTCCACGGCGCATCGAGCAGAGCGACGCGTATGCCGCAGTTGCGCGCGAAGTCCGCATCCGAAGCGGTGTCGCCGACCATGAGAATCGCATTCTTGTCCGCTTTGACGCTTTCCATTATGCAGTCGAACTGGTCCGGGAACGGTTTAGGACGGCTCACGCTGTCAGCTGTGCATATCTTATCGAAATATTTCTGGATGCCTAAGTGCGGCAGGAGTATATGCGCGTGCCTTGTCATCATGTTGCTGGCGATAGCGAGCCTCACGCCTTTGCTCTTCAGCGCCTCCAGCGTCTCTTTAGCGCCCGGGTTAAGCATGACCATTGACGGCCCTAAAAGCGCGTAGTTGTCCCATGCCTTCTGCGTAATCTTTTCAGCAAGCTCTGGTGTGTACTTGCCTGCTTCCCTGAGCAGCGTCTCGGCCCATGCGCGGAAGGGTTTACCGAAGAACCTGGCGATGTCGCTTTCCCATTCGTATGGGCCCATGCCAATTCCTTCGAATGCCTTGTTGAGACTCCTGAGTATCGCATCCTCCGAACTTAGAAGAGTGCCGTCGAGGTCGAAAATCACGAGTTTGAACATGCAATCACGTAATAATAGCTATTGCGCGCCGCCGATAAAAAGATTTTACTCTTTCTCAACATACCCGGCATACTGCTGCGGGGTTATGAGCCTGCCGCTCGTCGATTCTATCGGGATTTCTGCTACCACCCACGCGTGCGGCTCGCCATTATAGTAACCGTGGGCAATGCGTGCATTGTAACCCATATTCTCCAGCTTTTCCACGAGAAGCCCGCTGAAATCGAGACAGTTGAAGCCGTCCTCGTCATAAACGCCCGATCTGGCGACTTCCCATGCGGACATCTCGAAGTCGTGTTGAGGCTTTTCGCACTTGTCCAGCACTATGCTTTTCAGCTCGTCCACGGAGTTCTCGCAGACGGTAAGCTCGCTTCTGCATTGCTCGGTGTCGAAAGTGGTGAAAATGATTTCAGGCTCCTGCGCCTGTTCGCCTCCGGAAACGTCGGCTTTCTCGCTGCCGCGAGCAGCCATCTGGCCCGTGAACTGCAATGGTACTGAGAAGAAGAGGCCTGCAGCGAAAACCAAAACCATGCATGTTAAAACTGCCTCTCGTTTCGAAAAGATTGACCCCACCCGGACAATAACCCTGTTCATATATTGCATGCGAATTTTTTTATCCTTGACTATCAATGCAGGAAAACCTCTTCCATTAGGCCGATTTCGCCTATGTACCTGTAAAGGTGCGTTTTTTTGTTGGGCATGACTCTTTTGAACCTGATGAGCCGACGTCTTGCTTCGCCTATCCTCCTTGGACTGCATTTTACCTCGACGCATATGACATAGCCGCTATTAGTTATTCCCACCAGGTCGAACTCGTTCTCTTCCGTGTAAAGGTTTATGCCTATTTCTTTCATCATGAAGCCGTTGTTCATGACTTCTAAAACGGCTTCCTTGAGGTAGTCTTCATGTCTGGTCATCTGCGGGTTGGAATGGTATCTTCCCTCTAACTTTTCGTATTCGCCTGCGGGGATAAGGAGGTTCATGTCCCGCCAGTAATCGAGGAGCTTTCTGCCTTTAAGCGTGCGCATTGCAAACCTCCGGGAATACGTATGCCTCAGAAAAAGCGTGACGGCAAGCGCAATCAGGCATATGATTCCTTGGTTCTAAATTTTTTAAAACAGTATTGTTCACAGGTTTTTGCCGCCGAATTTGCCGAAGAAGAAATTTTCGCCGGGCTCCTTTCTTGTGCGCGGTTTGGCGAGCTTGTCTTTGATGCGCTCCTCTAACTTGTCGAAAATTTTCTTTACGTCCGCTTCGTAGCCGAGCGCGAAAACGACAACCACCCGAAAGTTCTCAGGGAATCCAGCGGCTTTCCTCGCCTTCGCCTCGTCCCATCCCGCCATCTGGTGGACCCGCAGACCGAGATGCTCCGCTTCGATGGTCAGGTTCATCACGCTCAGACCGAGGTCATACGCATAGTAAGGAAGGCTGTTGGTCTTGCATCCCTTGTCGGGATCCGCGCCCACGGCGACGATATAAGTCGCTTTCTTCGCCCAGCCGTTGCCCATCGATAGCGCATCCTCCATCGATTTTCTCGTATTGTCGTTCCTGCCGAAAAAAACGTAGTTCCATTCCTGATTGTTGAAGCACGATGGCGCCCAGCGAGCCGCCTCGATAAGCGTGTCGAGCTTCACCTTCTCGACGTCTTTCGTTTCGTCGAAAACCAGCGGGCTTTTCCTTTTGGCTATTTCCGGCAGGATGTCCATGCATTAGTCTTGAATATGGATTTTATAAAAATTAATCGCGGTTTATGTGCTGGGGCATTCCCCGTGGCTCCACAGGGTTATGTTATTGCTCGCGCAGGCCGAACAATCGTTTCCGTATGTTACGCCGTTGTCTCCGCACACAGGTAAGTATTCCATTGTACATGCCTCCGCGGCTTTCTCTTCATCCGTGCAGATGTGCCTGTAAGGAGGGCATTCTCCCCTGAAATAAGTCCATTCCTCGCACGCAAAGCCGTCCTCAAAAGTGCACATGCCGCTCTGGCTGCCATCCTCGGCAGTCACGATTTCAAGCTTTCCGCCGTTGTTGATGCAGTTCACAGAAGCGGGGTTCGCTATCTGCACGCTGTCGCCATTGCTGCAGTTCTCTTCCCATGCGCGGATGCATTTCTGCTCTGCGTCGCACCAGCTGTATCCCGCCGCGATAAGGCAGCCGTGCTCGTCCTTGTCACCGCCTATTATCTGATCATTTGCCGTCACGCAGCCGGCGACACCGACGGTTATTATTATCAGTATCATGAACAGCCCGTAAACAGGAGTTTTCCTTTCCATAATAATAATCAGCCGAGCCGTCTTATAAACCGGCCGCTTTTTGTGCGGCAAAAACCGAAAATCTTTTTTAAATTATGAACAACAAAACTAGTCCATGAAAAACCTCACTGTCGGCGTTTTCCATGACGAGACGCTAGCCGACGAGATCGCGAAGAAAGGAACCGTCAGCGACATACGCATGTTCAACCGCAAGACAGACGATGCGATATTCACCTTTTTGCAGCCCGTGGACGACAAGCTCACAGCGAAGGCGCAGATAATGGGATGCATAGACGTCGCCGTAGTCTCGTTCGCCAGCATGACTCCTGACGTCGGCGAGACGATACTCATGCTGGACGCGATGGGAATAAAGAAAGGCATATGCATCGTGCCCGCGGGAGCCGATATCTGCCAGGCGATAAAGCTGACCAAAGACACGTCTCTGGAATCGTTCGTGGTCAAGCAGCGCAACGCGCTCGAGATAATGGCTACTCTGGAGAAGATTGACGTCGTGAGAGACGTCGCCCTGCCGACGCTGGTCACGATAGACCATTCCTTCGCAGTAAAAGGCGTCGGCGAGGTCATACTCGGTTTCGTGAAGAGAGGCGTGCTAAAAAAGCATGACAAGCTCATGCTCATGCCCGCAGGCAAAGATGTCATCGTCCGCTCGATACAGATGCACGACAAGGATTTCGATTCTGCGGACGCGGGTTCGCGAGTCGGCCTCGCGCTCAAGGGCGCGTCCATAGACGAGCTGAGGCGAGGCGCTGTTCTTTGTGTCCCGGGAAGCGTGAAAACCGGGACCAGGGTGAAGCTGTCGTTCGAGAAGAGCAAGTTCTACGCGGAAAAGCTAGCAGAAGGGACGCTCCACGTTTCCGTGGGCATGCAGACAGTTCCCGTGAAAGTCTCTGAGATCGCTGAGAACTCGCTGGTCATAGAGGCCGAGAAGCCGCTTGCATACACGGGGAGCGACGTGTTCCTGCTGCTCGACCTGAATGCCAAGAAACTGCACCTCATCGGGAAAGGCCACGCCATCTGAGGCAACGGCTTGCTTAAAAAACTTTTTATCGAAAGCTTTTCATGGCAGTGATTTACACGACCCGTGAAATAGATGATATAAGATACGCCATACATATGTCACTACCGTTTGAGTGCCTGAAAGCCTGCCTTGACATGACGAACCCGGATGGCCAGAGGAAGGCATAT
This sequence comes from Candidatus Aenigmatarchaeota archaeon, assembly GCA_043808015.1. Taxonomy (GTDB): domain Archaea; phylum Aenigmatarchaeota; class Aenigmatarchaeia; order QMZP01; family QMZT01; genus JBGPQP01. The sequence goes on from JAZDFI010000007.1 coordinate 18,460, forward strand.
GGCGTCTTTAATTATCTCGTCAGGCTCTCGAAAAGCGATCCTGAAACATGGGCAACACCGGAGGTCATGGAATACCGCAAGCTGCTCAAGAAATACTGGTATGATCACGAGGCTGGCAATGCCTATGCGCAAATTCGATACGCAATACACAAAAAGGCAGATGGAAGATCGGCCAAAAAATGATTTTACAATTTTTCCGAGAACTCTTTTATCTTCCGGGCGCTATCGCCTTTTTTGATATCAGCTGCTGACAAGCCGAGCGTCGCTACCGGCGGCTTGCCGCAGACCTTGCTCATGTCCGGGAATATTTTGTCGTTCTGGCTGCCTGCGGTGTAGAATAAGGCGACTTTCTTGAAATTATCCTTCTTAAGATGCAGGTATGCCCTGACGGGGACCGACATCTTGCCTGCCCACACGGGAGTGCCTATTACGACGAGGTCGTATTTGGAAGGGTCTTTTTTCGGCTCCACGAGGGTCGTTAGCGCCTCCTTCTGGGCGTCGCGGCCCGAGGAAAGATAATGCAGGATGCCTGCCCTCTTCTTGGTGTCCGCGATTTCTTCGGTCTCGCAGTTAAGCGCTTTCGCTATTTCATCAGCGACCTTCCTAGTGGTGCCCGTGCGGGAATAAAAAACGACCAGGGTTTTCATGAAATAATTATTGAGGTCCGAATATTTAAAATGAAGCGTCAGACGAAATCGAAAAGGTTGTTTTTCTTATCCGTTTTTTGCGCCTGTTTTTCTTCTTTATAATTCAGCTTCTCCGCCCACTGGCAGAAACCGCATTCGCTCGCTGGTTTCGGCTCTGCTCCGTTAATGCATGCAACCGCGGACAGGAAAAGCTTCTCGCCGCGCGCGCGGTCTACCGCGACTTTCACCGGGTCCGCGTCAAAGATGACGTTATGTCGCTCGTCTACGCCTGTCGGGTGGAAGAATATGAGTATCGCGAAATCCGCAGGCGCTAGCGCATTCTTCTCCAGCAGGAACGAGTATATGTCCATCTGGTGCTGGTAATACGAATGAGTATCGTCCTTCCTCGGATAGCCGCGTGTCTTGAAATCAAGCGGCGCGTACTTCCCTTCGCTGGTCACAAACAGGTCGTCGAGCGCTCCCATCAGCATCGCGCCTGTAGCTACGTCCTTGTATCGCAGGCCCTTGTAGTTGTTGCGCCATATTTCCATGAGTTTGAAGTCATCGAACAGCGAGCCCTGGAACTTGCCGTGCAGTTCTTCCGGAAGCGGGCGGTCCTGCCTGTGCCTGTCGAAGTGCGTCTTTAGTATCCGGTCCATGCCAGCGGGAAGCGAGGGGAAAATCGTGTCCGGCCTCTTTATGCCGCGGTTGAACCGCAGCCAGAAGCAGCGCGGACATTCCCTGAAAAGCGATATGGAAGACGGCGACAATGTAAGCGGCTTCATGATGTTAATAATGAATTCCGGCTTAATATGGATTTATTTCCGCCGCCCGCAAATAATATGCATGGACTACGAAAAAGAGCGCGACCTGAACTTCATGATAATACTGGTTCTGGTATCCGTCATAATGGTGCTGTGGTTCGGCTCGACGCTCGAAACGTTTCGCCAGTTTGCTCCGGCGTTTTTCGCCATAATGATGATTGCCGTCTGGATGGTCGCGATGAACGTGGGACGATTCGGAAAGAAGTGGAAAAAATAAGAAAAGGCCGGAAACAAAAAAACCGGCTTATTTGTAAAGCATTGGCCCGTTCTCGACTGGTTTCTTTGAGAAGACCAGCTGCTTTATCTCGGACACGTCGTCCAGCGAATTCAGCTTTATCTTCATGCCGGATATGGTGTAGAGGATGTTGTCTATGTAGAGACTTCGCTTTACGGAATAGTCGTCGCCGAAGTAATAGTATCCGGCCTTCTTGAACGTGTCGTCGCTGTCGTAGTGCGTTATGCGCCCTTTAAGCTGGAAGCCATTCTCCAGCGAGATGTCGTAGACGTACGCGCCCTGGTATGTGTACTCGCCGTATGGCATGCCCCATCCTGGCTTTAGCGCCTGCTGTTTCTGCTCCTCGCTGATTTCCGCAAGCAGTACGGGAATGACCAGCAGGTTCTTCTCCCTGTCGAACAGGAAAGCCTTGTGGTCCTGAAGCGCATATGAATCCGTTCCCCTGTCGCCTATCACGACCTTGTACATTTCTACCGGATTCGCAACGTCAGTCACGTCGAAAATCGCCATTTTCACTCCCTGATACCATGCGAAATCCGAAGGCATGCCCTCCTGTGATTCCGCATCGACTGCTTCTTTTCCTATGCCTATGATGTGGTTCTCGTCATACGGGTGGAGGTAGTCTGAATAACCCGGGATTTTCAGTTTGCCCAGTATCCGCGGATTCGAATGGTCGGAAAGGTCGAGCACGAAGAACGGGTCGATTTTCTTGAAAGTGACCAGATACCCTCGTCCGCCCATGAATCTCGCTGAGTAAATCGTTTCGCCGGGAGCGATGTCCTCGAGCTTGCCGGTCATCTTGAGGTCGCTGCCGAATACGTAGATGTTGTTCTTACTCTTTTCGGTCTGCTGGCCCATGCGTGACCATGTCTGGCCTATGGTCGTGGCTATGCGGAAGTGACTATCGTACTCGTCCATGGAGAACTGGTTGAGTATGTGACCGGGCGCCTCCATGTGGCCGATGTGCGTTATCTGTCCGTCGCTTAGGGCGAACTGATGAATAAGAGTCGTCTCGGTCGGCGTGACCGGGTTCGTCTCGTCGTAAGTCATCCACATCGGGTAGCTGGTCTCGGCTATGTATATGTTCGAAAGCGAGGCGTAAACGCTCTGGCCCGAGCCCATGATGACCTGCTTAGCCACGTCGGCCTGAGGATCGTCCATCGAAATCGAAGCGATGGTTATGAAGTTCTCGGGGTTGACCGGCTCGAAGTAAGCGACTTCGTTGCAGTCAACAGTGTTTACCATCCCGGTGTCTTCAGCGACTTCGCCGGCTTTTCTGTCCCTGAACTCGGGCAATATGTCTTCCGCGGTCACGGTAGCGGAAGCCTGGCCGGCGTCGGTCGCAGTCGCTCCGCTGTAGAGCACTGGCATTATGCCATAGTTCGGGTAGGAGTTAACGATGAAATAAACGTATGAGCCAATCTTCCTCGATGAAAGGTAATTGCCCTCGAAATCGACCGAGCGGACCAGCGACGGGCTGGTCCTGTCCGCGACGTCGTATATCCTCACGGTCGCTAGCTGTATATATCTGTAAGGCTGATAATAATACGGCGGCGCAACCATTTTTTCCGATGCAGTAGAGTCTGGCACTGGAGCGCCGGATGAGCCTGAACTGCCCGAGCCGCCATATGCGGCCATTTCTTCCTCAGTGAACGGAATCTGCTTGTTCGTGCTGCCGAATATGAGAACGTAATTGCCCTGTATGAACATTTCCTGCGGGTAGAAGTCGCCAAGGTCAAGCTCGCTCAGTATTGCGGCTTCCTCGGCAGGGTATGCTTTTGCTATAACAAGAGTGCTGTTGCTTCCACCGTAATAGTACCCGGTGGTGAGGGTGTAAATATACTGGCCGTCATTCTTGACTATGTCAGCTTCGTCGACTCCCTCGACCTGGACATTCGTCTCGGAGTAAGCGACGCCGCCGCCACCGGCGCCGTTCGCACTCGAATCTTTGGATGCGCTCTCGGCCAAGGCCATCGGAGCGCCGGCTGCGCCGAAAGTCCTCATAAGGCCGCCCTGAAGCGTGTAATAATTCTGAGTTCTGGTCTGGATGTCTTTCAGCTTGTCGGTTATCGCGTTGCACGAGCCAAACGTTTGCAGCCGTTCGACCGGCTGCGGGTTGGAAGTGTACGCATAATACGAAACCGCGCCGCTTACCAGAAGAGCCAAAACAAAAAAAACAGCTATTCCTGCGAAGCCTTTTTTTGAGCCAAGAACCATTTTGCCATTCATGCACTAATCTTGGCAGGCCTTATTAAATAGTCTTGCGTTTTTGTTCGGCTTTGACCGAAAGCCCGGTTCAGAACTTCACTTCCACGTCGCGCTTCTCGGCTTCCGTCGCCTTGAAAAGTTCTTCAGGCGTGTAGCCCAGCATGCCCGCGACGAATCTATCAGGGATTGACTGTATGCGGATGTTGTACGTATTGACGGAATCGTTGTAGAATTCGCGTCGGTCAGCGAGCTCGTTCTCGATGCCGCTTATCCTCGTCTGGAGCTGTGCGAAGTTCTCGTTCGCCTTGAGGTTCGGGTAGTTCTCCGCGACCGCGAATATCGTCTTTAGCGCGCCTGATATGATGCCGTCCGCCTTCGCTTTCTCGGGCAGAGTCTTCGCGTTCATGAACTCCGTGCGCGCTTTCGTCAGTTCGGTAAGCGTGCCGCGCTCGTGTTTCATGTACCCTTTGACGGATTCGATAAGCTTCGGCAGCTCGTCGACCCTCTGCTTCAATAAGACTTCGATGTTCGAGAGCGATTTCTTTATGTTGTTCTTCAGGCGCACCAGCCCGTTGAAAACGGAAACCACATAGAAAACAATGACTAGAGCTACAAGACCGAGCACGACCATGATTATCAATTCAAGACCGAAAGCCATACGGCATCACCATCCTTGTGTTATATTATTGCAGATATATTTTAAGCTTTTGGCCGCGTTTAAACATATCTACAGAAAACCTGTCTGGAAGAAAATGACGAAAAGCCCGATGGCGACGAGCGCTATGCCGCCGAAAATGCCGCCCAGCGACTTCCATCTCAGGCTCGATACGATGTCCTTCTCCTGCTTGTCCGATATGTAATAGAACTTGTCGTTTTTGCCTTTCTGTATCATGACGTCGTCCACGCTGTTCTTCGCCGTGAGTTCGTCCACGAACGGGTTGTCGCCAGCGGTGCCCATTATGTAGAGCTTGTCTTTCGGGGCTACGTAGTATTCCCGGTATCTCATGGTCTTGTTGAGGCCGAAGAAACTCTCGTGGCTGACGCCCTGGCTTTTGAGGAAATTGGTGACCTGCAACGGCGGATCCCTGCCGAAGCCCGAACTATATTCCGCGTCCTTGGGTATGTCCACTTTCGCGCCGTCCGGGTCGACCAGAACGAGAGCAGTCTCGTCCTTCAGGAAGAACTGCGTCCTCTCCTCGCCCTTGCGCACGACCGCCCACGAGCCGTTCGTGGCGAAGCCGGATGGATTCTCGCCCATGACTATGCCGCCGGGTATGCCCGGCATCCCGCCGCCCTTGCCTTTTCTCTGCTCCTCTATAGTGTATCTGTAATATACGCAGTCGTTTTCAGTGAACGGGCTTTTCAGAATTCGCCCTTTCGCCGCCACGACCTCGCCATAAATTTCGACGAGGCCCATCGCTAGCGAGCGAATCTTCGAAGTCGGCGTGTTGTCCATGAGCTGCTTCTGCCTGAACCACTTCAGGCCAAGGATAAAAAGCACGAGCCCTCCTACAAGCCCTGCCAGTGCATAAAAGAAAACGTCCCCTTCGAGCGCCATGATTATCTTATTGGGCCTTTATTTAAAAAACGAGACAATTAGAGAATATGGTGGACGCGGACGATGGCAGGATTGAATTCTTCGAGAGCAAAAAGCGCAAGAAATACAAGGCCGTTTACATGAAAAAAGTTAAATACAGAAAAACTCCAATAGGTTAAATGCCGGTTTCATGGTGTCGCAATGAATAACATGCTGAGTCCGTTCGATTTCACGAGGCAGGAGATAAAGGAGATACTGATATCGCTGGTCGTGCTGGCCTTCGTTTTCGCCTATCCGGAAATCCTGACTAACCCGATATTCATCCTCACGTCGCTTCTCGGAGTCGGCATAGCCTTCTTCGGCCACGAGATGGCACATCGCTACGTGGCGAGGAAGAGGGGCTTCTATTCGGCATACAAGATGTGGCCACAGGGCCTGCTGCTGGCGCTGGTCATGGCATTCGCGACCAACGGCAACATGGTCTTCGCCGCGCCGGGTGCTGTCATCTTCGCGGGCTACTGGATGTTCAGGAACCCGACCATCGAGGACATAGGCATAATAGGCATCGCTGGCGTCGTGTTCAACCTCACCGTCATGTATTTTTCGCTGTCGCTTTACTTCTGGACCGGCTTCCCGCTGTTCTCGTTCATCGGGACCATCAATGGATGGCTGGCGATATTCAACCTCATCCCTTTCGGGCCGCTTGACGGCAAAAAAGTGATGGACTGGAACTTGAAAATCTGGCTCGCGGCGCTGGCTCTGGCTATCACGGGCTTTGCGGCACTGCTTTTCTTCTAGAAACGGCTGGCTTGTAAGGCGAGTCTCTCAACAATATCTCCACGCCGCCTTCTTCGTGCATGGCTATGGGAAGTATGGTTTTCCCTCGGCGGTTGGCCTTCATTTCAATGGCGAAAAGTTCCACGCTTGTCAGGTCGTCCAGAACAAAAACTTCCTCCATGCACAGGCCGGCTTTCTTCAGGCCTTCCAGCATATAACCCGGCATCTGTGAAATCCCGTCTTCTCCGCCGGGAACCGTTATTGTCATCGTGTTTCCTTTGACGGAAACGCCATAGCCGTGGTTCTTGCGCAGGTCGCCTGCCATTAAGTTTATCATATAGACGTTAAGCTCCTCCGGCTTAAGCGCGGAATAATCCATGGGCAGGCTTGCCCTGTAGAAGGTTTTGAGCGCCTTCATGCTAAAATCTTCGCTGCAAGCTTTTAATCATTTATTAGGGTTCAACTAATTAGGAATGATGAGACATATTTTTTTCGCGGCCGCTGTTATAGTGGTTGTTGTATTTGCCAGCGGCTGCGTCGGCAGAGGCGTCAAGGATTTCAACGAGACGACTGAATACGAATACTATAACAGGACGCTCGACGGTTTGGGCAATTCCACCAACGGCTCGCAGATATCCGTATCGAAAGACTTCACCTTCAAAATAAACGGCGACGGCGTGTTCTGGCTCAAAGCGAATGATACTATCGGGTTCGACGTCGTCTTCAACAACGTCGCGGACAATCAAGAGGCGCACATGTTCGTCGCCAGAGTCTTCCCGTCCGCCGCGGATTTCGACGTGATGGCGGCTTACCAGTGCCTGCACTTCACGACGTGCGACTCGCTCCTCACCCGCATGCGGGTGATGATTGACCAACCGGAGAACTCGACGCTCGTTAGTTACGGCTACATAGACCTTTACTCCATAAACATACGCGTCCCCGACGGCACGCCTGCCGGGACGTACATGTACAACGTCGTCGCCTGCAAGGACATGCGCTTCGGCGAATGCCTGGAAAACACGACTAATTTCGGCCCCAACGTGCCGATAACGTTACATATTCTTAAGCCCGATGCATAATCTTTATATACCAGTTAATGTATAAGATTATACATTATAGTATCAAACATTATCATCAAAATATGATAGTCATTCACTGAGAGCGCTTAACATTCAAAGCAGATAACTGGAAATTAACGTGACCGGATATGAAACGAGACCCGCTGGAAATAATGAGGGAGATACTGACGCTCCTTGAAAAGCAAGGGAACGCGGCGATGAGCCTCAACGCCATATCGGAGAAAACCGGGATTCACAACGTGACCGTGCGGCGCTACGTCGAGATAATCCAGCTGGTCAGGGACGAGCCGGAAATCGAGGTCATCAGGACGGGCCATTCGATCATAGTCAGGATAAGAAAGGAGAAGAGAGAATGATGCAATTGTTCGGAGGTAGTGTTATGAGAACGTTTGAGATTTTTGGTTTAGAGGCCGTGACTGGAGACAGACCGGAGAGGCCGTTCCCGCTCAGGCCCGGAACCGGGTTCGACAAGTTCCCGGTGCAGGACGCTGACCAGCTGTTATATACTATTGCAGCTAGCGCGTCCACTGCGTTTAATGATGTTTCAGGCATTCAGGGAATGCCTTATGGAGGGTGATTTTCATGGCAGAGAAAGACATATCGTTGAGAGTGGGAGAGCTGACTGACAGGAGCGAATCCGGCATGAGTATGGTAAGGCTGGAATCCAAGATGATGACCGAGCTCGGCATACGCGAGGGCGACGTCATCGAGCTCCAGGGCAAGAAGAAGACCGGAGCTATCGCCGTGCGCGCGTATCCGGCAGACATCGGACTGGGACTCGTGCGCATGGACGGCATAACCAGAACGAACATCGGCGTCGGCGTGGGAGAAACGGTCAAAATCGCGAAAGCGGACGTCAAAGAGGCGAAGAAAGTCGTCATCGCGCCAGCGCAGAAAGACGAAGTGCTGGAAATATCACAGGGCGTCGCCGACCTGCTCAGGCAGAACCTTATGGGCAGGCCGCTGATGAAAGGCGACGTGATATCGCCGTCTCCCGCATCGAGAGGCAGGCCGAGGCAGCAGCAATCATTCGGCAACGACGACATGGATCCTTTTTTCGACATTTTCAGGAGCATGGGCATAAACATCCAGGGAGGCGACTTCACGCCTTTCATCCCCATGCAGAGCGAGACGCGTTTGGCGATAGTTGCGACGCAGCCGGAGGGCAGCATAGTCAAGATAGCTCCGACGACGCAGATAGAGCTGCGCAAGGAAGCGGTTGATATCGACGCAGCTGGCAGGGTACCTACGATCACGTACGAGGACATAGGCGGCCTGCACGACATGCTGGTCAAGATAAGGGAAATGGTCGAGCTGCCGCTGCGCCATCCGGAGCTTTTCGTACGCCTGGGCATCGACCCGCCGAAAGGCGTTTTGCTCTACGGCCCGCCGGGAACCGGTAAAACATTGCTGGCGAAAGCCGTCGCTAACGAAAGCGGCGCGAACTTCTACTCCATCGCCGGTCCGGAAATAATGAGCAAGTGGTACGGCCAGACGGAAGAGAACCTGCGCAAGCTTTTCGAGGAAGCGCAGAAAAACGCGCCGTCGATAGTTTTCATAGACGAGATTGACGCCATAGCTCCTAAGAGGGAAGATGTGACAGGCGAGGTGGAGAAGCGTACGGTATCGCAACTGCTTGCGCTCATGGACGGCCTGAAGGCGCGCGGAAAAGTCATAGTCATCGCCGCGACCAACATGCCCAATTCGCTCGACCCCGCCCTCAGGAGGCCCGGGCGTTTCGACCGTGAAATCGAGATCGGAGTTCCGGACACAAGAGGACGCAAGGAAATTCTGCAAATACACACGAGAAACATGCCGCTCGAGCCCGACGTAGACCTGGACTTCCTTGCAGGCAGGACATACGGCTTTGTCGGCGCCGATTTGGAAGCGCTCGCCAAGGAAGCGGCTATGTCCGCGCTGAAGCGCCTTCTCCCCCAGATAACCTGGAGGAAAGAGGAGGAAATCCCGCAGGACGTGCTCAAGAAGCTGAAGGTCGGCAAGAAGGATTTCGATAACGGCCTTAAGATGGTCGAGCCGTCCGGCATGCGCGAAGTGATGATAGAGATTCCCAACGTTAAATGGAACGACATCGGAGGCCTCGAAGGAGTGAAGCAGTCGCTGAAAGAGATAATCGAGTGGCCGCTCAAAAATCCAGAGGTCTTCACGAACATCGGCGTTTCGCCGCCGAAGGGAATCCTTCTTTACGGCCCGCCGGGAACCGGTAAAACATTGCTGGCGAAAGCCGTCGCCAGCGAGAGCGGCGCGAACTTCATATCGGTGCGCGGACCCGAGGTCCTTAGCAAATGGGTCGGCGAGAGCGAGAAGCACATACGCGAGATATTCAAGAGGGCGAAACAGGTCGCGCCGAGCATCATCTTCTTCGACGAGATGGACGCGCTCGTGCCGCGAAGGGGGACGGACATGGGCACGCGCGTGGCAGAGAACGTGGTGTCGCAGATCCTCACCCACATGTCCGGCGTGGAAGAGATGCACAACGTCGTAGTCATCGGTGCGACGAACAGGCCGGACATACTCGACCCCGCGCTGCTGCGGCCAGGCCGCTTCGACAGGCAGGTGCTCGTGCCGGCTCCGGACGAGAAATCGAGGCTCGAGGTGCTCAAGATACACACCAAAAAAATGAAGATGAAGGACGTCGACCTGAAGAAGTTCGCGAAACTGACGGACGGTTATTCAGGCGCTGACCTTGAGGCGCTCGTCAGAGAGGCCGGCATAAACGCCATAAGGGAGATAATGGCGAAGGAGAAGCCAGTCGAAACTGCTGTCAAAACGGCCAAGACCAAGAAAGCGAAAACCGAGAAGCCCGCCGATAATAAGGAAGAATACTTCGTGACCAAAAAGCATTTCGACGAGGCGCTGAAGAATTCGCGGCCTTCGATAACGCCCGACATGCTACGCTACTACGAGAAGATAATCGAGAGCTTCAGGAGCAGGGGCATGGAGATGAAGAAAGGCAGCAAAAAAGAGGACACCGACTATCTCGAGTAGCCGCTGTCAGCGAAAACTCTGGTTACAGAAGGGGAAATTGGTTTTTAAAATTCCCCGCTTAATTATTTAACATGAGGATGGTCTACAACCCGCACGGCATAGGCGACAAAAAGCAGGCGTGGAAATGTTTCCTTACGGGCAGCCTTGTAACGTCCTCGTTCATTTATCTCGCGCTGACCGAAAGCGTGATTGCGTTTTTCTGCTGTCTCGCGCTGATAGCCGCCGGCATCATACTTTTCATAGACACTAACATCAGCTACCGCAAAGAAGTGTTCCTTTTCCAGAATTTCGTTTTCGCTGGTCTGGGCCTGGTCTTGTCGCTGGTCCTCCATGTATGGGGCTTTTTGCTTTTATGGCTGGGCGTAACGGCCATTCTTGTCCTGGTCACGTGGCTGCAGAAGTTCATGGCCGGAGGCAAAAGCAAAAAGGAAAAGCGCGAGGAAAAAGAGCAGCACAAGCAGTGAGACTGACGCCTGACGCGCTTAAAACGGAAAAATAAAGTAAGGGATTCTACGTCTTGGATTTCTCCGGGCTGGCCCACTTTATGTTTTTCTCCGCCCTGCCCATTTTCCAGTTCTTATGGCACTTGGAGCCACAGAAGTAAAATATGCGTCCGTCGTTGCGAACGTACATCTTTCCCGTCCCTCTCGCCATGTTTGTCTTGCACATCGAGCATTTCATGTTTTCACTTTCCCGGCTTAACCGGACATCCTGCCTGAGGCGTCCATCTCGGTGTCTTTGAGCAATATGATGTCGCCTTTCCTTATCGGGCCGGAGACGTTGCGCATCAGAACCTTGCCTTTATCCCTGCCTTCAAGGACTTTGCAGCGGACTTTGGTTACGCCTTTTACTCCAAGCTTCTCCAATACCTGAATGATTTCAGCAGTAACTACCATGGTTCATCCTCTTAAGCCTGAACGGCGTGTCCTTCAAGCTTCCTTTTTATGTCGTCGACGAGCTTCTTCGAGTCTCCCACCTCTTCGATGGCGATGCTCGAGGTGCCGACTTCAAGGCCCGCGGCCTTGCCAAGTTCGAGTTTAGAAGGCACTTCAACGCAAAGAACTTTCTTCTCGTTGCAAATCACGGGAAGGTGCATTACGACTTCTTCTGGCGTCACATCCGTCGCGAGTATGACCATCTTGGCCATGCCGCGCTCTATGCACTTTGTCGTCTCATTGACGCCTTTTCTCAGTTTGCCCGTGCTGCTTGCAGCTTCTATCGCTTCGTAAATCTTGTCCGTAAGATCCTTGGATATCTCGATTTTCACGAATTTTGCCATATTCATCCCTCCTCGCTGCCCGCTTTCTTCGACAGACGGCTTGGATTTAAGTCCCAGGCCGTCATACGCCAGCGAACAACTCAGTCATATATTAATACACTAATTAATGCTGTATTGTATTTAAATATATCGCCCTACAATTATTGTAAATCACCGGTTAGCGTTACCGGACCAGAGAGGATAAATATGAAAAGCGAAACCAGCGCGGATTCAATGAAATGCTCAAGCTGCGGCGTCAGGATAGAGAACCAGAAGAACTGGGTCCAGTTCGAGTGCCCCGGCTGCGGCAAGGCGAAGATAATAAGGTGCGAGAAGTGCAGGAGCCTCATGAACGTTTACGAGTGCTCGAACTGCAGTTTCAGGGGCCCTTAAGCGCTCGCGCCTGAATTCGGATTTTATAATACTTGTGAGGTGTTTCAGATGGGAGACGTAATAGTTGTTTTCAGGATAACGCCGGATGACATGATTCATTTCGATAAAATTAAGCACGAGCTGGAGAAGTTCAAGCCGCAGCGCCTCGAAGAGGAGCCGCTTGCCTTCGGCATCAAGGCGTGGAAGTTCACAATAATAATACCCGACGCAGAGGGGACGCTTCCGGCCATGGAAGAAAAGCTCGCGAAAATCAGCGGCGTGCAGAACGCCGAAACCGTCGAGATTTCAAGAAGCCTTTGAGCCACGCTTAGACTTTATCGCGGCATTTTTCTGCTTTTTTAAACCCACTTGAACCAATATATTCTATATGAAATTCAGTAAAATCTCAGGCATGATATTGTTCATCCTTGCTCTTAATTGTTTCATCTTGCCTGTAAATGCTTTAAACCTAGATTACTATGGCATAGAGAGCCGCGTTCAGGAAGATACGACCGTTTCGAACGTCGTTACGCTTACGATGGACCAGAATGTCACCAATTTCGAATACAAAATGAAATACATGGCGTTAAACCTAAATTTCGAGTCCGACCAGTCTCCAATCGACTGCCAGACCAAGGTGACGGACACGACGCTCATCTCGTGCAGTTTCGTAAACCCCAGGCCGGGTGTGAAGGCGAACGTCAGGATAACTTTCGAGGCGACAGGCCTCGTGGAAAAGAAAAACGATGATTACCAGTTCTCCAATTTCGTCTCGATGGATGCGAACGCGAAAAGGTTCTTCAACGTTATCTACCTGCCGACGTCGTCGTCGCTCGCTACAGACATCTCGAACGAATCGTTCTCGCCGCGCAACGGCAAAACGCTTAGCGACGGCAAGCACATAATGGTCTACTGGGACAAGGAGAACGTCGAAGCGGGCGATGACCTGTATTTCTCCGCGACCTACAGGACAGCGGCCGCCAACATGATGGGCGTTTACGGCGTGGGCATAATGGTCGTGATAGCGGTCGTGATAATCGCTTCGCTGGGCATGTATTACGTGCGCTCGATCCGCAGGCAGGATTCCGTAAAGGTGGTCATGCCTCTGCTCAAGAGGGACGAGAAGATGATCGTCGACATCATGAGAAAGCACGGCGACACCGTCAACCAGAAGATCATCGTGCGCGAAAGCGATTTCTCGAAGGCCAAGGTTTCGAGAATAATCGCCGACCTGAAGGAGCGCGAAGTCGTCGAAGTGGAAAGCATGGGCAGGACCAACAAGATAACGCTGAAAATAAAGAAGTGGACAAAAGAAGACAATAAGCCGCAATAAAACTATTTGCTTTTTTCCTTCATGCTCTTGACGAGATCCGCCAGCGAGCGCATCGATTCGAGCATCGGTGACAAAGAGTCTTTAAGTGCCTTCTCCATCGATTCCATCCGGCCGTTTATCTCGTCCATGTTCCTGGAGTAGCCGTCTATCTTGCCCTCGATGCCCTTTACCTCATTGCTCTTTTCCATGCGCACCCTGTTCATCTCATCCGAAATCGAGTCGACTTTTCTGGTCACCTGCTGGAACTGCATGTCTATCGCCTTGAAGTGTTCCTTGAGCTCGCGCAGCTTCTCCTCGACTATGACTTCGGCGAGCTCCTCGATTTCGCGCCTGTCAACACCCTTCGTCTGGCCTCTCATGCCCATTGCCGGCGCGGGCCTTCTCGGGGCGGGCTCGTTGAAGTAATCGCCTTCCGGCATGTCAGGGTATTGCGGCTCTCTCTGTTCCGCCGGCGAATCGTAAGGCGGCGGCGTTATGTCATCATCGTCCATGTCGGCTCCCGGATAGGCAAGTCCCTTGGGTATTTCCTCCCTTTCCGGCGCCTCTTCCGGCGGAGGCCCTAATGACGCCTCGCCGTATTCGTTGACCATGGGTTTGTTGTTGTAGAAGTTGCCGGAGACCCTGCTGCGCAGCGCCTCCTTCATGGCCTGGTCTATCTCGCCCGTGGCATACCCTTCTCTTCGAAGATTCCTTATTATGTCGGGCTCCGACATCCCCCTCGACGACCATGCCCTCACCTCATCGGTGGGTACGATGCGCCTTTCGGGGGGACCTCTCGCAGGGGCCGGCGGACCGAAAGCTTCGCCACCCATGCCCGGTGGGCCTTTACTCTTTTTTTTGCCGCCAAAAGGATTAAGATTCACTGCGAACACCCCGTCTATTATATTCTTTGTAGCATCCTCTTAAAATACTATTTTGAAAGCTTTTCCTCGACAAACCTTTCCATCTCTTCCCTGGTGACGAAACTCGATTTCATCGGGTCGTATATCGAGACGAGCTGCTTAAGCTCATCGAGATTCGCCCTGGTGGCGACGAGCTTCAGCTGCTTGAGTATCTCCTTGTACGCGGTCTCTATCTTCTCTATCCTATCGTCTATCTGGGATATGGTCGTGTTCTTGTCCGAGAGCTCCTTCTGCATGTTCTTGGTGTAAGAAACGACGTTCTGCTCGGCGGAATTTATCCTGAGGTCGGCCGCCTGCATCTTTTGCTCTATGACCCTCAGCCGCTGCACGTTCTCGTTGACCCTGTTTATCAGGTCCACCATTATCCTTTCCTGTTTCTCGTCTGGCGATTTGCCGAAAACAGCCATATTTAGATTATATCCCGGTTTATTAATAAATCCGGAAAAAGGCGGGTTATGACAATACGCAAATAAAAAATTACATGCGAGTAGTTGTAAATGGACGTTTTCATCCATTCCAATAGCGACTTGAAATGCCTGGGAAAATACACAGGCTACAACGCCGCCTTCAACTACAAGCCGCCGTTCGCGAAAGAAATTAATGTCGAGGGAAGGCTGCTTGGAGCGGGCAGGTCTTACAATCCATTCAGAAAATACCCGGCGCTCAGTGTCGAGATGAAGGATGGCGGCACCAGAAGGTTTTACGCCGGCCGGATAAAGGACAGCGGCTTATATTACATGAGCCTCTGGAGCGGCTTCTGACACAACTAGCGATTCACTGGAAATAAACTATCTTGTGTATTTTGGAATAGATGAAATAGTTGACTTCTCTTATCTCGTCACCGAAAAGCGACCTCATCTCCTTGAGTATGTTCTGGAAATCTATGTGGTTCGCCACCAGAATCTCGACTTCAAAATCCGCAAAGACGACAGTTTCATCCATGTAAACAATGTTCGGATGGGCGTTGGCGTACTGGACCATCTCCTCGTATTTTTCGCGGTCCTTGAGTTTCAGGTTCAGCTTATAGAGGCAGTAGCCTATTTTCTCTGAGTTTATTTTGGCCCTGAATCCCTTTATGACGCCGTCCCTCACCAGCTTCTGTATCTGGTATCTCACTATGCCCGGAGTGTATCCCGTCGCCCTCGCAATCTCCGTCTCGGAAAGCCTGGCCTTCGCGCCCAGTATCCTGAGTATATTTTCCGCCTTCGCGTTTATGTGGACTTTGCCCTGGTTGCTGCCTATCTGACTGATTATCTTTCTTTCACCGTTGAGGAAGCCGTAGCTGTGGTCGTAAGCCCTGGTATACGGCGTGAGTATGTAACGGTTGACATGTCTCTGGTAAATGGACATGAAGCTTATCCAGAAGTCCCTCAGCTCGTAAATGTTTTTTGTCCACAGGACGAAGCCCAGGTCCCATTCCCCGTCAATGCTGCCGGCCCACCAGACGCAGTGGTTTCTGACCAGAAAATTTATCATTTTCTTCTCGAGCTCGGGGTTCACAAGATGCCACTTGAAATAACCCTTGTATCCCTGATATCCGAGCCTCGTTGTATCTATGACCGTGAAGAAGCCTTCTATTATCCCGTTTTTCAGCATATTCTTGATTCTGTAGTTGACTATCGACTTGTTTATTCTGAGTCGTCGGGCTATGTCCGTGTTGGTCCGCCTGCAATTGCGGTCCAGTTCGAACAGTATCTTTTTGTCCGTGGCGTCGAGCTGCATATTAAATAATTGAAAATGGTATTTAAATGTTTTTAGTTTTGATGCAAAAAATGGCTTAAAAACTTATTAATTTTTAAAAAATAGCCTAACAATGAAAGTGCTCGCCGTCAACGCGCCGAACGTTCCCAACACCGACCGCGACATCCTGATGCCGCAGATAGACCTGATGCAGGGAGCGGGCCTGCTCGAAAGGCTGGGCCACGAGGTCGCTTTCTACGACATGGATGCCAAGAGGCACGACGAGGCGGACCTGCAGAATAAGCTCGTGGATTACAAGCCGGATTTCATGTACATGCTTTTCGACGAGGTGGTGCAGATACATTCCCACGAAGGCCTCGACGAGGCGATGAAGATGTCAAAGGCCGCCAGAAAGACCGGGACAAAGGTGCTGATGGGCGGCACGATACCGAGCTTTTTTCACGAGCGCATACTCGGGCGCGGCGAAGCCGACGCGGTCCTCATAGGGCCGCCGGGGCCGGCGCTGCTCGAGCTTTTTTCAGATTCGAAGGCTGGATTCGAAGGCAAGCGCAGGCTGGCCCGCCTACAGAACGGAAAAGTTGCGGGACCGGGCATAATGGAAAAATGGCTCACCGAAGGGTTCACGCTGGACGAAAGCTACGGCCTCGCCGCGAGGCATCTCGTCGACGAGTCGGACTATCCCATCGACGTGAGATCCATCGCGACCAGCAGGGGATGCAGGCCGAGGGGCAAAGGCTGCAGCTTCTGCCCTTATTCGACTTTCTGGGGAGCGAGAAAGGAGTTCTCTACAGAGCACGTCCTCCGCGACATAGGCCAGGTCCTGGAGCGCGGCCATGGAAAAATAATTTTGCTCGATTCCACATTCACGTACAATCCGGAGAGCATGAAAAGGATGGCGGAAGGCATAGTTGAAAGGGGCTACAAGGTAAAATTCGGCGACCTCAGCAGGGCGGACATGGACCTCAGATACCTTGACGCGCTGCAGAAAGCCGGCCTGTCGTTCATACACTACGGTGTGGAATCAGGAGACGACGCCACTCTTTACGAGCTGAGAAAGGGCATCACGACGGACCAGATAAGGCACGCGTTCGACGAGGCGAAGCAGAGGGGCCTCCGGACAAGAGCCTCCATAATAATAGACGCCGGCAAAACCAGAACGTCCGTGGACAGAACCGTCGACCTGATGCTGGAAGTGAAACCCGATGAAATAAAGGCGCACTTCCTTTCGCCGCGCATCTATTCAGAGCACGGCAAGGAAATAACGTGGGACAGGCAGAGCATATTCGGCGACAAAACAACTGTGGAAAACCCGATAAAGGAATACGCCCGCGAAAGGCTTGACGGCATGTGCAGCGAGCTTGGGAAGGAAGGCTATGTCCAATTGCTTGATTCTTATGCTGCCCCGGGGTTCTGGAAAGGCCTCTGGGAGAAGGGGGAGATGGGCGAAAATGTCAGGTTCATATCCGTTGCGCCGGCAAGATACGGCATCTGCTGGTAGGCGAATCGCCAAAAAGAAGGAAGACAAGTGGGAAACGTGCTATTTTTTCATGTGAGCTGCTTTTTGGCGTGACCGTGAAAATATAAAAAGTCATGCGGGAGCAGGGATTCGAACCCTGGAAGCTACTAAAGCACTAGGCTTTTCCATGGCTTTTTCAGCCACACCTGAACTTAGCCATACCTAAACTTGGCCATACCAGTCGAAGCGAACTTAGGTATTCTAGCCCCTTTGACCGCTTGGGTACCCCCGCGATTGTTTCGAGTGATTTTTCACATGGCACATTCGATGCGTCTTACTTGAGCCACATTTTTCTGAGTTTCGCTTTCCTCGTGAGCTCCTCGTCCTCTTCGAAATGCACGCCGCGGCACTTGGCGCATATCATCCTGCCGTTGACGTTCTTGAGGCTCGTGGAAGGCTCTCCGCACTTGTCGCAGTATTTTTCAAACACGGGCATTTGCTATCACTGTAGAATACATAGTATTTCACAGTTTAAAAACTTGAGCGCCCGTGACCAGCGACGCTAGAATCTCTTGGCGTTCCACTCGAAAAAATGTTTCGCAAGCGACTTCGCGTCGCGCGGCTCCGCGTCCTTTATCGCGTAGAAATACGCCAGCAACATCTCGGGCAGATTGTGGTTGCGGCCCTCGCCCTTCAGAAGCATTGAGCGCAGCTCGCCGATGAAAGCGGCCGAGTCAAAGTTTTTTCTTTTCTGCACCGCGGAGAATTCCGCGATGTCGTCGCTCCTGACTTTCGCCCTGGCCAGTTTTATCGCACTTCTCCTCGCGAATGCTTTGCGCAATTCAGAATGATGCTTGTTGTCATTGTAATTGAACGTGTCTATGTAGGACGCTTTTTGTTTTCTCAGCTTCTCAAGGCGGAAGAGAAGCGACTTGAAAAGCTCGCTTTCATGGACGTTTTTCATCGACGCCAGGATATTGGCCAGCACGTCGCGCGAAAGCGTCTTGCCGCCGTATTTGAAGAATCTGTAATCCCTTTGCCCGAGGGTTTCGGATGTTATCTTCGGGTAATGCCTGCACGTGTGGGGCTTCGCCGCGTGGCCGTGGCGGCTGTGTATGACGCATAGGTTTTTGCGGTCGAGAAAAATGCATCTCCTCTTGCCCGGGCTCGTCTTAAGGATTGGCACGTGCCTTGTCTCCAGAAAATCGTCGAGCTTGTAGCCCAGTGAAACGAGCGAGCGGATGTCCTCTTTGGAGAGCTCGATGTCCAGGCCCGTGCAGCATGCGCCGCAGTTGGTGCACCTGTCGCGACTGCCGCAGCCGTAGTTCATGTAATATTATTGTCGTCAAATTTTAAAAAGAATAAAACATGCCCCGGCCGGGATTTGAACCCGGGTCACCGGCTTTCTTCGTGAAGTCATTGTCTCGCATGGGTCATCCAGCGAAACTCTTACCTTTCGAGACTTCGAAAAGCACCCGAAAGGCCGGTATCCTTGGCCACTAGACTACCGGGGCGTGCCTGATAACAATAATCACTGTGTCTTTTATTTATATATTGATAAGAGGCGCTGGAAAAAAGCACGTCAAAGCTTTGGAAAAAGATGGGTCCAGCCGGACTCGAACCAGCGATCTTCTGCACGTCAAGCAGACGTCATAGCCACTAGACCATGGACCCGTGACCAGCGAAGGACGCAGGCAAGCCCGCGTCGAAATGCCGCCGGTTTACAACATATTATTCCAATGCGTTTTTATAAATTCGGCGTGATGGGCCGGAAGGGAATTGAACCCTTGATCTTCGCCGTGTGAAGGCGACGTCATGCCACTAGACCACCAGCCCGCCGGCACTATCAATTATTGCAATTTATCTTTTAAAAGTAATTCTCCGTTGGCTTCTGTCCTGATCCTGACCAGATCCTTGAGCTGATCCCTGGTGACAATGCTTATCATGGCTCCGCTGCTGCCAGGCAAGAGAAGTTCCATGTCAGAGAAATCGAGGCCTTCGGCTATTTTCCTGAATTTTTCCACGTATGCATTTTTTTCCTCGGGTTTTTTGTCGGAGAACCCCCAGAACGGGTCAAAAACGAACCAGCTGCCGTCGTCCATGGAAACTTCATTTAACGCATGAAACCTGAATCTATTCTTTGTGATAAGCCTTTCAAAGTCCACGTTTTCGGTATATTTTACCGGAATATCAAAGGCCCTGATAAGCGTGGCGGCAAGCAGCGCGTAATCCAGGCAGTTATGGGCAAAGCCTCTCGGCGTTCCCGGCTCGCCGTATTTGCCGGCAGACTCTATCACCTGCGAGATTGTCCTTTCCCTGCCGAGTCGACCGCCTATGTTGTTTTTGGTCTCGAAATTCCGGCCCATAAAACTTCTAACGCCCGCCATAACGGCGCGCTTGTGCGACAGGCCTGAATCGCTTTTGCTCCTGTAAGAAGTGTTATATATGTAGTCTGCCGCACGCTTCACTACCTCGTCTCTCTGCGAAAATCTTCCCTCGCCGAGATAGTAAGATGCGTTGTATGGACTCATATTACTACTTATAAGTTAATAATTTATAAACACTGTTTTGGCTGAAATCCGGCTAAAATTCAGCCATGAAAAAGAAAATACGCTGGGAGCAGGATTTGAACCTGCGCGGGCAGAAGCCCAATGGATTTCACGCAATCACAGGCTTTCGCCTCTTCTTATCCATTCGAGTCCATCGCCTTGAACCTAGCTCGGCCATCCCAGCATTGTTTAGTGTTATGCTCCAGTTTGCAGTTTTACAGTATTTATTATAAATCTCTTTTATATTAGTTATGAAAATCATCGCCGAGTTCCAGGGCAGGAAACACACGCTCGTCCTGCCGGATAAAGCGAAAGCGATAGACGCCGTGCAAAAGCTCGGCGTGAACCCGGAAACAGTCCTCGTCAAGCGCGGCAGGGAGATAATAACTGACGACGAGCCGCTGGCGAACAACGATAAAATAGAGCTGATAAAAGTCGTTTCAGGCGGATGATTGCCCGGCCATGAAGCCGAGCGCCTTTTCAGCGAGCGTGTTGTAAATCCTGATCTCGTCTTTTGTAAGCTCGTAAATCCGCCCTCCGGGCAGATACATTTTGTTGGCGAATCTTTGCTCGTATATGGGGTGGCACGTCTCGCCGAAAAGATCGTCGAGGAAGCTGTATATGCCAAGCACCTGGAACGAAACCGGATCCTGCGGTGAATACTCCAGTAGCGTGTTTCTGATGTCAACTTTGTGGTGCGGGTATGGCTTTTCCTTGTATTCGAGATGTGGTTGGTCAAGTTGTCTCATCACTATGTTTGCTCTGCCCATCTGTCGTTCTCGTCTGCTTTCGTCTCCCATGAGCACGAGCCTTATCTTGGCCCAGTCGTTTATCGAGGCCACGTTTCTCACGTAGTCCCTGATTGCCTTCGGGTCCTCGAGGCCTTCTGCCGGCGCGCTTTTGTAATGGGCTACTCTTTTGGCCACCTTGCGCACGCCCCTGTCCGTCATCTTAAGGCCTGTGAAAATCATCATGTTCTCCTTTGCAGGCACGCACAATTTCAGGTTGAGGTTTTCCCCGGAAAGGTAAGGTGTTTTTTCATTTTTCATTCTTGCCTGTTCGTCATCGAGAAGCCTCTTGTAGTGTGAAAGGTCCGCGTCGAGGTTGTACGCAGTTTTGCCTATCCTGTCAATCATTCTCTTTCTGAAAGCGTGATAATTGGCGAATTTTTCTTCTTCCTTGGATGCACAGTGGTTGCCCATGAGCATGCCGCCGATGCGCTGCACGTTTTCCAGGTTCTCGTGCCTCCTTTCTTCGAGCTGCTTTCTTATGATATCACCGTGGGACGAAGCGATGCCTATGCCCCAAGGGTCCATTACCTCCATCATGAGCTGGGACGTGTTGAGCGTTTCGAGGTATTTCTTCACGTCTTCCTCATGCCTAGGTAGTTCTATTTCTGACATAATTTTAGTATGTTTTAGTAGTTAATAAAGCTTCATTTTAGCTTCGGGGCGGCATTTTTATATAATCCGCGCCTTCTCTAATTATGGCCAAAATAAAGAGCGGATTCGCATCCGCAACATGCACAAAATGCGGGAAAAAAGCGGTATACCACAGGCGATACGAGGGGACGTATCTCTGCCGCGGCCACTTCATCCAGAGCGTGGAAGACAAGGTGCGCAAGACCATGCGCAAGGGCAGGATGATAGGGCACGGAGAGACTGTCGCCTTCGCCGTTTCAGGAGGCAAGGATTCGACGGCCGCGTTGTACATGCTGCACAAAATCCTGCGCAAGCGGCGAGACGTAGCGATGTTTGCCATAACCATAGACGAGGGCATCCCCGGTTACCGCGACGAGAGCCTGAAAATCGCGGGCAAGCTGTGCAAAAAACTCGGCATAAAGCATCATGTTTTTTCATTCGAAAGCGAGTTCGCCAGGCCGCTGAGCGACGTCGTCAAGGGTCTTAAAAAATCCGGCAAGTGGGAGGGGACGGCATGCACCTATTGCGGGCTCGCCCGCCGCTGGCTGCTGAACAGGAAAGCGAGGGAGCTTGGGGCGAACAAGATCGTGTTCGGCATGAACCTCGACGACGAGGTGCAGGGCATAATGATGGACTACATACGCGGCGACCTGATGCGCCTGGCGCGCATGGGAGGCGAGCCGCTGGTCCAGAGCAGGCTTTTCGTGCCGCGCATAAAGCCTTTCCGCGAAATCCCGGAGCGCGAGATCGGGCTTTACGCCATACTAAACGGACTCGAAATACAGGAGAACGAGTGCCCTTATATCGAAGGGCCGCGGTTCAAGGTGCGCGACTTCCTGAACACGCTCGAATCAGAGAGCCCGGGCACGAAATTCTCGGTGCTCAACACGTTCCTGCGCTTGGCTCCTGGCATACGAGACGTCATAAAGCGCGACGGCTTCGAGCTGCTGCGCTGCGAGAAGTGCGGCGAGCCCAGCTCGCAGAAGGTATGCAAGACGTGCGAGCTGTGGAGATAGCCGCCTGAACGGTCAAAAACGGCTAAATAACCTTTTTAAATATATTTTCACTATTTAATGATGATAACATATGGACACGATGAAAAAATACAGAATGCCCAATAATTTAACACAAATAACAATCAATGGCATCACGATACCGCTGAACCAAGAAGCGAATATGCTGATTTTGCAGTATGATGATGTTTCAATCGGAATATATCAGCAGAGAGTTGTAGACCATCCGGAAACAGGAAAGATAGATGGCGTTGCCCAGAATTTCGGCCACAACGTAAGGAAAATCGGCATTGAATACAAAGAAAATCTTATGCAATTTCTCAGAGAGAATGAATTCGTAGAAATAATATAAGCAACTTATTAAATCATCGTTTAATCTTATTCTCATGCAATACGAAGATGCGAATGCGTCCAGTAAAAAAATAATCCAGCGGGGCGCTGAGGCGATTCTCTACATGAGAGACGGCGAGCTGGTGAAGGAGCGCGTCGCCAAAGGCTATCGAATAGCACAGCTCGACGTGAAGATACGCAGACAGCGGACGCGCGCCGAAGCGAAGCTCATGGAGCGGGCGAGGACGAGCGAGGTGAAGGTCCCGCACGTGCGCATCGAGGGCGACTACTCGCTCGTCATGGATTACATAAACGGCAGGAAACTTAAGGACGTTCTCAACGCGATGGACACGGAGACGCGCAGTAAGACGTGCGAGGAAGTCGGCGCGCTTATCGCTGGCCTCCACATCGCGGGCATCATACACGGCGACCTGACGACCTCGAACATGATTCTGAGCGGAAGCGATAACCGCGTTTACCTTATAGACTTCGGCCTCGGGAAATTCTCGCAATCGGCCGAGGACCGCGCGGTAGACCTTTTCCTGCTTTATGAAGCGCTGAAATCCACGCATTTCGTCATTCTCGACGAATGCTGGGAAAGCGTGCTGGCCGCTTATGTGGATTGTTTTACTGCTTCGAAAGACGTCCTGGCGAGGATGGAAACTATTAAAAAAAGGCGAAGATATAAATAAGTATCCTTTTATATAATGTGTATATCTATAATAACCAATAAAATTATCATTTAGGATTCAGGATTGCAGGTGGAAAAGTGACTAAAAAGAAACTCAAGCATGAAGAAACCGGAGCGGAAATGGAGAAGAAGGAAGAAAACCTGGAAGACGCAGCCCAGGAAACTGCCCAGACCGAACTCGAAGTTGCAGAGGAGAAAGTCCAGGAAGCTGTCGAGGGAACGGCCGAGAAAAAGGAAGCCGTGACCGAAGAGGTTGAGGAGCAGATAAAGAAAGGCCCCGAATACGATTCGCCGCAGAGGCGAAGGGCTGTGGAAAGGGTTTCCTCATGGATGCCGAGGACTGAACTGGGAAAAGAAGTGGTCAGCGGCAAGTTCAAGGACATCAAAGACCTGCTTTCAAAAGGCAAAATAATTCTCGAGTCACAGATTGTCGATTATCTTGTTCCGGACCTGCAGGAAGAGCTTATTCACATAGGCGGCACGCCCGGCAAGGGAGGCGGTATTCGCAGGACGCCTACCAGAATGACAGCCAGGATGCACAAATCGGGCAGGAGATTCAAGCTCACAGCGGTCGTCGCAGTAGGGAATGGCGACGGTGTTATAGGCATAGGCAAGGCCTCGTCAAACGAACACAGGACTGCTATCGAAAAAGCGTTGCAACAGGCGAAACTGAGCGTCATAAGCGTCCGCAGGGGCTGCGGCTCGTGGGAGTGCAACTGCGGCGGGGCGCATTCTATTCCTTTCAAGACGAGGGGCAAGACAGGCTCCGTCGTGATAGTGCTCACGCCCACGCCGATGGGTGTAGGCATAGTGGCCGACAAGGAAAGCAAGAAGATGCTCAAGCTCGCCGGCGTAAAAGACATCCGCTCAAAGATTTCAGGCCAGTCGTGCACGAGGATAAACCTCGCACTGGCTATGTTCGAGGCCCTGAAGAACCTGAGCAGGACGAAGGGTGATATCTGATGATGATAGCTGTCATAAGGGTCCGCGGCACAGTCGACAAGAAAAAGGAAATCAACGACACGATGAAGATGATGCGCCTCACGCGCGTGAACCACTGCGTCATCGTCAGGAAAGAGCCGCAGATCGAGGGTATGATAAAAAAGGTCAAGGACTTCGTCACGTGGGGCGAGATCAGCGAGGCGACGCTCGAGAAGCTGGTCGCTGCCCGCGGCCGCATGGAAGGCGACAGGAAGCTTGACGAAACAACTGCGAAAGAAATCGCCGGCACTATAAAGAAAAATAAAAACATGAATGGTATCAAGGGTTTCAAGCCTCTTTTCAGGCTCAGCCCGCCGAAGAAGGGATACGAAGGCATTAAGCGCGCGTTCCCGAAGGGCGCGCTGGGCTACAGGGGCGACAAGATAAACAAGCTTATTGAAAGGATGATGTAAATGGCGAACAGGAAAAAGAAGATAGAAAAGAAGCGCGGCACGCGCACATGCGGCTACGGCGGCATGCGCAAGCGAAGGGGTAAAGGCGTGCGCGGCGGCAAGGGTTACTCCGGCGGTTTCAAGCACATGAAGTCATGGCTTCAAAAGCATGAGCCGAACCATCTCGGCAAGCGCGGCTTCACGCCCAAGAGCGACAAATGCGTCAAGGAAGTGAGGTTCATCAACCTCAGCAGCCTCGAAGATCTGGCGCTGAAAAACGGCAAGACCGAGATAAACCTGGCTGAATTCGGCTTCGACAAGGTCCTCGGCTCCGGCTTGATAACAAAGGCTTTGTCAGTGACGGCGAAGGCGTTCTCGGTGCACGCGAAGGAAAAGATAGAGGAAGCCGGCGGCAAGGCCATCGCAGAAGGCGAAGGCAGCGAGTGATTTTTTCATAATGCACGCCAAGAAATGCCCGGTATGCGGGTCGGATGACATAACTTTCTGGATGGGCGCGAAGCTGGGCGTCCAGTACGCGTGCAAGAAATGCGGTTACCACGGACCGCTGATAGTTGAAGAAGACCTCCGCGAAAAATGAACAAAACCTATTTTAGCAAACCTTATAAATATATTTATCAATTTAACAGAATAATTGAATTTAACTTAATCAGTAAATACTTGATTTAGGTTTTTGCATGGGACTTGAAGATGGATATATCGGCGTGCTGAAGAGGCTGCCAGGCGTATCAGAGCCTCTGAAGCGACAGAGTTTCAAGGAAAAGCTGAAGTGGACGGGCATCGCGCTGCTGATTTACTTCGCGATGACGCAGGTCACCATCTTCGGCATATCGAAGACGAACTACGAATATTTCAAATACCTTGAAATCCTGCTCGGCTCGACCTTCGGCTCGCTGGTCACCTTGGGTATCGGCCCCATAGTCACGGCGTCCATTATTCTTCAGCTGCTTGTCGGCTCCAAGATAATACCATGGAACCTCGCGGAGCAGAAGGGCAAGACTCTTTTCCAGGGCACGCAGAAGCTTCTCGCCATAGCGCTCTGCCTCATAGAAGGTTATGTTTACGTAGCCTTCGGCGCGATAAGCGCTGCGTCCGGAATGGCTCCTCTGGTTGTGTTACAACTAGCGATGGGCGGATGGATAGTCCTGTTCATGGACGAGGTCGTCTCGAAATGGGGCTTCGGCTCGGGCATAAGCCTTTTCATAGTCGCCGGCGTAGCGAAGACGATGGTCATCCGCGCCTTCAATCCCCTCACGTCGGACGGCTCGATTTCGACGGGCATCCAGAACCCGCCGTCTGGAGCGATACCCAACGCAGCCGTCCTCATGGGCGCGGGCGAACCGCTCAGCGCGTTCTTAGTCCTTCTTCCCGTCATAGCGACGGTGATCGTTTTCCTGTTAGTCGTTTACGTTCAGGCTATTCGCGTCGAGATTCCGCTCGCTTTTTCGACGGTGCGCGGCTTCGGCAGGCGCTGGCCTCTCAAGTTCCTTTACACTTCAAACATCCCGGTCATACTCATAGGCGCGCTGCTGGCGAACGTGCAGGTGTTTGCTAAGATGCTCGCGCAGCAGGGCGGCAACGAATGGCTCGGCACCTTCGATACGAGCGGCCAGATAACCGGAGGCCTGATATTTTTCCTTTCACATCCGCGAACGACCGCGATTGCGGGCACGATGATATCAATAGGCCTTTTCGCTTTGCTCGGGGCGCTGCTCGTTTATTACACCAAGAAGAAGATGAGCGCCGGCATTAAGATAGTGTTCGGCTTCGGCGTGCTGGGTGCGCTTGTGTGGTATTTCTCCATGCTTTCCATGGGTCTGACGTCGCTGGTCAACATAGCCCCCATAGACATAGTCAGGCTCATAACGTACGCGCTGTTCATGATAGTCGGCTCGGTCATATTCTCGTATTTCTGGGTCAGCACTGCGGGCATGGACTCCAAGACAGTCGCGTCGCAGATAGAATCGACGGGCATGCAAATCCCGGGCTTCAGGCGCGACATCAGGATTATAGAAAAGGTGCTGGACCGTTACATACCTGCGCTTTCCGTGCTTGGTGGTGCGACTGTCGGGTTCCTTGCTTCGTTCGCCGACTTCACAGACGCGCTCGGAACTGGAACCGGCATACTTTTGGCAGTCATGATAATATACCAGCTTTACGAGCAGATATCGATGCAGCACATGGAAGACATGCACCCGGCCCTCAAGAGATTCTTCTCGAAGTAAAAGCAACCGGAACGCCGTGTTTTTAGCGGTTGCGGATTTGATAGAATGAAAAAACCAAAAATAGCCATCAAGAATCCCCGCGATGGAAAAATCGCCGAACTAGCAAAGAAGACCGGCCACAAGGTGCTGGCAACGTGGGCCCTTGACTGCGCCGAGCGCGTATTGCCTTATTTTGAGAGCAAGTATCCGGAAGACGAACGTCCGCGGACCGCGATTGAAGCGGGCCGGGCCTGGGTCAGGACGGGTGTGTTCAGTATGGCGGTAATACGCAAGGCAGCGCTTGATTCGCATGCCGCGGCACGCGAGGCGAAGGATGATGCAGCCCACTCAGCCGCCCGCGCCGCAGGACAAGCCGTCGCGGCAGCGCACGTCCCTGCTCACGCTCTCGCCGCCGCAGCATATGCGGCCACTGTTATTCGTGACGCCGAACCAGCGGGTGACGCTGCTGTGGCCAAAGAACGGGAATGGCAGTATCAGCATTTGGTAAAACTTGGAAAAATAAAAAAATAATTATCACGCGAACTTATCGAGGTCGTCGACGTCTTCGGAAACGACCGTCGTCTTCCTGAACTTGAAGTACCAGAGGAAGACGCCTGCGACCACCACGATCACGGTTATGATGATTATCCACGTGAGGTCAATCGCTGGAGCGGCTCCGCCAGCTTCGAGCATGTCCATTTTAGCCTGCGCCTTCTGGTAGTATTCGTTCGCCTGGGCGTAGTTGCCCAGCACCAGGGCGCTTTCAGCCTTGGAAATGTCCGAGCCGATATCGCTTCTCACGGTTTCGGAAATGCTCTTGCCCGCAAGCGCGTAGGAAAGGTCTGTTATGTCCCCGGAAATGTTGTCGTAGCAGTTGAGAACCACCAGTACGCTAGCAGTCTCGCCTCCTGCCTTTATGTTTATCAGGCCCTCGTATTTTCCGGCGCCGGACGGGGTGATGGATATCTCGACTGTCTCGTAATCGCCTGCCGCGACGGAAAGATCGGAAACAGGGACGTCAATGTAGCCGCTCATATCGAGCGTCTCGAGGTACTGGTCGCCGCCTCCGGTGTCCTCCACGTCGTAGCTGAAGCCCGTGAGGCCGGCAGCGCCGCTGTTGCTGACGCGGATTTCGTGATAAACAGGATCGCCGTCTATGCAATCCCTGGAGAGAATCATCGTCTCTTTGCTGATAGACAAACTCTTGCTGCCCGTGCATGCCTGCCCGGGTTTCATCACCGTTATTGAAACGGGTATCGCGAGTTCGAGGCCGTCACCGGATTTGACCGTCACCTTGCCATCGACATCCGCTTTGATGTTAGGCACGTCTATGCTTATCGTCGTGGCTTCGAGCGGGCCTAAAGACGATTTACCCAGGTCGACGTAGCTGTCCTTCAGGTCGCCTGACACGGAAACTGATATGTTCGTCGAGTTCTGCCTGAGATTCCTTATTTGTATGGTTTGCGAGAAATCTTTAGACTCGTTGACGACGGCATAAATGGAATCCGGTATGAGCTCGAAGAATTCCACTATCGAAAATTTCGCCGTCTTGGCAAGCGGGCTGAGCGTGCGGATCTCGTATTCGCCCTCGGGCCAGTTGCCCTCGGACACGAAATCGTAAGAGAACGTGTGGTCGGAAGCGACTGAAACAGAAAAATCTTTCGCCTTTTTCCCGTCCGGGTAACGTATTTCTCCCGTTACGCTGGCGGCGCTTGACGTGCCTGTCACAACGACCTTCTCCCCGGTCCAGTATTCAGCCTTGCCGGCTTGCATGGTGAGATAGTCGCCTGAAGGGATCTCGATTCTTTTTAACGTGCTGCCATACGTTCCGGACTCGTTGACCATGAACGTGAAGTAGTATACACCCGGGTTGAGCGTGATGTTGCCGGCATAGCGGGCCTGGATGACATCGTATTCTAGCGGGCGCTCGGTCTGGTATATGCTCAGGTCCTCCTTGTATATGCTGTATTTCATCCAGGCTTTCTGGGCCATGTAGAAGAACATGTATACGGTGTTGTCCACCTTGTTCACGCCCGTGAGCGGGACTGAGACTGTCGATATGTTAAGCGGGATGGTCTTGTTAGTCGCGCCGCTGGGTGTTATGACGTTGATATACATCTCGGTCGGGCCCGCATTGAAGAAGGGCGACGGTCCGCAGGTCGCGTTGCCGTCGCTGTTGGAGAAATAACAGAGTCCCTTGCCGTCCGTTGTTGTCGGGAAAGAGCCGAGGCCTATGCTGCCCGTATTATATACTGACCACGTGATGCGCATCGGCTTTTCAGTCGTCTTCGGATCGACTTTTATCAGGACCGCCGAGTTGACGGAAAGCACCTTCTCGTCAGGCAGTATGATGACATCGGGGCTGTCGGCGCGGGCAAAACCCGGCACCAGCAAAAAAGCAACGGCTAAAAGTAAAACTAACCCAAAAATCCAACCCCTTTTCATAATAATAATTGTCTTACAGAGGTTAATAAATGGCGCGAGGAATGACGCGAGCCGGTGGATGCCCGGACCCCGCTCAGCAATTTAAATCGGGCCGCCACCCTATTATTGAGGGGATTTTATGGAAATTGAAATGAAAGATTTCGAGAAAATCGAACTGAAAGTTGGGGAGATAATAAGGGCCGACGAGATAGCGGGTTCGGACAAGCTTTACAAGCTCGAAGTCGACGTTGGCGGCAAGCAGATAACCTTGGTGGCCGGCGTGAAGAATCATTACGAAAAAGAGAAGCTGGCCGGCAAGAAGATAGTCGTGCTCACCAACCTCAGGCCGACGCTCATAAAAGGCGTGACGTCCGAGGGCATGCTGCTCGCGGCTGTCAAGAACGACACGGTCCATCTCGTCACCGTCGACAAAGGCGCCGAGGTCGGAGCAGACGTCGCATAAAGGCGCGCGAAAACCTGGCTAACCATCCGTTTTTAAAATTTATTCTTATCGTATTCTTTGGTGCACATGCATACAGCACAAGATGCGTTGAAAGTCGCGAAGGATGTTTTTCTGGCGACTTACGATTTTGGGGACAGAAACCTGGATTTCGGCCTCAACGCGAACCTGATGAGAGAACTGGGCTATAAAGGAACGCTTAGCCTGAGGCAGATGTCTTACACGCCAGAAAACCGGCTGAGAATGGGCCTGATTTTTTCCGAAGGCGAGCCGCTCGGCCTCACCCTTCTCGACAGCTATAATGACTGCGATGGCAGGACTGTACTGCGCACAGACGAAAGGGAAGCTGTTCAGGGCAGGTGCCATGAGGGAAACTGCGACCTGGGTATTTATGCGATTACATGGATTCCCGGCGGGCAAGACTGTGGGAGTGTTTACATGGCTTCTCGCTTCCAGAAAAGCACTGTCGAATTCATCAACGGAATGTTGTTATGTCCGGATGGGAGCCTGAAAAAAATCAGCAGCTACCGCAGGACCAGCGAAACCCCGGAATGCATGGTCGATTCCGGCATGGCGCTGGACTGGACAGGCCGGGACATGAGCGCTAAAAGATTCATTGAACTCATGGACACGCAAGATCTTAGCGTGGTGGGCGATTCCAGCAAAAGGCAGCAGGAAATGTGCTTTGCCATGTCATCCATTCTAAAAGGATATTTTAACGGCAGGCCGGGCAAACCGCTGCACGAGTAAGCCCGGTAAAATTACTTATAACAGAAGAGCAAAATAATTATATGCATGATTTTGTTCTGCCGTTCGGGCCGCAGCATCCCGCGCTGGTCGAGCCGGCGCACATAAAGCTGCGCGTCGAGGGCGAAACGATAAAAGGGGCGGAGCTCGTCCTTGGATACAATCACAAGGGCATCGAGAAGTCGTTCGAGAACAGGCCGTGGGCGAAAGGCGTCTTTCTGAGCGAGCGCGTGTGCGGCATATGCGGCCACTACCACACGGCGTGCTACTGCCAGGGCATCGAGCAGATGCTCGGCATCGAGATTCCGGACCGCGCTAAGCACATACGCACGCTCGTCAGCGAGCTGGAGCGCATGCATTCGCACATGCTCGCGCTGGGCCTGGTTGCATGGGAAGTGGGCCTCGATACACTGTTTCATTATCTGTTCCGCGACCGCGAGCTCGTCATGGATATGCAGGAGGCGCTTACCGGCGGACGCGTGCACTTCGCGATGAACGTGATAGGCGGCGTACGAAGGGACGTGGGTCAGGAAAACTACGGCAGGATGGCCAAAAACCTCGACGCGCTTGAAGAGCGCATGAAACATTATCTGAGCGTTTTCAGGAATGATTCTTTGATGAAAATCAGGACCAGAAACGTGGGGCATCTGTCTCGAATGAAAGCGAAGGAGCTGAACCCGGTCGGCCCGAACCTGCGCGCTTCCGGAATCGATTACGACGTGCGCGAAACCGGCTACATGGCATACAAGGACCTCAAGTTCAGGGCCGTGACCGGCGAGGGCGGCGACGCGCAGGAGCGCTGCATAGTCCGCGTGAAGGAATGCCTCGAATCGATACGCATGATCCGGCTGTCGCTGACTACTCTGACTGAAATAAAGGGCGACATATCGCTCAAGCTCCCGGCAGCCGTAAGCGTAAAAGAAGGCCTCGAAACCGTGTCGCGGGTTGAGGCACCGCGCGGCGAGCTGTTCTATTATCTGCAGTCCGCAGGCGCGAAGCCGTCGAGGGTGCGCATACGCACGCCTACATACCAGACCTTCCACGTCCTGGAGGAAATACTGAAAGGCCACACGATATCCGACGTGCCCGTAATAGTCGCATCGCTGGATCCATGCTTCTCGTGCACGGACAGGATGACCATAATCGACACTAAATCGCGCAAGGAGAAAATAATAACCAAGCACGAAATCCTGCACATGCGAGACGACGCACACGGAGCGCATGAACACAGCCACGGAGGCCACAAGCATGTTTGAATCGCTTTTGACGCCTCAGCTGGCGCAGAATGTTTTCAATATGCTCGTCTTTCCGGGATTCCTCGCCGCCTTCATAATCGGCTTCCTTTACATGGGCATAGTGCGCAAGGTCAGCGCCCGCATGCAGCATCGGGTCGGACCGCCGTTGTGGCAGCCGTTCTTCGACTTCTTCAAACTGCTTTCCAAGGAGAACATAACCACGCGCGACGCGACGGGCGCGCTAGCTACGCTCTGCCCGGTGGTCTCGTTCGCGTCGCTGATGACGGTCGCGCTTTTCATACCCATCGCCGGTATTCCCGGTTTGTTCAGCGTCGAACCCATATCGTTCCAGGGCAGCCTTTTTGTCGTGCTTTACTTCCTGATAATGTCTTCCGTATTTTTCGCTGTCGCCGGTTTCGCTGCCGGCAATCCTTTCGCTTCGCTCGGCAGCATACGCGAGCTGACGCAGCTGTTCGCTTACGAATTCCCCTTCGTCATTTCCCTGGTCACGCTGGGCATATTCACGGGCTTTCGTATCGTGCCGCTTTTCGCCCTGCAGCTGCCGTTCGCGTTCTTCGCATTTCTCATGGGCGTGCTGGGAAAACTCTCGCTTCCTCCGTTCCACATACCGGACGCGGAGCAGGAGATAGTCGCAGGCCCCACGACGGAATACAGCGGTCCCAGACTAGCGATGTTCGAGCTGGCCAAAGCGGCGGGATTCTGGGTGCTGATATCGCTGGGCGCGGTCCTTTACCTCGGAGCGGACAGCCTTCTCGCCTTCGCAGTTTATTCGCTCGCGTTACTGGCGGTACTGATCGTATTCCGCGTCGTGTTCGCCAGGCTGCAGATAGCCCAGGCTTTCAGGTTTTACTGGTTCGTCGTAGGGCCGCTTGCGCTCATCGACCTCGCCAGGGTCCTGCTCGGATATTATGTTATGTAGGTGTATGTGAAATGAATCTGCTACCAGAGGCGTTGCAAAGGCTTTTTTCCAGGCCTGCGACCAGGCGCTATCCGAAACAGCATGCGTCGCTAGCTCCTGGCTTCAGGGGCAAGGTGGAATGGAAAAAGGAAACGTGCATCTTCTGCATGCTCTGCGCCATAAACTGTCCCACAAACGCGATAGTCGTCGACAGGGAGCATAAGACTTGGACGATAGACGTCGGCAAGTGCATCTTCTGCGGCAAATGCCACGACGTCTGTCCGACGAAACCGAAGTCCGTCGATAATTCGAACAAGTTCGAACTCGCCGGCCCTGACAAGGACAGGTTCAAAGAAACGCACAAGAAATAATTATCCATCTTTATGTTTGCCGTTTTTCCCACCAGAGAAAGCGCTCCCTATTCTACTGATGGCGCTTGACTGGCGCTCGAATTCCTTCTCCAGCATGGTGCCGAGCATCTTCTTTTTGTAAAGGCTGCTTATGATTTCCGCTACCTTGTCGCCAGCGGCTCTGGCCTCGCTGCCGAGGGGCTGGCCGAACTCGTTGCTTTTCTTCTGTATGCCGATTATGGTGACCGGGCTTTTCACCGGCTGGTCGGCATTGTAAAGGCGCAGGAAAATGCTGAGCGGCGTGATGTGCGTCGACATGGCCGTGTCGCTTAACTCGTAGTCCCTTATCACTTTAAGGCTTCCGGGCCTCCTGCCGAAATCCGCGGCGTCGACGATTATGAGAAGCGTGGGGGTGAACGCCTTCAGCTCGCGTACGTGATCTTCGGGCATCGCCGTCTTTATGAAAAGGAAATATTCGTCTTTGCCTATCAGTTTCTTTAGTTTTT
Organism: Candidatus Aenigmatarchaeota archaeon; assembly: GCA_043808015.1. Classification (GTDB taxonomy): domain Archaea; phylum Aenigmatarchaeota; class Aenigmatarchaeia; order QMZP01; family QMZT01; genus JBGPQP01. The sequence goes on from JAZDFI010000007.1 coordinate 52,014, forward strand.
CAGCTACGTACGGGCCGACGCCATCGTCGCCTTTCAGGTCGTTGCCAACGCCGAGAATGGCGAAGCGCTCCTTGCGCAGCTTATCCTCCTTGAAATTCCTGTATATATCGTTTATGGACTCGATGAATTTCTTGTCTTCGGCTGGCTTGCCGTCCTTCGCAGGCGCCTTAGCGTCCTTAGAACCCCTGTGAAAAATGTTCCTGCCTGGCTTCGGGAACTTCATGATTATATTCTGCCTGCCCGGCCTTAAATCGCTTCAGACGACGCTAGCGAACAACAGATTAAAATGCATGCGGCCATAATAATATTATGCTCGAGTCAATCCTCAGCTTCAGGGAAGTCGATAAGTCCCCTTACCTGACGTTCATCTGGGCGCTGCTCATAACGACGGTGGGCGTGCTTCTCTCGACGCAGCTTTTCTACAAGGTTACGATTTCAGGCGTGTCTTTCAACCTGACGGGCATGTTCGCGGTCATATTCACCATCATGCCGTCGGTCTACTTCCTGACCAGGGTAATAATGAAGGAAGAAAAAATGGAGGAAGATGCATGCATAAACCATTACAAAAAGGACTTCTTCAAGCGCCACGAAAAGGACATACTGATGTTTCTTTTCTATTTTCTCGGCGTGACCGTCGCTTTCGCCGCGTGGTCCTTCATCCTGCCGCAGGATTTCTTCCAGGTGCAGCTCGTAAAGATAACCGAGATACGCGCTGCGGTCTCGGGCCAGTTCACGGGCAGGATAATAAAAGGCAACTTCGACTCGTTCCTGGCGGTGTTCGCGAACAACATGGAAGTGATGATATTCTCCTTCATATTCTCGCTGCTCTACGGAGCGGGCGCAGTGTTCATAATCGTGTGGAACGCTTCCATCCTGGGCACGTGCATAGGCGAGCTGTCGAAGTCGATAACAGACATTCCCATGGTCACGCTATCGTTTCTCCCGCACGGCATACCCGAGGTCGTCGGCTACCTTTGCGCCAGCATCGCGGGCGGACTGCTGTCGGCAGCGATACTCAGGTGCAGGAGCACGAAAGTCATGGAAATCATATTTCTCGACTCGTTAAAGATAATAGCCATAGGCGCGTTGTTCATTCTCGTCGCCGCAGGCATAGAAGTCTATTTATAAACATGCGAGCCGCCAGACTCAGGCGAGGATTTATATTGGGGTCGGGACCAATTATTTAACAAGGGGTGTTCAAATGATAGACATATGGCTTGCCATTGCAACGCTGCTAACACCAGTTTTTGCAGAGTACGCGAAAATCAGAAGTAAAGCAGAGCGACAGTTCAACTTCATAGCGGCCGCGGGGGTTTTCTTCCTCGTATCGATAGCATTTACAGCGAGTTTGTTCACTAACATGCTTGGAAGCTCTTACATATTCGGAGTATACATATTCGAGTTTCTTGGCTGGCTTTTCTTGGTGGTTGGTGCAGTGTGGGCAGTGTTCAGTGGCCTAATAAAATAAAGTAACCAAGAATTGGGAAGCATTTTAACACTTCCCATTTTTCTTTTTATTCCCTTCCGAGAAACCTGCATTCTACTTTACAGTCTTATGGTCTCGATGTAGCAGGAGCTCGGGACTTTCGAAGAAGCGATTTTCAGGGCGTGCCTGCACGCAGCCTCGTGTATGGGGGCGACTTTCGCCTCCAGAATGCGCTGGTTCTTCTTGGTGCGCGCGGCCGTGCCTATGGGCCTGCCAAACGCCTTGCGCATGCCCGTCTGGAATCTGTCGGCGCCTGCGCCCGTCGCTAGAGGGTTCTCCCTTAGAACATGATGGGGGAATATGAGAATCTTGGCAAAGAATCCGTCAACTCCGGCCTTCTTTTCAAGCTCCTTCGTCGCCGACAGCCTCATCGCCTCGAGCGCGTTGTTCCTCATCTGGACCGCGTTCTTGATGACGAGATACATCTTTATCGTGAATTCCGGCTTGTCGACGCCTGAGTTGAACCTGTGTATCTTCGAAGGGGGGACGCCTTTCACGTAGCTTTTCCTGGGCTTGCTTATCGAGATGCGCGTGTTCGGCCTCTCAAGCTTTCTGTAGCATTTTGCTGGTCTCAATCCCATGATATCACTCTGTCAATCGGATATTATATTCCTTATATATAATCATAATGGTTTAAATACGTGCTATATGGGCTTACCTGCTTTTAAATTTTTCACGTACCGATTACCATGTAATCGCCCTCGCACGCTGAAGCGTAGCCGGCCTCTTTCATGCTATCTTCGAGCGGGATTTTTGCCAGAACGGCCTGCGAATCGCCGTCCAAGTATGCCACAGGACACAGACTTTTACCGGCCTGCGTGAACGCGGCGTTGCCGGAAAACCCCCAGTGCATGCTTCTGGCATAACCTATAATTTCGCCTTTCTTCACAACCTGACCTTCAATCACAAGCGACTTGTGCAGGTAATAATACATCGTGGTATAGGCGCCGTGGTCGATTTCTATCTTAAAATTGGTTTCCTCGGAAAACTTCATGTACGCAACCTTTCCGTCCGCCGAAGCCATTATTTTATTGCTGGTGTTGTTGCCCCACGCGAAGTCGATGCCATTATGCCCACCTTTCACCATTTCAGCCGGATGATTGAGCGTTTCTCCCATAGGCACCAGAAATAAAGGTGTGTTATCTGTGTCGAACGGCAGTCTCAACGTGACTGCTGAAGAAACGCAGCCGCTCGTGAAAATGACTGATGCTAAAACCAGAAATAACAGCGCATTGCCAATGAAATGCGTCCTCATGATTCTAAGTTATTATTTTATTTAAAAAGACTTTTAACTTGGAGCTTACTCCGTCCTGACACCCTTCCAGTATGTTGTATGCTCATTCTGGATATTTAAAACTAGCATTTTGATAACAATCATGGAGAAGTATTTGAAGGTTGATGTTGATAAAATAAAGGCTTATTTCGAGGCGAAATTCGAAGGCCTCAGGGATTATATAAAACAAAATCCGCCCACGAATATGAACGCCAATAAACTTGACGATGAAATTGAACAGACTAAACTCTGGTGCGGAGGTAACGTGGAAAAATTCAGGCACGGAATTCTCGCGCTGCAGCAATTCGAGCTCGAGCCATCAAAGGAAATGGAAATGATTTTTGGACTGAAAAGGCACATCACATACGCCAAAAATAACTACGCGATCATGGAAAGGCTGGTTCACGACGAATGCGGGTAGAAATTGTTTCTACTCCGTCCTGACACCCTTCCAGTATGTTGTCTGCTCATTCTGGATTTTTAAAACTTCTTTTCGGACGTCTAATATGGAAAGCCAAATGCTCGGGAAAATACCTGAAGAATGTGAGATGCGATGCTTGGGGCTTTCGAAAGCCAATTACATCAGAGAGACAATAAAGGTCATAGGCATAGACATATCTGATGCCAAAAAAATATACAAGAGTGTCCGAAAAAATTTCAATGACGAAGAATGGCGTCTTACAGGAGAAAATTTTATTCACATCGGAGATTATTTAAGAGGTTTGAAGGTTTATGCAGAAGCCAGAGAAGTCATAGACCGCGGCTTCATTACACCCGAGACGGAGGATAAAGTCGGTGTATTATTTCTTGGTTGTATAAATGGAAGGGAAAAACTGGCACGCTTGAATTATGGAATCAGGCGCCATATTTTAGGCATACGGGAATTGTACAACGGAATTAAACCCATTCTGGAAAAATACGACCCTGCAATTTCTACTCCGTCCTGACGCCCTTCCACGCCTTGAGCGCGTGCTCGTAGCGCTCCATCGTGCCCGTGTCGAACCACTGGCCGCTGAAAGGGAAACCGAAAAGCCTGCCCATCTTCGCGAGCTTTGGGAATATCTCCTTCTCGAGCGAGCACTGGCCCTTGGGAATCATCTCGACGACTTCGGGCTCCATTATGTAGAAGCCGGCGTTTATCAGGTTCGTCGGGGCCTTGCCCTTCTTTGGCTTCTCCACGAACTCGAGTATGCGTTCTCCCTCGAGCTTGGCCACGCCGTACTGGCTGGGGTCATCGACAGTCGTGAGAGCGATGGTGACCAGCGCGCGGTTCTTCTTGTGCGCCTCGTACATGTCGACTATGTTTATGTCCTTCAGCTCGTCGCCGTTGGAAACTATGAAAGTCTTGGTAAGCCTGTCTTTCGCGAACCGTAGCGGTCCGCCGGTCCCCAGCGGCGTGTTCTCTTCGACATACGAGATGTTGAGTCCCAGCTTGGACCAGCCGTTCTTCTCCGCTATTATCTTCTCCTTCAGGTAGCCTACCGAGATTATGACGTCGTTTATGTTGTATTTCTTGAGCAGGTCGAACATGTGCTCTATGAGCGGCTTGCCCTGGACGGGGACCAGCGCCTTAGGCGTCTCGTATGTTATCGGCCTCAGCCGCGTGCCCTCGCCTCCGCAGAGGATGAGCGCCGTCTTCAGTTCCCGCATGCTCAGGAACTTGGAAAGCACGAGCTCTATCGCATGCGAGCGGTTGCGCACGTCGAGCCCGTCGACCATCGTGTCTATCTTCTCGAGAATGTGCCTGTCTATCGTGAGCGTTATGCGTTCCTTCATAACATCATACCGGGTATTATTTGCTCATACGATATAAAAAGATTTCCTACGCCTTCGCTGGCCTACTTCCTCGCCTGAAAAATGTTCTCTATTTCCGCGAGCTTCTTTAGCCGCTTGATGTGGCGCTCTTCGTTGCTGAACTTCGTCTCCAAAAACGCCTTCACTATCTTCTTCGCTTCGATGTCCGTGGTGAACCTCGCGGCGAGCGTGAGGATGTTCGCGTTGTTGTGCTCGCGGCTCGCCACAGCGAGCGCGTGGTTCATGCAGAAGGCCGCGCGGATCCCGGGAAACTTGTTAGCCGCGATGGACATGCCAATCCCGGAACCGCAAATAAGGATGCCGAACTCGAAGCCGCTGATCACGGCCTCGGAGACTTTCTTGGCGTACTCCGGGTAGTCGGCCGATTCTTCAGAGTTCGTGCCGAAGTCCTCGAAGTGGTAGCCGTTCGCCTGTAAAAACTCCTTGAGCTTCTCCTTCAGCTCGAAGCCCGCATGGTCAGAACCTATCGCAACTTTCATAATTATGATTATCGCTGGCCGGTATAAAAATATAAAGCGTGAAGCTAAATCTTCAAAATGGTTAAGATTTCGCCTTCCATCCTTTCAGCCAATTTCGCCTGCCTGCAGAGCGAGCTGGAAAAGGTCAGCGAGGCAGAATGGATTCACGTCGACGTGATGGACGGCCGCTTCGTGCCTAGCATAACCATAGGCCCGCTCGTAGTGAAGGCTCTGCGCAAGATAACGCAACAGGTTCTCGACGTCCACCTCATGATAGAGCACCCGGAAAAGCACGTGGCGGCGTTCGCGGAAGCGGGCGCGGACATAATCGTCGTGCACGCTGAAGCGTGCAAGGATATTGGCGCTGTCATGGAGCAGATAAAGGGTCTCGGGTGCAAAGCGGGCGTTTCGATAAAACCGGGAACCAGCGTTTCTGAAATAGAGCATGTTTTACATCTGGCGGACGTCGTGCTGGTCATGACGGTCGAGCCGGGCTTCGGCGGCCAGAAGTTCATGCCGCATTCGCTAGCTAAGGTGACGCAGCTCAAGGAAATCGCCCTGGAGAAAAATCTCCACTTCGAGATAGAAGTCGACGGCGGCATAAACAAGGACAACTGCTTCGACGTCGCTAGCGCCGGAGCGGACGTGCTCGTGGCGGGCTCTGCGATATTCTACAGCGATGACCCGGCAGCCATGCTGAGAACGATAAGGGAAAAGGCCGACGCATCGGCTTGAGAGTCTAAACGGAATGGTGATTTTATGAAAATTTTTGTGGATTCAGCGGAAATCGACGAGATAAACAAGGCGAAGGAATACGGCATGTGCGACGGCGTGACTACGAACCCCTCGCTCATAAAGAAAGCGGTAGACAAGCTGAAAATCGCTGGTAAAAAAGTCGACATGGTGAATTACATTTCAGACATATGCAAGATCGCCGGCAGGGACAGCCCTGTAAGTCTCGAGGTTGTCAGTCTCAAGGCGGAGGACATGGCCAAGGAAGGCGTGATGCTTTACGGCAAGTTCAACGGCCTCATGGGCAACGTCGTGATAAAGGTCCCGATTAGCACTTCCCGCGACGATACAGGAGAGCATTACGAGGGGCTGAAAGCGATAAAGGATCTCAGCCGCAGGAAAATCCCGGTCAACGCCACGCTTGTAATGACGCCGGAGCAGGCGCTGCTCGCGGCGAAAGCGGGAGCGGCGTACGTAAGCCCTTTCGCCGGCAGGATTGACGATTATATAAGAACGGGAATGAACGAGAGCTTCGGCAAGGCGGACTATTTCCCGGCGGAGGGGAAGCACAAGGACAATTCGCTGGTTCACGACAAGGGCATAGCGAGCGGCGTCGAGCTGGTCAAAAGGACGATGGAAATACTGGAGAAATACGACCTCAAAACCGAAGTCATCGCGGCTTCGCTGCGCAACGCCAGGCAGGTGCGAGAGGTCGCGCTCGCCGGGGCTCACATAGCTACCATACCTTTCGACGTGCTCGAGGAAATGATAAAGCACCCGAAGACGTTCGAGGGCATAGTCAAGTTCTCGGAAGACGTCGTGCCCGAATACAGGCGGATTTTCGAGCAGTAAGCCGTTTCCGGGGCAAAAGCATAAATTTAAGCAAAACAATCTGTTTTCTATGAAAATCTCCATAATGGGCACGGGTTACGTCGGTCTCTCGACCGGCGTGGGCTTCGCTGTCAAAGGCAACGACGTCATCTGCGTCGACATAGACCATAAGAAAGTCGAGACCATAAACAGCGGCGTCTCGCCGATATTCGAGCCTCACCTCGACGGCCACCTCAGGGAAGCGCTTAAGAAAGGGAATCTCAAGGCAACGACGGACGTGAAAGGCGCGGTAGAAGCGACGGAAGTCAGCTTCATTTCTGTCGGCACGCCATCCAGCGAGGACGGCTCCATAGACCTGAGCTTCATCGAAACGGTAGCGAGGCAGATAGGAGAAGTCCTGAAGACGAAGGATGAGTATCATGTCGTCGTCGTAAAGTCGACAGTCGTTCCAGGCACGACCGAAGGCATTGTCAAGCACAACATAGAAAAGGCGTCGGGCAAGAAGGCCGGAAATGATTTCGGCCTGTGCATGAACCCCGAGTTCCTGCGCGAGGGCCGCGCTATCGAAGACTTCCTCAAGCCAGACAGGGTAGTCATAGGCGAGTCCGACAAGAGAGCGGGCAACGTCATAGAGAAATTATATTCCAATTTCATGGCGCCGGTCCTCAGGACGGACCTGAAGACGGCGGAAATGATAAAGTACGCGAGCAACGCGTTCCTCGCGACGAAGATTTCCTACACGAACGAGATGGGCAACATATGCAAGCGCCTTGGCATCGACGTGAACGAAGTGATGAAAGGCGTCGGCATGGACCACCGCATCTCACCGCACTTCCTCAACGCGGGCGTCGGCTACGGTGGCTCGTGCTTCCCCAAGGACGTGGAAGCGCTGATATGGAAGGCGAGGGACGCTGGTTACGAACCGAAGCTGCTCGAAGAGGTCCATCGTTTGAACGACAGGCAGAAAGTCATGATAGTCGAACATCTCGAAAGGCGGATCCCGAACCTTAAAGGTAAGACGATCTGCCTGCTCGGGCTCGCGTTCAAGCCCGACTCCGACGACATCCGGGAGGCGTCGTCGATATACATAATAGAGCGACTCTTGCAGAAGGGCGCGAAAGTCAAAGCATACGACCCTCAGGCGATGGAGCACATGAGGAAGATACACCCGTCCGTCGACTACATGAAGAGCGCGCAGGACGCGCTCGATAACAGCGACGCTTGCATAGTCGTGACCGAGTGGAACGAGTTCAAACGCCTTACGGATGCGGATTTCTCGAAGATGAAAAGCAGGGTCATTCTCGAGGGCAGGCGCATCCTCGACCGGGATAAAGTCTCGAAGTTCGAGGGCATCTGCTGGTAAAAGGAAAATTGCAGAAATTTTTTCTGGAAAATTTAAAAGAAAAATGAAGGCCTGAAAAACCAGGCCCGAAACGAACTTAAATCTTGTTGACTTTCTCTATGCCAACCTTCTTGACGAATGCCTTCTTAATCCTTGCAGGCAACCACTCCGGCCTCTTCTCGGGGGCGTCCACAACCTTCACGCTTCCCTTGAAGACGTGGATTGTGTAAGTTCTGTCCTTGTTTCTCCTGCCTCTTTCGCGGAGCTTTATGTCAGCTATGCCCCTCGCCGCGGCCTTAAGAGCGGCCTGTCTCGGAGACCTGCCTGTGAATACAGACACGTTGTTGCCTTTCTTAAGAAGGTAATACTTTTTTCTCGAAGCCATCCGGACACCTCCACTTAGCTAACCCATTTTTTTGAAAACCTGTTCGCGTTTGTGTGTTTTCTGTTTAAATTAGTGAAGGAGTATTTAAATCTTTTTCCCGAAAACCGCTCGATATTGCTCGAATTGCGCAATTTTATCGCGGGTTTTATGCTGCACAGAACCAACTTTTAAAACTTATTCTCTTCGTTTAAACATGAATGAAGCGACGCGCGAGGCAATGAGGAACGGCAATTACATTTTCGTGAACGAGAAGAAAGATGATAATTTTTACCGCTTTCTCAACGCAATCACGAATAACCCGGCGGCAATACTGAGGGCCCTTGACAAGTACTGGAACGACGCGCATGAAATCGATGGAAAAATAAATCAAATACAGCAGGAAGTGGGAATAAAAGTGGAAGACTTGTACGTGCCTTCGGTGGCATTCACGTGCATCGTGCCAAACCTCAAGGAAATCGGAAAGGTGGCGGAAAGGATTAAAATGGACGACTTCGGCTATGACGCAGCGCTCACGGCCGCGCGCCTCAGGACAGTGAAAGACTGCGTGACAAGCATGAAAAAAAAGTTCGGGCTGTGAAAAATCAGATGGTTTTTATTCGGGCTCCAACATTAATTAACTATGGACTTCGACTGGATAATAGGCGTTTTCGTGTTCATGGTTTTCATCGGCTGGTCTTTCTCGTATTATTTCGCCATGTTTCAGGTACAGGGCTCCAGCTTCGAGCTCGCCGCGGACAGCGGCCAGCAGAAGGTCATGGACTTCCTGGCAGTCGATGTATACGAAGCGCCGGTTAAGTATTATTCATCCGGCACCGTCGCCGATGGTGTGCTTAAAGCGAAGTCGCTGTGGTATGCGGGCGAGCGCAACTCGACGATAGTTTTCGGCGGCGGCTCGCTGCCGTGCAGACTCGATGGGAATGACGTCTACTGGCAGGCTAACGTCGGAGCCGGATACAACTATTACACCATAATGTTCGCCGATGTCAACACGACGCTGAACTGCACCGGCACATTCGCCACGACCGGAGCGAACCTCACGTCGCCCTGGGCGCTTGAGAAGAGAGAGATGATTTCAACGGCGAAGATAAGCGAGATGGAAGGCATGAGCTACAGCAGCTTCCGCAATGGCATCTCGCTGAGGCACAATTTCATGATAACGATAGAGAAGACGTCTGGTAACGTGGAATACGGGAAGGCGATTCCTTCCGGACCAGTTAATGTAAACAGCAGGAAGACGGAGCGCAAGGTCTTCGAGACGGGCGAGCTGGCGAATATTACGATAGCTGTGTGGTAACATGAAGGGCTTCTGGAGGATAGTGGAAAGCGTGATGGCGGTCATCATAGTCATGGGTTTCCTCTTGTCGGCCGGGTCCGTTTATCTCAGCAGGACTGATCCGCAGGAGCTGGTCCCGGCCGGTTACGAGCGATTGAAGGACCTGGATGCGCGCGGCCTGCTGCGGTCTCTAGCGTCAGCGAACGACTACGAAGGGATAAGCGCGCTGGTCGAGATGCCTGGCTACAGCCACGCTGTCCAGTTATGCGGCTTCGACGGCGCATGCACCGGCAATTACACGGAGGGCAGCAACGTTGCGGTCTCGACTTACATCATTGCCGGACACGGGTCATACAGCCCGCAAGAGATAAGGCTTTACATGTGGAGATGAATATGAGAACGACGAAAAGAATGAAAGGACAGTTCTTCTTAATCGGAGCTTTCCTCATACTCCTGCTTTTCTACATGGGCATATCGACTTTTTTCGCGCCCGCCTACACGCAGAAGGGCATAAAGGGCGAGATGGCTAACTTTTTTTCTAACGTGAGAGACGAATACCCGGCGGCGCTGAACCTTGGGCTTAATTCGACTGGAGGCGCGCAGGCGCTCGTAAATTTCACGGGCATAGTCGTCAATGCCTCCAAGAGCAGAGGAGCGTCGCTAGCGGCGCTGTGGATACTCACCCAGAACTCCAGCGACAATCTTAACGTAACCATCGGCAACTACATGGGCGCGGCGCTGAACGTCACGCTGAACGTCTCTGACGAGATGAGCACGCTGGAAATTGGCGACGGCGAAACTGCGTCGGTGGTATTCGCTTCGCCGCTGTCGGAACTGGATTTCCGGGCAAGCTTTAATACGACCGAAAAGAATCTATTATTAGAGAAATACAAGACAAACCTCTATGTTTTTCTAGACATGAGGAAGGGCAGCGACAAGATAACGGGGGAGACTGTTGCATGAAGGGCATCAGCCTGATCTCAGGCGTATTGTTCATGGGCTTCCTGATAGCCGCTACTAGCATAGTCTACTGGACTGCGCTGCCTACGATTCAGAAAATGCAGTGTTCGATAACTATGGACAAGATGAAATCGACGTTCACGAGCCTCGACGGCGTCATACAGACCGTCGCTTCCGAAGGCGAAGGGTCGAAGCGCACGGTCTCGCTCAACGTGGAGGACGGCGAACTGCACGTCGACGGCGACAACGACACGATTTACTGGGAATACGAGTGCAGCGCCCCCATCATTTCGCCGAGGACGTTCCAGACTTTCGGCAACGTCATATTCGGAGCGAACCTCGACACCAGCGCACAAGAAGCGACGTGCGGCGGACAAGCTGGATTCCTGCTCGAGAACGAGCACCTCACAGTCTGCCTGAGGAAAATCGGCTCCGCGGGCAACAACACGGCCTACAACATATCCAGCGTTCTGGTCTCGGTCTACCAGAAGGACCTTGAACAGGCGATGCCCATAGAGTATCTTGAGATAACGCTCGACAACAACGCGACGTCGTCGACCGGCGAGGGTTACACGCAGCTCGAGCGGAGCGGCATGCACCTGCCTTACGGAGAAGTCACGGCGCACATGGAATCGGACTACGGTATAACATACGACATAAAATTCATACTCGAGTCGGGAGAGGACTTCCTCATCATAAAAGGTGAGTGACACAGGTGATATGATGAAATACCGCACGAAATTCCACACGAGAAAGGGCATTTCACCGCTGATAGCGACGGTGATGCTCATAGGCATAACCATTCTAATGGCCGTCGCTGTCGGACCGTGGGCCATGAAACTCGCGACCGACGCGACCCAGGGAGCGACGAACAGCGCGAACCAGGACATGCTATGCAGGTCGACGGCGTATGGCTTCGATTCAGATTACGGCAACTCCGGTGTTTCGTGGAACTTCAACGGCACCAACGGCACGGTCACCGTGAAAATAATCAACACTGGCTCGCAGAACCTCTACAACTTCTCGCTCGAGCTGACCATGCAGACGCCCACAGGGACGAAACTTATAGTCTATCCCGAGATAAACATAACGTCCGAGACGCAGCGCACGCTCACGAACCCGCTCAAACCCGGCTACGACTGGATAATCGAGGCGGAAGTGGAAAGCATAAACGACACGTGGTCGCTGACCAAGGTGAAGGTGATAAACGAGGTATGCCCGCGCATATCGCCTTCGGCGGACGTGTGAAATTTAAGACTTATATGACCAGTGACAATATTTAATTAGACGTGGTGTTAATGGACGAAGATTCAAATTTGACAAAGGACCTCACGGATAAGCTATCGACTCTCGAGGACCTGCAGAACCTCACGCAGCTCGACATACTCAACATGAAGAACGAGGTCGAGAAGCTCAAGCTCACTTCGTCGTCTCCGCTTCCCAAGGAAACCGAGGAAAGGATAATGATGCTCCAGTCCATCGCTAAAGACGTAGAGATGTTCAAGCGGTGGAAGCAGACGGTCGAGGAAGTCAAGTTCCTGCGCGACAGGCTGATGGGCATTTCGCCTGTCAATGTCACGCCAGAGGACGCCGGAGACTTCGAACAGATGAAAAGGAGCATAGAGGAAATGCGCGCCGAGATCGCCTCGAAGAAGAGCGCGCCAATCGACCTGGACGACATAAAGCTGGCCATACAGGAGAACAGGAAGGCCGTGGAGAATCTCAAGTTAATGATAACCGACAAGCCGAAGGGCGCGATGCCCGACGCCGAGCCGCTGAGGAAGATGGTGACCGAGAACAGGAGAATCGTCGACGACCTCAAGATGAAGATGGACGTTTCCAATTTCGAAGTCCCGGCAGGCATGCGGCGGGATATCGAAAGCCTTCACGCTGAAATAAACAACCTCGAGGGCGAGGTCAGGAAAATCAAAACCGACAAAATCGTTCCTCGCTCGAATGACGACATGGACCACCTGAGAAACGAGCTGTTCAGCAAGCTGGACGATCTCAACGTCAAATTCGGGCCGAAGAGCTCAGAAGAAGTGAAAAAGGCGATGGAAGCCAACAAGGCGAGCATCGACAAGCTGAAGGCGCTCATATCCGGGGAGGAGATGAGCATCGAGAGCCTGAAGCAGGAGATGGGCGAGAACAGGAAGTTCATGACGGAGATAAAGAGCGTCCTGCTTTCCAAAAGCGCGACTACAGGCAAGAAAATCACTCTTACGCAGGACCCTGACATAAAGACCAAGCTTTCGAAGATGGAGCAGAGAATCGAGATGCTGGCCGCCAGGATGGAGAAGCTTAACGACCTTAAGCCGATAAAGCTGCCCGACTTCGAGCCGTCTCCAGCGGCGGCGAAGGGCGCGAAAGCGATGGGGCAGGTAAAGACCAGCGAATTAGACGTCTTGCGCAGGGAAATCGACACCATAGTCTCGCGCATGGACGGGTTCATGACGAAGGACGACGTGGAAAAGGGATTCCTCGACAAGCGGATGAAAGCGGACGAGAAGCTCATGACCGGCGACATCTACAAGGACCTCAACGAGGTGAAAAAAGCGATTCTGCGCAACGAGGATCACGTCAACAGCGTTGCTTCCGATGTCGAGCGCATCAAGAAGGAAGTCGGGACCGTCGAGAAGCGCGAGTGGGGCAAGGTCAGTGAAATCCCGAGCATCGACGAGCTCAAGCGCAGGATAGAAGAGCTCGAAAAAAGAATCGAAGAAGTCCACGAGGGGCCGATCTTCATAGAGTGATTACTGGTCCAGGACTTCGTGCGATGAGTTATTTCTTTCCAGATCGAGAAAATCAGTTCCTATATCGCCTATTGTTTTGTCGAGAAATTTCGCCATCTCGTTTTTGTAGGCAATGGGATTGGTGTAGAATAATCCGCTTAATTCATTGAGTTTTTCGAGAATTTTATCAGTATAATCTTTTCTTATTTTGAATTCAGGCGATGTTGCATTTTGACAGTCTGATCTGAATCCCATAGACAATAATCGGGAAAAAGTTATTTAAGATGTGATTGTTCCACGCGGCTAAGAAGCCTTTCGCCTGAATTTCATGAGGAGGGAGCGCTTTCTCGCCGAGAAGTCCGGGGGGAGGTGCACCTCGTGCATGTCCCTGACGTTCTCGACCGCATAGAACACGTTCGGGTCAACCTCCCTGATGGTGCTGATAACGTTCCTGAGCTTGTCCCTCTTTATTATGGCAAATATCATCTTCCTGTCCTTGTTGCCGCCCTGCGTGTCTATCACGGTTATCTTGTAACCGGCAAGGTCCAGCTTCCCCACCATTTCCGCCGGATCCTTGTTCGTCGTTATTATGACGCTGAGGTACCCCATGGCAAGCATCTCCTCTATCAGTATCCCGACGAAAGTCCCTACCGCGAATCCTCCCGCATACGCTATGTAATTGAAAACATTGGTCACGTTGAGCAGTATGTGGCTTATGGCGAAAAGCCATATGAGCATCTCGAAAAAGCCTATGGAAGAGGCGAGGTATTTCATCCCCCTTGAAATGAATATTATCCTGGCGGTTCCCATGGAAACGTCAATGACCCTTGCAATGAAAATGAAAAACGGCACGAGCAGCACGCCTATAATATCGTAATTGAGCATCGAAGCCAGCTCGACCATGACGTCCATGACTAAATATTGCATGAACATGTGTATAAATTTTCAGTGGTAAGAGCGGCGCGGCAAACATATTTAATTACGTGAACCAATAGTCAGAATAGCCGCTGGTGTTGGTTTTATGTCTGAGATAAAAATGAACATATCCGGAGTTAAGCCGAAAGGCAAGCCCGGCGTTGTCGTATGCGGCGTCGACGAGGCGGGCCGCGGCGCGGTGGTCGGTCCGCTGGTCATCGCAGGCGTTTCCGTTTTCGAAAAGGATATCGCTAAGCTGAAGAAAATAGGCGTGCGCGATTCCAAAGAGCTCTCGCCCTCGCAGCGCGAGAGGCTGTCGCAGGAAATAGAGAAAATCGCGAAGGACATCGTCGTCCTCAAGGTCGGGCCGTGCAAAATCGACGACTACAACAAGCAGGGCGTAAATCTAAACCGCATGGAAGCGATGAAGATGTGCACGATAATCGACTGTCTGAATGCGAACAAGTCGTTCGTCGACGGCCCCGAGGTCAATACCGAGAAGTTCAAAAGGGTCATGCAGAAGATGCTGAAACTCGAGACGACTCTCGTGGTCGAGAACCACGCTGACAGCACGTACGCCGTCGTCTCAGCCGCCTCGATAATGGCGAAGGTCGAGAGAGACAAGGAAATGGCCGAGCTCGGGAAGAAATACGGCATTGATGGAACGGGCTACCCCAGCGACGAGCGCACCATAGCCTCGATGAAAGCCTATCTGGCCAAGAACAAGAAGTTCCCGGAGAAGGGCCTGGTCCGCTATTCGTGGGACACGACGAAGCAGATGCTCGGCGAGCACAAGCAGAAGAAACTGTTCGGCTTTCTGAACAGATGAATCATTTGAAAAAAGAATTGGCTATGTATTCTTTCTGGTCCGGGAAAAGGAAATCCGGCGAGACTGCGAGCGTCCTGGAGGAAGGCCTGTCTCTCGGAAGCGAATCAGCGACGGCCTTTATGGCTGCCATCTCCGCGTCTATCTCCTGGGTGGAGGCCCTGTAAATTTTTTGGACGGGATTCCTCATCGTGCCGCCGTTTATTTCCAGGACTTCGCCATATTTCTTTTCAAACCACTCGGTCTCCTTAATGCCGAATTCGTTTACATCAACCCTTTCAGGCCTTCCCTGGCCATAACACGAGAAGTAATCGAGGTCCACGTCGAATAAGATGGATTCAGCTTCACCGGCATGCCGCAAAACTTCGCCTGCGGATATCTCGCGCACGGTGAGGAGCGATTTGGCCCCGTCAATGTCAGACTTTTTCCTCGATTGCAGAACCTTGTACACGTGAGGCGAGCCGGGCCACTGCTTTAAGGCGTAATAGGTCACTGGTGGTTCGTTCCTGTCCCTGAAGTCCCATGCGGGCCTGACCCAGAAAACCTCGTCTGTCAGGCCGGACGCGAACAGCTTTATTATCCAGTTGCCGACGTTCGTGTTTCTGGCCTCCACGTCGATTATGGCTAGCGCCCTGTCATACGACTCAGGCCTTCGCAAAAGGTCCGGAACGTCGTTTGACATTTCGATTGCGTCGAATGTATAGCAAACGTCGTGATGCGTGTCTATGTGGAACATGCGGTTTTTATTCAAAGATATTTTTCCGTCCAGCGCGTCTTTCACCAGCGCCTTCAGGGCCCAGTTATGCTTTAGCATGCAGTTGTAGCCGCCGTGCTCGACGTATCCGTCACGCTGGTTTGGGGAGGCGCCGTATAACGCCTCTTTTTGCTGGTAGTCAATACCTAAAAGCTGGCGCGGATCCAAAACGAGCCCTGCGCCTAACACGGCGCACTTCTTAAAAAATTCCCGCCTGCTTTGAGCCGGCTGCATCTGCCATCGCACCAATTACACGATAGCAAGAGGGTTTAAATACCATTAAAAAGTGGTAAATTTACAGGTCTATGGCTTGAAACGCCTCTGGGTGCGCGGGAACGCTATCGCGTCCTTTATGTTCTCCAGCTTGCAGAGCCATGCGACGACTCGCTCGACGCCGAGTCCGTAGCCCGAATGCGGCACGCTGCCGTAGCGGCGAAGATCGAGATACCAGCTGTAGTTCTCGGGTTTCTCACCCATCTTCTTGAGCGACTCTGAGAGCGCTTTGATATCGGTATCCCTCTGCGAGCCGCCGATTATTTCGCCGTACCCTTCGGGCGCGAGCATGTCGAAGCACAACGCAGTTTTCGAATCTTTCGGGTCGCGCGGCTTGTAGAAGGCCATTATATCCTTCGGGTAGTTGGTGACGACGACCGGCGTGTCGAAATGCTTCATGAGCAGGTCTTCTTCGACGGTTCTCAGATCCTTGCCCCACTGCATCTTCTGGTTCTCCTTCTTGTTGAGGATTTCCAGCGCCTGCGTGTAGGTGATGGTGGGGAACGGTTTCTTTGACATTTCCTCCAGCTTCTTCACGTCCTGGCCGAGAATTTCGAGTTCCTTTTTGTTGTGCTTCAGGACTTCCTGTATTATGAATCGCACTTCGTCTTTCGCGACTTCAGTCACTTCGTCGAGTTCCATCCAGGCGGCTTCCATCTCCGCCATCCAGAACTCCGCGAGATGACGCGACGTTTTCGAGCGTTCGGCGCGGAACGTGGGCGACATGTCGTAAACCTTTTCGAGCGCGAATACCGCCGCCTCTGCGTAGAGCTGCCATGACTGCGAAAGGTATGTGACGTCGTCGAAATATTTGACCTGGAACAGCGTCGCTCCGCCCTCGCACTGGCTGGGCTGGAATATGGGCGGGTCGAATTCGTAATAACCGCGGTCGCGGAAGAACTTGTGTATAGCGCCTACGACGGTGTGGCGGACTTTCATCGCGGCCGTGAGCTGGCGCGAGCGCAGCCAGAGGTGGCGGACGTCCATTAAAAATTCGGGGGACTGGTCCTTCGTTATCGGGTAGCGCTCGGCTATGTGCACCGGCTCCAGCGACGAAATCTTCAGCTCGAAGCCGGTCGGCGCGCGCTTGTCTTCGGCGACGGTGCCTTTGATTATGACTGACGACTCCATTGTGAGCGATTTCGCTTTTTCGAAATCCTTATTGTCGGACTTTATCGTGCACTGGACCACGTCATTCGAATCGCGCACGACTATGAATATGATGTCCTTGCTCTCGCGCATGCGGTAGACCCATCCCTTTATCTCGATGGCCTTGCCGATGCTTTGAGGAACCTTGTCGATGTTCATGCAACCACCCTTATTTGATGAATAACTTATTTTTGAAAGCTGTGCTTAAAAAATTTGACAGGCGAAGGCTAAAGCAGCCTCACGCCTCTTTTGGAACAATCTTCAATCATCCTCTCCGGCCAGATGCTCGCCTGCACCTCGCCAATGTGCAGTTTTTGCAGGAACAACATGCACAAGCGCGACTGGCCGATACCACCGCCGATTGTCTGAGGCAGCCCGCCAGCGAGCAGCCGCGAATGCCAGTGCAGGCGCATGCGACTCTCGGCTTTCCTTATTGCAAGCTGTTTCGAGAGCGAAGCGCTGTCGACGCGTATGCCCATCGACGAAAGCTCCATCGATCGCGCTAGCAACGGGTACCAGACTATTATGTCGCCGTTCAGGCCGCGTTTGCCAGCTCCGGTCTCGGTGCTCCAGTCGTCGTAGTCCGGCGCGCGCCCGTCATGCGGCTTCCCGTCCGCCAGTTCGCCTCCGATGCCTATTACGAATACGGCACCCTTCTCCTGCGCGACCGCGTCCTCGCGCTGTTTCGGCGGGAGATGCGGATACATGGACTGCAGTTCCTCTGCGTGGACGAAAGCGATTTCGTCAGGCAGGAAAGGCTTTATCCGTGGATGGCGGGAGCAAACCATGGCTTCAGTCGCCTTTATCGCACCGTATATTTGCCGGACAGTCGCTTTCAGCGCCGCCAGCGAGCGTTCGCCGGGCAGGATGATTTTCTCCCAGTCCCACTGGTCGACATAGAGCGAGTGAAATTCATCGAGTATCTCGTCCGGGCGTATGGCGTTCATGTCAGTATACAGTCCTTCTCCGGCTGCGAATTCGTATTCGGCCAGCGCGAGCCGCTTCCACTTCGCCAGCGAGAACACGATCTCCGCCTTTGCGTGCGCGTCGTCGGGGATGGTAAAAGCGACTTTATGCTCAACGCCGTTAAGGTCATCGTTGACTCCTGTTCCGCTTCTCACGATTATGGGCGCCGAAACGCGCTGCAGCGCCAGCGAGCGCGCCAGCGCATCCTGGAAAAAGTCCTTTATGATTTTTATCTCTTTTTCCGTTTCCCTGATGCCAAGCAGCGGCACGTATTTATCGCTTTCCATGCAAACCCCTCCCTTTCAGATAACGTTTGCTTGGAGGAGACGGTATATATGTTTATTCCCTTTTTTGTTGAAAAATATGCAAAAAATGCCAAATTTTATATACTAAATGGAACAAATGTTCAATATGGATTACGCTACGGAGGCGCGTTCAGACGCGAAAGGCGGGAAAACCGGAACCGAGGTCGACAACAAGGATCTGCGCATCCTTGAGATTCTTCGGGAAAATGGCGACCTGACCGTGCGGCAGGTCGCCTCCCGCACCCAATTGCCCATAACGACCGTGCATAATCGCATACGCCGCATGAAGAAGCTGGGCATCATAAAGCGATTCACCATCGACATCGACTACAGGAAAGTTGGCAAGGGCATTTCCGCGTACGTGCTTGTCAAAATCGACTCAAAATACCTGAAAGGCTTCCGCCACACGCAGCACGACCTTGTGAAGGACCTGAGACGTCTCGATTTCGTGCACAAGGCGGACATCGTGACAGGAACGATAGACATAATTCTTCTCATCCGCGTGAAGGACATAGACGATCTCGACAGGATAATAATAGAGAAGCTGCGAGACGTGCAGGGCATCGATTCGACAGAGACGCTGGTCATTCTGAGGGAGAACTAGGCTTTCTGGTCCCGTTGCTGGGGAATATCTTGCCGTTGGGTTCCCTCCTGCTCCAGTAAGTGATATAGTGCTTCCCGGATTTTGGGAGATATAGCCTCATTTCAAAAACATCGTTTTTGTCAAATTCGCACACGTGCTTATGCGTGGTTATCTTTCTGAGATACCTGAAGTCCATCTTTGGCCTGGAACTGTTTCTGCGCACCGGCCTGCTGTAACTCAGCATATGATTTCTCGTGAAAGACGGGTCGAAAAGAATTCTCTTGACGGTCTCCCTTATCTCGTAGAATTCGGGGCCGACTTCACTCTTGGATTCCGGGCCGTAAGGCGTCGGGAAAATGAACTCGCCCGCGGCGCCGAAAATGTTCTTGTCATGATACCTTTCGATCATGCCGCCCAGCTTCGCGTTCAGGCTTATCTGGTCGTGTATAGTGACGTCTGGGTTTTCCAGGTACGCCATTTTTTTCCTTTTGACGTAATTCTCCGCAAGCCTGCCCGCGTATGTGGTCATGACATCGCCTACTATCGTCTGCGCGGAAACCCCCGTGCAGAAGTAAATGTTATTCGTGCCAAAGTTTTATATTGCCATAATTAGCGTTTCCGGGCGCCTTCGAAACCGGTCCGGCAAAACGGCAAATATTAATATCCTGAACGACAAAAATGATGATTATGGAGCGCACTTATTCGCATGAGCTGAAGGCCGGGGCGAAAGTCCGCCTGAAAGGCTGGGTTGACGACGTCAGGAACATGGGCAAGATCATCTTCCTCACGCTGCGCGACCGCGAAGGCAAGGTGCAGATAATCGCCAAGAAGGAAGACGTGTCCGAAGGCGTTTTCGAGACGATCTCGAAGCTCGGCAAGGAAGACTGCGTCGAGATCGATGGAACAGCGATGGAATCGAAGATAGCGAAGCTCGGATACGAAGTCATCCCGTCGAGCGTAAAGGTCCTGGCAGGCGCTGAAAAGCCGCTGCCCATGGACAGGAACGTTGAATCATGGAAGGACACGCGCTTCGACTACCGCTACCTCGACCTGCGCCGTCCCGAGGTCCAGAAAATATTCCTCGTGCGCGACAGAACGATCGCCCTTATAGACGAATACTTCCGCAAGAACGGCTTCATCGAGATACACACGCCTGTGATTCAGGCGGCCGGCGCTGAGGGAGGATCGACTCTTTTCAAGTTCAACTATTACGGCAAAGATGCGTATCTCCGCCAGTCGCCGCAGCTGTACAAGCAGATGATGATGGCATCCGGCCTGGACAAGATATACGAGATGGGCCAGGCGTTCAGGGCCGAGAAGTTCCACACCCGCAGGCATATTTCCGAGTTCCTTTCGCTAGACTTCGAGATGGCGTGGATCGATAGCGAAGAAGACGTGCTTCGCGTCCTGGAGAACATGGTCGTCCACGTGATGAAGGGACTCAAGCACGAAATGCTCCACGACCTTGTGGTTCCGGACCTGCCTTTCAAACGCATCACTTACCAGGAGGTCATAGACACGCTGAACAAGAACGGCATGCACAAGAAGTTCGGCGACGATCTCGAAGATGCGGAAGAATCGAAGTTCGCCGAGATAATGAAGAAGCAGGGCCACGAGATATATTTCATAATCAAATACCCGTCCGTGCTCAAGCCGTTCTACGTAATGCTCGACGGCGACGTGTCGCGAGGGATTGATCTCGACTACAAGGGCCTTGAGCTCGCTTCGGGCGGCCAGCGCGAGCACCGCTACGAAGTGCTGTCACAGGTGATGAAAGACAAAGGCCTGAACCCGGCCGACTTCAAGTTCTATCTCGACGCTTTCAGATATGGGATGCCGCCGATGGGTGGGATTGGTTTTGGCGTAGAAAGATTTGTTAAACAGCTTCTTAACTTGCCGGATGTTCAAGAAACAATACTGTTCCCGAGAACTCCTGATAGACTAGTTCCTTGATTTGTGTTTTTTCTTCAAGTACTTCCACACTGTAGCAGCTCCTAATCCCAATTTATTTGCTATTTTTTCGTATGACAATCCTTCGTTCCTGAGTTTCGTCATTTCAGGTAAAAGTTTCTTTGCTTCTTCGTGTGTTTTCATGAAAAGCTTGTAACTTTCTGTCAATTCTTGCAATTTTGCTTGCTTCCTTTCAATAGAGAATCCTATTCTATCGCAGTATCTTACGACGTTTTGCCAACCTGTTATTCTTACGCTATAACACGCGTTTCTATTACCATGCTTGATTGAATTTTTACGAATTCTTGATTTTATGTCTAAATCCTTCAGCAGATTTGATACATCATTTATGCCATGCGTGTTGGTTGAAACAGCGGTTATTCTTTTGGAATTGACATCCACACTTCCTTCAGAATCGAAGAAACCTCTCAAAAACCTGCATTTTATTTCATTCGATGATTCAAAAACACATTCGGGTATTCTCCACGAATTCGTCTTGAATTCGCCGTGATTTAAGATATCATTAAAAATTTCCTTGCAGCAGATTCTCGCTTGCCATTTTTCATTCCAATTTGTTTGCCTGGCTTTAATTTTTGAAATAGATGGTTGAATTCCATAAATTTTATTCAAGCAATCTGCAAATTCTATAACGAAATCCATATCAACTGCCTGCAAGGCAATCTGATAAGATTTATTTTTTGTGCAATGCGTGTATCCATCACCGCACATCACGCCAAAAATATATGATTTTTCAGGAGACATTGCATGATATGGCGAAGTTATGATATGTTTGGCTATCCTTCCTTTAGCAACGGCGAGAATACCAGCTTCTTTTGTTGAACGTATTCTTATTTTATTTCTTTTCAGGCAATCATAAACGGTAGAATAATGTATCCTGAATTTTTTGGCTAGAGTGTGGCCAGATTCGCCTTTTTCGTATAATGCTTTTATACTTTTTTCAATATTGGGAGAAATATGTTTCATGATAAATTATTATAAGAATTTAGTTAAAAATAATGTTTAAACATTACAAAAATATTTAAACTATATTCACGCGCACGCCTGAAAAACTAGTCCCTTAAAGTTTCACATCTGTTGTTAACGCATTTGCATGTTACAGGTGCACACATAAGATTAACGTTTTCTCCCATAAACAGATTGTACTGTCTTGTCGTGGAAACAATTTGATTTTTGTTGACACACTGACAGGTTGATTTTTTGCAGTCAGAATCCGATGAGCAAGAAAAGTTGCAAGCACCCCAATTCCAGATGGAACATTTCAAAGAATCAATGAAAACTACAAGCAGATTGACCCCAACAAAAACGATAATTGCCAAAATCAAGACAACCAAAATTTTCCTCATGAAAATAATTTATTTTTATTATATAAAAATCATTCAAAGTGGTCGTATCCCTTGCCCAGCGATTTCTTCTTCCCGTTTTCCAAAAGGCAGATGCCGCTTTTCTGCGGCAGTATTTTTCCCACGACCGCGAAAGCCTTGAATTTCGCTTTCAGCATCGCAAGGTTTTTCTGGGAAACCGTGAAGACCAGTTCGTAATCCTCTCCGCCGTGCAGGGCGAAGTCATACGCATCCGCTTTGAGCAGCTCAGCAGCAGCCAGCGTTTGCTTCGACACGGGGATTTTTTCCTTTTCAACAATCGCTCCAACACGCGACGACTCGCATATGTGCCCGACCTCGGGCGCGAGCCCGTCCGAGACGTCTATCATGGCGCTCGCGAATTTTGAAATTATCATTGACTCCTTCAGCCTGCATTTCGGCTCGAGATGCGCTTTCACAGCGCCGAAGCGCT
>JAZDFI010000008.1:0-83407 GCA_043808015.1 Candidatus Aenigmatarchaeota archaeon
GACGGCCAGCTGGGATAAGCTGACCAAGACCGGCATAAATTCCTTCAGCAAAGAAAACTACGAATCCGACAGGATTGACCTTTATCTCGGCCCCGGCGCTTCCGGCGAGACTGTGAAAAGCTACATAGAAACTTATTATTCCATCCCGTCGGACAACATGAACAGGACAATCTTCGCTTCAGTGAGCGGTTCATCGACGACGAAGATATACGACCTCTCCGGCAACAAGGACAAGATAGACCCGACAGGGACGGGCACGCCTTCATTCTATTACACGAAACTCACCGGTAACGTCTTCAACAAGAGCTATGGCACATGGGACTTCGTCTTCGCAGCCGACGGCAAGACTGCGAATCCTGCGATTTTCTACTCCACGACCGCCGGCCCCCAGTCGAGCGGAGGCGCCAGCCTCGCCGTAGACGACTGGTCACCCCAGGTAGTGACGTGCGGCAGCAGCGAGGTCATAAAGGCGAACATGCACGCGACCAACGCGAGCATGGGCTATTACCAGTCTTATTATTACACGATAGCAGGCGTACGAGCAGGGGAAGGCACGATGACATGCTCGGTCGTGAATCCGAACGCCAGCATGTATTCCTATCAGTGTTCGATTCCTGTCGCAACCTTCCCCGCATGCTCTGCCCCAGCGACGGCGACGATTAATGTTTACTTCAATTATCAGGGAGGCGTGCAGCTGTCTGGAAGCTTCCCGATAACTCTCAAAGCGCCGCTGCCGAAAATCTCGGTTACTTCGCTAGCGCCGACCCCATTCGACTGCGGCATCGACAAGGCGATAACCGCCAGGCTTTACGTTTCCAACCCGTCCGGCGTGACGCCGGTAAAGCAGTATACTTTCGACGGCAAGAACTTCAACGCGCTGAACTGCACGGGCTCCGGCGAGAACTACGTATGCACGATCGGGGAGAACAGCGTCTGCCAGCTGATGCAGGAAAATCTCGGGCTGACGTTCAAGTTCACTTATGGCGATGTCGAGGTCGTCTCGCTGCCTTCGACGGTACTCGTGACATTCCCGCCGCCCTCCCTAGGGATAGATACCGTGACGCCGCAGACCGTGGAAGCGGGCAAGACGACTTCCGCGAACGTCCTGCTTCACATCAACTACCCGGACTTCATGACATACACCACGTCCGGATTCAACTACAAATACCTCAGCAAGGCGTATGCTGCGGCTAACTGCTCGCTGGAGACGTCGTACTCTAATATCAAATATTATAAGTGTTACATCGCTCTCGACATCGCGGCTGACAAGAGCGGCGTCGATACCCTCTCGTTCAGACTCGATGGTTTCAAGGACAGCAAACCGCACCAGATATTCGCTAATGCGTTCTACGAGATTCTGCCGCCCACGCCAGCGCCGAGCCTGCAGATAATCTCGACTTCGTCACCTCTAAGATGCGTGCAGGACTCGTCGCTCACGGTCACGGCAAGAGCGGACAACATAGCCGGCACGCCAGCGACTTCGTATTCGCTGGACAGCGGCAAGACATACAAGACGCTCGTCTGCTCGTCTTCATCCGGCCTGTACACGTGCACGATCGCCAAGGATGACATCTGCACGCTCATGGATTCTTCAGTCACATTATTGCTCAAGTTTGTCTACCCGTCCGCGACAGTGACTAGCAATCCCCAGACAGTCTACGTGACGCTGCCCGAGCCGCACATGCAAGTTTATTCGCTGGTTCCGGAAACGCTCACCGTCGGCGACAAAACTACGGTAACTGTGAATCTTTTCATCCAGGAGCCCAAGATGGCGGGCTCGAACCCCGTTTTCACTTATGCGTACCTCGCCAAAGCCAGCCAGAAGATGACGTGTTCGAAAGTCTCGTCCACGAGCAACCGCGACTTCTATGAGTGCACGAGCGTCGTCTTCGAGGTGCCTGCTGATTACGCGAATACAGCGGTGCCGGTAACTTTCGCGATTCAGGGCACGACCATTTCCTTCCCGCTTGCCGTGCCGGTGGGCGAGGGCGCCGGAGCGAAGCCGTGGCTTGAAATAATTTCCACGACCCCGTCCAGAATCGAGATCTTTCAGGGTAACCAGACTCAGGCAACGTTCAGCGTGGCCGTGCACAATGCGGCTGAAGCGGGCCTGAAACACCAGGCGTCCGTCGTGCCGAACAGCGTCATAACGTCAGGCACGTGCACTGAAGCCAGCCTGGAATACAACTTCGACTGCAATGTCGTGATAAAGACGGACAAGACGACTAAAGTCGGTGCCATGCCAGCGAACCTGACTTTGCGCGTCACAGGGACGAAAAATTATGATGTAAAGAATTCCACGACCGTTTATGTTATAGCCGAAGGGACAGGCGTCGTCATTCAATCCATAAGCCCGGAGACAGTTTATTGCGAGGGCAGCAAGCAGGCGAATCCCGAGGCGGTGAAAGTCACGGCCAATGCCAAGAGCCTCGGCACGTTCAGCGTGCTCGAGGAGGACATGACTTTCAACGGCAAGACGCTGGTCCACACGGCCAGATACTGCACGCAACAGGGCCAGACCATATCCTGCAACATTCCGACGGATGCCCTTTTTGAGGGAGTGACGTGCGGCTCCGGCGAACTCGCTCCCGGTTCCGGCACGCGCTACTATCCGCTTACGCTCACGTTCCTTGTCAGCTCAGGCGACGAGCAGCTGGCCATAACGGGATCGAAGGACATCGCGGTCGTTTCGAGGCCTCTCGAACAGTATCTTGATATTGTTGACAGCGACGTTGTTGGGGGAATGCTCCAGAGCAAGATAAACTGCCTTGGCACGCAATCGATAAAGCTTGGCGACACAGGCTACGTCAGAATAATGTACGCTGACCTGCTGCATGCGGAGCCGAAAGACGACCTCGTATGGTCTTTCAAGCTCGAGGCCGAGGACGGCAAGGGAAAGCTGACGAAGGGTATGGGCACGTCGCCTGATACGAATTCGACTGTGTGCAAGTTCAGGACATACCAGAAGGTGGGTGTTCATCGCGTCGAGGATTACGAATGCTCGCTTTACATGGATTACAAGCTCTTCCAGAGATGCGAAAGCGGCGACGGCCAGATAACGCTCGTCGCGACTGCCGCCGGCAAGAAGGCTGAAGGCAAGATTGATGCAGGCATAGTGAAGGACGACAGCAAATACCAGTTCGATTTCGACGTCATCACGGCGCCAAGTTCCAGTGTCGACTGCCAGATACAGAGCGAGGGCAAAACCGTGCCCTGCTCGTTCGCATCGGACTCTAACCAGAACGTTACCATACGCATCTACAACAAGAACGCGGCGGTCGGCATGGCCGACCTGAGCCTTTATGATTTTGATATCGCATTCAAGGACGCGAAAGTCCCTGCAGGCGAACGCTCTCTGGGGAACTGCCAGAAGATCAAGGACACGGACAAGTATCTTTGCCCGTTCCAGATAGGCCCGACCATAAAGCTGCCTGACAGCTCGGAATACGTCGTGACGAACAGCTCCAGCCAGACAGAACTGCCGGCAATCGAGTTTGGCAGCTCCAACATCACGCTTTACGTCAAATACGCCGGAGACCTCGAGAGGAAGGCGTTATCGAAGCTCGACGGCACCATCACCATCCACCCGAAGAAGACTGATGCCCTGATAAACGCGGAGAAGATGAAGGAGAAGATGGCAAATTCGTTCAAGAGCTTCCAGAGCATATTCAAGATAATAATCACGATACTGTCATTCTGCGCGGTCTGCAAGGCCGGCAACACGATAGTCGGTGCCGCCAAGGGCGCCATAAGCGGCCTCGGCAAAGATAAATGCAATCCTGAGTGCGCCGGTTCTCAGGTATGCAATAGCGGCAAGTGTGAGGCGCCGAGCACGGGACAGCCACAATCGAAATCATACTGTTATGTCCTTGGGACCCAAACTGGCACATGCGGCAGTGCGCCATGCATTGGCGCTGTTCTTAGTATTACGGCAAAGGATGGCTGTTCCCAATTACCAGAAGATAAAAAATCCGGCTGCGAAAGTTGCTTTTCTTCTTCGGCAGGCAGCGACTTCTCCGCCGGCGACATCATCACGATTTTGGTAGCCGTGGCAACTGTAGTTTATACTATAATAGCGCTCAGCAAGCTTAACTTATTCGGCAGCGCCGACGACCAGAAGAGCGAAATGACAAAGGCGATGGAGAACGGCATGAAATGGGGCTTCGCCGTTTGCGTGCTTCCGAGGATAGTCGGCGAACTGGGCGCATGGGCGGCCAAAGATGACAGCAAAGCTGAAAACGCATTCGAAGGCGTCGCCGCGTTCGGCGAGGGCGTGGGCAAGGCCTGCGACATACTGCTCGGGTTCATGCCGCTCATAATGGGATTCCTGAATTTCTATCTCAGCTACCTGCAGTTCGAGATGTGCATGGAATCAGTTCAGGCCCAGATTGACATGGGAGCGCAGTCCGCGGGCGCGTCGTCCAACCCTGCCTACCAGGCACAGGCGGGCGCGCAGGCAGGCATCTCCACCATGAACAGCATGATGCAATGCTTCAGCATACTTTCTAACGCGCTCAGTCAATTGACCAACAACCTTGTGATACTGGGCCAGTATGCAGGCTCCTCTTTCGGTGGCCTGAACGTGCATTACATCTACATGGGAACTGACGTCACATCATCCAGACAACTTAATGGCGGTCCGGGAGTATTCATGGTGAGCGTTTCGAATGCATGCAGTGGAACGTCGCAAGCCACTGTAAGCATAGCAGGAACAGGATGCAGCAACAGTTGCCAACTACCGTGTTCAAACAATTACAACAACGTAAACGCGAACCAGCAGAATTTAAATTGTCAGCTTCAATCGACAAACACCTGTGCAAAAGGCCAAATAAACGTCGTTGTCAACGGCAAGTCTGACACCTTGCAATACGACCCGACCGCAAGCGGAGGCAACCCCACGACCGGCAAGATATGCACAGCGAATAGTGAATGCACCAATGGCGAAACATGCTGCGTAGGCGATCCTGCCCAGCCAACTGTTAAGAAATGTTTGCAAACATCTCAATGCGCTGTTTAAAATCAAACCAATACGTCCAATTCTCTCAGGATTTCGAGCCACGCCCAGGCCCAGATGATGGCTTCGAACGCGCGGATTGGATCGCCTTTTTTCGCGAAGTATTTCGAGTCGTCTATGTAGGCGCGGACGTTTTCGAGAAGCGCTTCGCCCTTCTTGTTCTTCGCTTTTGCTTTTTTGATTTCCTTCTCTATGCGCTTCGTCCATTTTATAGTCTCGCTTTGCAGATCCGCCTTGACAGTCATGAAAAGATATTGGCCTTTTGATATAATAATCAGCAATAGTCAACAATTAAATAACCGCAACCAACTATTATTATGTTCGAGTTCCTGCAGGGCTTCGCTGGTCTGGGAGACCAGGGCCTCATAATCTTCTTCGCGGTTTTCGTCATATTCACCATACTGGCCTACAAGCTGGTAAAATTCGTTTTCAAGGCGCTCATGCTGGGCCTCGTGGCCGCGATGTTCCCGGTAGTGGGCAACATGGTGCTGGGCATGAGCATAGACATATCGTTATACAACATGGTCTGGTTCGCCCTGACGGGCATAGCGCTTTTTGTCGCGTATTCGGCGATACGCACGGGCTGGAAGTTCGTGAAGCTGATATTCTCGCCGCTCAAGCTTTTCAGGCGCGGCGGGAAGAAGGCATCGAAGCCCAAGGAATCTCCCAAGCCAGCCGCTGGCGAATAACGACGAAGCAGCCCAGCTTATTTTTAAGATGCGGAGGCAATTAATACAAATATGATTGAAGAAGTCGAGCGCATGCTGAAGAAGAAGGGCAAGGCCATAGAGAAAGAGCTCGAAAAAGCGATACCCAGGAAAGGGACGCCGAACCTCAACGACGCAGTCTGGTATCATCTGAACTCAGGCGGCAAGCGCGTGCGTCCGGTGCTGGCGATACTCACGTGCGAAGCGCTGGGATGCGACACGAACAAGGTCATGCCCTTCGCGGCCGCCTGCGAGCTGCTCCACAACTGGCTGCTCGTGCACGACGACATAGAGGACGGAGACCGCATGCGCAGGGACAAGCCGGCGTTGTGGGTCAAATACGGCGTGGCCCACGGCATAAACGTGGGCGATTTCATGTCGCTCAAAGTCGTCGATATAGTGCTCAATTCGCAGCTGGACGACGCGATAAAGCTTTCTCTCTTTGCTGAAATAGCCGAGACGTGCGTAAAAACGGCCCAAGGCCAGACGATGGACATGAACCTGCGCGGCCAGCGGAGCCCGAGCGAGAAAGATTACATGAAGATGATAGAGCTGAAGACGGCCTGGTATCTCACGCTTCCTATGGTGGGCGGCGCGATTGTCGCCGGCAGGACGGGCCTCGTGCCCAAGATAAAGGAATTCGGCATGAAAGTCGGCCCCGCGTTCCAGATAGCAGACGACCTGCTCGATCTGACGGAAGGCAAGGGGCGCGGCGAGATAGGCTCGGACATAAAAGAGGGGAAGCGCAGCATCATGGTCGTGCACTGCTCGGTCAAGTGCAGCCGCGACGAACGGAAGCGGATGTTCGAGATTCTGGACAAGCCGCGCGAGAACACCACCAAAGGCGACATAGCATACGTGAAATCACTTTTCGAGAAACACGGCTCCATTGAATATGCCAGGCAAAAGGCGCGCAGCCTTGTGGACGAAAGCACGCAGACGACGTCTTCGATGCCAGGCGAATTGCGCAGCATGCTGGACGATTTCGCGCGCTACCTGATAGAAAGGAAAAAGTAGACTCCAGCAAAGCCAACCTGCGAGTTCCAAATTCTGCCGCGATGTTTTACACTATAGAGAAAGAAAACGTTTAAACGAATATAAGGGAACTGCGGCAAAATATTATTATGCCAAGAAAGACTGATTCTGCATCGAAATTGCCAGGAGGTTCCACGGAGAGGACTTCGACGGGCATACACGGGCTTGACGAACTGATTGAAGGCGGCTTCGTCAAAGGGGCGACCATACTCATCACAGGAGGGACGGGCACCGGCAAAACCACATTCTGCGCACAATACATATACGAAGGCCTGAAAAACGGCGAACCGGGCGTCTACATAACGCTCGAAGAGGATCCGGAAGACATAAAGGAAGACGTGAAGCGCTACGGCTTCGACTTCGAGAAATACGAGAAGGAATGCATATTCAAATTTGTATATCAGAACCCGTTCGAGGTTTCTGACATTGCATCCACAGTCGTGAACGCCATAAATTCGATAAACGCCAAACGCGTCGTCCTAGACCCGATCTCGCTGGTCGGCATGTACATGAAGGACCCGGCAGTCCTGCGAAAACGCCTGTTCGAGATAATACGCGTTCTAAAGAAGACGGGCGCGACGACCATCGTGACTTCCGAAATTTTGGACAACGAGATAGGCGAGCATGTCGGAGGAAGCCTTTCACGCGACGGAGTCAGCGAGTTCGTCGCCGACGGAGTCATTGTTCTGAGCCTCTTCGGCATTGGCGAGGGCATCTCAAGATCGATTCTTATAAGAAAGATGAGAAGGACGAAACACGGCACTGACATCTATCCCATAGAAATGACTGCCGACAAAGGCATAGTTCTTAAAAAAGAATGAATTAGATGTCGTAGCTGTACATCTGTTCGAGGCTCATTCCATCCGGCTTTTTCCCAACGCCGTTGAAGTCCAGATTCTCGCTTTCGATGTGTTTTCTCGCGAGTCTGTTTATGAAATTTATGGGGCCTCCATTATGGGCATCCTCGAACACGCGGGCTCCCATTACGCTCAAACCAGTCCTAAGATTTATCATATCCTTCATGTTCATACCTTCGTAATGAAGCGGTGATATTGAAAGCGGGTGATCTATCACGGCCCTTTCATCCCTCAGTATGTCAACAACGCCGTCGAGGAATGGCACATTTTCAAGTTTGAATTTGATGTTAGCGCCCTTGCCGCTAGGTCTTAGTATCGGCACTTCTCTAGATATGTCTTTGCCTTTATAGAAAATACCCTTCCCGTCGCCATTACCCCTTCTGACAAATTTCAATTGTCCTTTATTGGGGGATATCCACTGTGGGTTTTCCTGCACAGTCGGGTCTCTTAGAACAGCTGCTCCTGCCCATCTGTAAAGGTTGAAATATGCCGGTATCGCATCAAATACCCATATCCATGTTGGCGTCTGGCCTTTCTTTCTGGTCTCCCTTACTGCGAGGTTGTAGGTTCCCGCGTATAAGCCCAGCCTCGCCGGAAGGTCACCGTTATCCGCCTTGAGTTTGAAGTGTCTGTAAAGTTCGGCCATCTCCCCGGGTTTTATGTCCCTGTCCCTGCCATAGTTTAGCCTTATGTATTTTTTTCTGAAATCATCAAGGCTGGCCCCGACCGGGTAGCTGCCCGGCTTGAACCTGTTTTCAAGTGGCAGGCCGACACGATCGCCATTGTAGGTGTCGCCTATATCAGTTGCGACACTAAGACCGCCTATCACATTGCCTTTCTCGTCAATAGTCACTATGTGAACGGTCCCCGGCCTTTCGTCGTGCGGATTGGTCTCTATCTTCTTTTCTTTGTCGGGGTTTACTGCTGTGCAGTAAATTGGCTTTCCGGACTCAAGAATTTTATATCTGCCTTCTAACATCTGTTTGTAAAGGGCTGAATCTGACATCTCAGATGCCGGATAGCCGTCAAAAGGCAAGCCATTGGTGAGAGCATGTATTTCGAACATCTTGCTTCTACCATTCACGTTGCCGCCAATCCGACCTAAATATACAGACATATCAAAAGTCTCCGCATTAATATTTCGATTCAAATTCGCAATACTGCGCCCCTTTGCAAATGCATGTTTTTTCTATCAGATGCGCATTTTTTATGCCAAGCTCAATTTCACCGTGGCCTGAGAAAAGGCCTGCAATGAAATTGCAAATGTGTGATTTTTCACCATACATCTCTTTCGCGTGCTCTACTATCGGGTTGTTGAAGACGTGTATTATGACGTGATGATGGCCGTCGCTTTTTATTTCATTTTTCACAAACTGTACATTCCCGTATCCTATGAAATCCATCAGAGCAATGACGAGCTGAAGGGATATCCAGCCGCCTTTTATTTTGGCGCCGCTTGCCTTCAGGATTTCTTCGCCGTTCATCAGCCCCTCTTCATAGCCTATCCTGTAAAGCTCTTCCGGGCCCATATGGTTACCTATTTCCTGCATTATGTGGGCAAAGCCTGAAGAAGGATAAAGTGTCCAGTCCATTTTACCGAACATTTTTATCCTGCTTTTTTCTGTGGTGAAACCTCTGCTGATGAGCATTTTTTTAAGTATAGTCGCTATAACCATTATTCCACCCTTATCAGTTCGTATATTGCTCTTAACCTTTCCATGTCGTGAGGCCAGGCGATCAGTGCTTTACCAATCCTTTTAGTCTTGACCTTCTCTTTACGTTCCAATTCCTTTATATGGTAGCTGATTTTTTTGATGTTGGCATTGTTTACTTCAAGGCCGAGATCCCTGACGAGCTCTTTTATGTGAACAGGCCAGTGATGCTCCACTAGTTCAAGTACGCTTTTGCGCAACTCCTTGCCTTTCATATTTTATTATATAAGTGAGAAATCTTTAAATAAATATTGTAACTACAGTGAAAATAATAGTGATATAACATGTTTCAGAAAAATCTAAAAGAGTTTTTATACATCCTGGCCGTAAAGCCTGTCTATTACATTTTTGTATTCTTGCTCCACGACACTGGATTTTATCTTAAGAGTGGGTGTTATTTCAAAGCCTTCCCTCAGCGCATGGGGCATTATCTCGAATTTTCTTATCTGTTCATGCTTCGGAAGGTCATTATTGATTTCTGCCAAGTATTTTTCCACGGTTTTTCTTTCGATGGCGACGCCGTCTTCCTGCGGGAATATCAGTGCGACAGGATAAGACCTTTTGTCGTTTGCGATAACAACTGAAGTGACGTGCGCATCAGGTATTGCGTTTATGAGGCCTTCCAGTTTATCAAGAGGTACTGCTTCCCCGGAAGAAAGTTTCGGGATTCTTTTCTTCCTGCCTATTATTTTAACATAACCATCAGGTGTTATCTCCGCAATGTCTCCGGTCCTGAGCCACCCATTTTCTATAGTTTTTTGTGTCAATTCCGGTTTATTACGGTATCCAGTCATCATACTCGGGCCTTTAACCATAAGCTCACCGTCACCGTTGGTTTTGACATCAACGCCTCCGTGAGGTTTGCCATTCGCATCTTGCACGACGAGACTCAGAGGCCTGCCAACATAGCCGTGTTTTATATCTTTGGGGTCGTTGGCCGCTATGACGGGGCAGAACTCCGTCTGTCCATATCCCTCTACCATAGGCAAACCAAGCGTTTCAAAATATTTGCTTAGTTCCGGATCGAGTGCAGCGCCGCCGGATACGAAAAACCTGATATTACCCCCGGTCTTGCCCTTGAGCTTGTGCGAGACCAGGCCAATCACAAGTTTCGAGATTATATCCGGATGGCGGCCGTTTTCGACTGCATCTACATATTTTTGCAATGCCTTTTTGCCGAAATCCGGTATGTTGGCGTATATTTTTTCTGCAACAAGCGGGACGACAGGAACAGCAGTTGGCTTCACCAGAGGCATGTTCTTTATCATGTCCTTTCTGCTGGAGTATGCTATGGTTCCTCCTGTGATGAGAATGACGTTCTGGTTGTTTGCCTCGAAAGAATGTGCCAGCGGCAGGAATGATATGCTCACATCGTTCTCGTTGAAGCCGAGCCTGTCTATTGACGCCAGTGCGTTGTAAGATATTGCCTCCTGATCGAACAGCGCGCCTTTTGGTTCGCCAGTAGTGCCTGATGTGTAAATTATCTTTGCAGGAGTTTTCAAAGTGAGCGAATCATAAAACTGGCGCGTCCTTTCCGCATCCGACCTGCCGCCGAATTTCATGACTTCCTTGAGTTGTATTATATCCTGCCTGTAGTCGTTCTCGCCGTTAAGCGTTATTATATACCTGAGATTAGGAGTGCCTTTCCTCAAATCAAGGACTTTTTTCAGCTCTTCGGGATTCGACACAACTATCGCCGACGCATCAGAATCGTTGAGCACGTAATCCACATAGCCTTTCGGCTGCCTCTCGTAAATCGGCACGAAAATTCCCTGAGTCCCCATCACGGCGTATTCTGTCATCGGCCATTCCGGCCTGTTTTCAGAAAGGATTGCAACGTTTTTTTTATCGAGACCCAGATGAGCGAGTCCGGTAGAAAGTTTTCTGATGCGCTCTCCCATTTCGCCATAAGTTGTGCCTTTGTATTCGTTGCCTACCTTGTACATGAGGGCAACTTTTCCGGGAGTTCTTTCAACGCTGTCGAAAACAAGATGCGGCACAGGTTTTAAGATTTTTCCCATATCAACCATTTCATTATTGAACAGTAAGTATTTTTAACCTTTCCGGTAACTATAGTGAAATTTAGCTTCGATAAAAATTATCATAAAATGCGAATTCCGGCCGGTCAGAAAATCCGCAGTTCGGATTTTTATAACAGGGAACAGAATATATTATCATGAAGCTCGGGGCCATGGGGACTGGCAGAAAGGCGGACGGAAAAGCGCATGGTAAAGCAAACAGAAAAGCTCAGACTGAAGCAATCACGCTTGTTCTTGTTACCGGCATAATAATCGCGCTCGTCGGCTCGGCGTACATGTGGGGCAAGCCCATGATAGACAAGCGTTCTGTGGTGACCCAGTTCGCGTCTGCAGTGAAGTTCATGGAAGACCTCGATGCTAAGATAGTCAACATGGCCGGAACCTGTTCGTTTGAAGGCGCCTGCGAGGAGTCGCTGGACCTTCCTGTTGCAGGCATTCTATACCTCGATGTGGCCAGCAACTCCATAATATACACGATCACCGTCAACCAGCCCCTGATATTCGGGGACGGCGAAGTCCTGCTCAATACCGCGGATAATGGCACCATCGCGCGTTATGGCGAGAAGCCCGGCGTCATAAGCCTGCGCGGCGAACGAACTGAGGGCTTATATAACGTCATATTCAGGCTGCGCTACCGCGAGCTCGACAGCCAGGAGCCGTGGAAAGGCTACAAGATTGAGCTGAAAAAAGAGGGCAAAGATACCGGTTCGAGCAAAGTGCTCATTTCTTACGGCGGCCCATACACGGCGCAGGGCGGCGCATATAACAACGGGGATCTCGTGCTTTCGAGAATAAAAGTGCAGCCCATATGAAACGCGAGCCAGTCGGCCAGAAAAAACGAAAAGGCCAGATGCTTGTTTTCGAGCAGGTCCTGATGTTCACCATCGGCGTAGCCATCATGATAATGGCTTTCGCCCTTTTCACAATGTACCAGAACTATTACACTTCATCGACTGCCAGCGACCAGATGACCGAGGTGAAGGAATACGTCCTGTCCAGCATCATAAAGGCGTGCGAGAGCGAAGCGAACGTCACTATGATACTAACGATACCCAAGACCGTCAGCAACAGTTTCTACAAGATAAGCCTTTCCAACGCCGGTCTTAACGTCACGCTCGAACCGTATAGCGGTTCTGGCGATTTCTCGCCTCTCTATGGTCTCAACGAAACGTTCGTATTCAGCGGCATGGCCATAAGCGATCTGGGCAAGGTGGTCGTATACAAGAACGGCAATCTCGTCTCGTTGGACAGAAGAGTGGCGTGACGCCTGCTTATTCTAATAAATATAAGAAACGGAGCCCAATTATTATACATTACGGGTTAGAGGGTTTCTATGGCGGTCAGATTAAGGAAGATGCGCATACCTAGGGAAGCGACGCAGGCGGATTCTGGTAAAAATGCCAAAGCCGGGAGCGTCGAAGCTAGCGTCCAGGCCAAGAAGATAATAAGGAAACTGAAATACGGCCTGCGCTCGCGCAAGGAGGAACGACGCGGCTACTCTGGCGGCAGGAACAGCATGTTCTTTTTCGACCGCGAAGAGCGCATCCCCTCGGCGCCGATAGTGACTGAAAAAATCATAGTCAAGGAGGCGCCCGGCATAGAGATGGAAATATCGAAAGCGCCCGCTCCGCTCACGACTCCGCTTTCCAGCGAGGAAAAGGAGATGCTGCGAAGCATAAACATATCGTATCCTCTGATACCGGATGCGCCGCAGAAGAACGAGCGCGTCTATGCTTACGCCAGGATAAGATGGGACAACGAGCACAACGAGCTCGTGTATTCCGTCATCGAGCCCCAGATAAGCGACAGGGAAATGGAGATAATAGAGTTCGTGAAAAAGGAGCTCGAAGAACGTTTGGATATCGACTTCATGAAGCTGGGCGAGATACGCGCGAAAGAGCTGCTGACAGAAGAGATAAAGAGCATAATCATGAGGATACGCGGCATGGACCCCGGGAAAAGCGATGTTATCCGGTACTACGTACAACGAGACATCATCGGCCTGGGCAGGATAGAGCCGCTCATGAGGGACAAGAACATCGAGGAAGTATCGTGCGACGGCGATAAAATCCCGCTTTACATCTACCACAGGAACCCGCTTTTCGGCTCGACCGTGACCAATATAGTTTTCGACGACGCTGACGTTCTGGACACGTTCGTCATGAAGATGTCGCAGAAATGCGGCAAGTCGATTTCCGTCGCGGATCCCATGATAGAAGGCTCGCTGCCGGACGGCTCGAGGGTCCACGCGACGCTGGGAACGGACATAGCCAGACGAGGTTCGAATTTCACGATACGCAAGTTCACCAAGACACCGCTCACTCCGATACACATGCTGGAATACGGCACGCTCGACTCGACACAGCTCGCATACCTTTGGCTCGCGATAGAGAACCGCAAGTCCATGCTAATCTCCGGTGGTACGGCATCGGGCAAGACGTCGCTTCTCAATGCGCTGTCGCTTTTCATCAGACCCAACATGAAGATAGTTTCGATAGAGGATACGCCGGAGCTGAGCCTGCCGCACCCCCACTGGGTGCCGGAAGTCGCCAGAACTCCGATATCCGAGGGCAAGAAGACCGGCGAGGTCAGCCTTTTCGACCTGCTCAAGTCGTCGTTAAGACAGCGACCGGACTACATAATAGTCGGCGAGGTGAGAGGCACGGAAGCGTACGTCCTGTTCCAGCAAATCGCTACAGGTCACGCCGGGATAGCGACGATTCACGCGGCGAATCTGCAGCAGCTCGTAGACAGACTTACGACGCCTCCCATCAACCTGCCGTCGAGCCTTATACAAAATCTGGACATCATAGTGTTCATAATGCAGGTCAAGTCGCGCGACCGCTACGTGCGCAGAGTCAACCAGATTCTCGAGGTCACGGGAGTCAAGGGCGACAAGCCCGTGACAAGCGAGGTCTTCAAATGGAAGCCCATCGATGACAAGTTCGAGCTTTCCGAGAGGAGCACCATGCTGGAGCACATCGCCAGGTCGCTCGGCCTGACAGAAATTACGCTAAAGGAAGAGATGCGCACCAGGAAGATCATCCTAGAGTGGATGTGGGAAAAGCGCATGTTCGACTACAGGGACGTGTCTAAAATGATAACCGGCTACTATTCCAATCCTGAAAGGATAATCGGCCTCGTCGAGGGCATATGAGGTGCGACTAAGGCTGAGTTTTTCGTAATCCAGACATGCCTTGGCAAGGAAAATTTATGTTGGGAAGATTCGCATACAAACTTTTCGGGAGGGTAGTGGAATCATACGCCGAATATTTTGATTCTCTCAGCCTGCAGCTGAAGCAGGCCAAGATGAAATACCCGGTCGAGGAATACGTTTCGCTGCTGATGCTGGCGTCGCTCATAACCTTCGCGGCAGTTATAATGGCTGGCTCGTTCTACATTACCATAACAACGGCCCGCGCTTTCTACTCGTACACGTTCTCCATCATAATCTCCTGCGTTGCGGCAGTCGGCGTGTTCTTCCTGGGCATGTATTATCCGACCATGAAGGCGAAGGGCATACAGAGCGAAATAAACAAGTCCATTCCATTCGCCACGATTTACATGGCGACAGTCGCGTCTGCAGACACGAATGCGGCGCAGCTGTTCAAGATAGCTTCGCTCAGGGGCGGCCACATAGGCAAGGAGTGCGAAAAAATCTACCGCGACATACACATGCTCGGCATGGATGTTTCGACCGCGATAACGAAGGCTGCGAACCGCACGCCGTCAGCGAAGTTCTCCGAGATGTTGTGGGGCATGCTTTCCGTGATAAAGCGCGGAGGCGACCTGGGCGAATACCTCGCGGACAAGTCCAAGGAATACATGAACGATTACAGGCGCTCGCTGGAAGACTATTCGAAGCAGATAAGTTTCTATACTGAGATTTACATAACGCTCATAATCGTGGGCACGCTGTTCTTCATCGTGCTCTCGTCGATAATGTCGCCGCTCGTGGGTGGCGATATACTCATGGTGCAGACGTTCCTGGTGTTCTTCTTCATACCGCTCATATCCGCGGGATTCCTGGTATTGATGAAGAGCCTTTCACCTTCGAATTGAAGGAAAATAGAGTGAACATATGGACAAGGAAAGGAGAGTGCTACTGGTTTCGATGATAATAGCTGTCGTGCTGGTCAGCGTTTTCGCCGTCCTTACCCAGGATGTCGGCATCATAGTTAACGTGAGCGTCATAGCGCTGTTCATAGTCATCACTCCGCTTTTCCTGATAAAATACACGGAATTACTCTGGTTAAAATCGATAGAGAAAGAGTTCCCTGCATTCATCCGCGACCTCGCAGGCTTAAAGCGCTCCGGCATCACGCTTTCCGAAGCGATAAAGATGACGACGAAGAACAACTATGGCAAGCTCACGCCTGAAATCCAGAAGTTCTCCAACCGCTTGTCCTGGGGCGTGCATTTCATCAGGGCGCTTGAAATTTTCGGCAAGCGCTTCCGCGCCTCGAAGCTCGTAACGGAGATACTGAGCATCGTAAGAGAAGCGTATGTCTCGGGCGCCAACATATCGGTCACTCTCGATTCGCTTTCCAGGGATATGGTCACGCTCAAGGAGATCGATGAAGAGCGCAAGTCAGTCGTTCGCCAGCACGTCATGATAATGTACGGCATATTCTTCATGTTTGTCGCGATATCCATTTCCATAATCTACGTCCTCGTGCCCATGATGAGCCAGACGCAGCAGACGTCTGTAGCGAATTCGCCGTTAGTCATGTCCTTCGCCGACCCGTGCCAGAGGATGAACATCCCGTTCCCGTGCGCGTATTTCGGCGTGGTCTGCGAGTCGTTCTCAGTAAACCAAGGAGTGGGCTGCTATTACTTCTCGCTGTTCTTCACCGTGCTTGTCATACAGGCGATATTCATGGGCCTGATATCAGGGCAGCTCGGTGAGAATTCGATCGTCGCTGGCGTCAAGCACTCGCTCATAATGCTCGCTTCCGTGTTCATGATATTCATGTTCGTGGTCAGGAGCGGGCTGCTGCCGGTTTGATTCTGCAATATTTCCAGGCTAAATATTTTAAGAATACAAGCCAATAAAGAGTATGGACTTCATCAGCGAATACTTCCTGAACCCCATTCTATCGAACGGCTGGTTCAACCCCGTCAATTCACTGGTTTATGGAATTATTCTTGTCGTGGCTGTATATTTTGTTTTCAAGCTCCTGAAGCGCATGCGCGTACGCATAGACCGGCATTTCCTGTATGCGATAACGCCGTTCATCTTATGGGCGGCCATAACGCGCGTGCTTCACGACGCCGCGTTCGCTGGTGCGCTCAAAGGCGATATAGGCGATTTCTTCTCGATGCCGGTATTCCCGACGCCGGGCTCGTATTTCATCACGTTTACGCTCGCACTAGGAGTTTTAGTCATCTCTTTAGGCATACAGAAATATGCGAAAGCGATTCCGTACTGGAAATCCATGGCCGGGATTGGCGTGGCGCTATCGGCTATCGAATTAGCCATTATGCCAAAATTCGATATCATTCCAGTGGGCATGATTCTGGGCATCACTGGCCTATGGACTCTGCTGTTCTTCCTGTTCCACAAGTTTTCTGTTTCCTTGCAAAAAAAATCCATGCTGAAAACGCTTAAGCAGATTTTCACACTCGACAACTCGGCCATACTTTCGGCCCACATGCTCGATGCCAGCGCGACTTTCGTCGCCCTCGCGTTTTTCGGTTACGCCGAGCAGCATCCGCTGCCGCGCACGCTTATCGAGTTCTCCAACCCCGCGGCCATGTTCCTGCTCAAGCTCGTCGTGCTGATACCTGTTTTATACATAATCGACCGTCACGCAGAGAAGGGCGAGTTCAAGAACTTCCTGAAGATAGTCATCTTCATACTAGGGCTCGCGCCAGGCCTGCGCGACATGATAAGGCTGATGGCAGGCGTCTAACGATTTCAAGAATCAGAACCAGATTCTGCAGTGTATTGCGCCAATTCCTTCGGCCAGCATATATCATTGAATGTTATCAGCGTGTCCTTGGTGTCCTTCTTGGTGAAGCTGTACGTCGCACTCGCTGTTATAGTGTATGTCTTTTTCGGAACTTCTAACCTGCTGATACCGTTGTAGCTGCATACGCCGTCATTTGAAAAGCCCAGCTCAAAAATATAGGCGGAAACGTTCGCGTCTTTATTGTTCAGATCAAATTTGAAACTTCTCGTGCACGTAGGTTCGCCCAAATCCTTGGTTACGTTTAAGGACACTTTGGCATTGCTTACCGCAGTGTTTTTCGGATCCCAAGTGGTTGAAAGATTGAAACCGATATAGAATCCTGTGCTTGCCTTTATTGGCTGGTCCATTGAACCGAGATTGAGGTTGGCAGGCGAAGTTGAAAGCAGAGAAGGCTTCTGCGCTCTTACAAGCTTGTCTTCTGATGAGAGCCTCTTCCATTCCTGGTCTGAAATGAAATCTATCTGCAGATTCGACGT
Source organism: Candidatus Aenigmatarchaeota archaeon (assembly GCA_043808015.1). Taxonomy (GTDB): domain Archaea; phylum Aenigmatarchaeota; class Aenigmatarchaeia; order QMZP01; family QMZT01; genus JBGPQP01. The sequence continues at coordinate 17,816 of JAZDFI010000008.1, forward strand.
CGACTCGTATTCGTAAGTCACGTTAATCATGAAAGGTATGTATTTCTCCCTCACCGTATGCTCTTGGCCGCCGATAAATCCGAAATCGTTCCACGCAGTGCTTCTGAAGTCTTCGCATTCCAGTTTACCGTAAAGTAGGATTGGGATGGTTTCTTTCATTTCTATATCTTCTATATTTATTCCCATAGCCTGGTTGATGTAATTTTTATCCATTGTGAACCTGTACCATTGTTCATTGGTCTTCTCGTTCTTGGGCAGCTTTTCCATTTTGTTTGTTGGGACGGTATTATGTCCAATCTTGAAATCCCTTATAGTCGTTAGTAAATCAATTCTGACGTTCTTTGCGTGGAATTGTCCCTTGTTCTCCAGCTCCATTTCTATCAAGAAAGGCTCCCCGAGATATATTGGATGGACGTCAAACTTCCTTATCTCCAGGCCGTACGCCCCTGATATTCCCATCTCGTTTTGCGCGTATTGGCCATTCGTTATCTGTTGAGCATACCCGACCGGGTTGGTGAACAGCATCCATCCCTGGCCGAACGTGTTCTGGAACTGACCGAACATGTCGCCCATCGGCTTGAAGAAGTCATTTACGCCATTGTGGACTGACGGCCACCACTCGCCGAAGAAGGCCACGCCCACCGACTGCTGGCCGGAGCCAAGGCCGAAAATCACGAAACCTATCACGAGTATTATTACACCCATCCATGGCCTCGTCTCTGCCGGGGTTGTGAGCCCGGCTACAAGACCGAGAATCCAAACGGCACTGAATACTATGCCGCCTGTTCCGGAGAAGAAGCCGCCAGCTAGGTTGAAGCCACCTATGACGGCAAAAATTACCATTATCGCAACGAATACGACTTTGTCTATCATGTCGTAGCTTGCCCCTGACGCATTGCCTATTTTACCCAGAGCCTTTGCCAGGTTGTTCTTTTCTGTTGCGACAGGCAAAACGACGAAGAAGGCCAACGTCAGCCAGCCAAGCTCTTTCGACTGGAATATGCCTCCGCCCAAAACGCCGAATATGAAAAAGGCTATGAAAAGTGCCAGCAGAACCCTAACGAATGAAAGGATGAAGTCGTATGGCTTTGATGGTTCGAACTCTATCGGCATCTTGAAGTAAAAGCCGAACGCAAGGAACAGCAGCAGAAGATTGGAGCCCGGGAACTGCTGCGAATAAAGGCCGCCGATGAAGCACACCACGATGCCTGCCATCGCAACGGCTTTCAGAAAAGCTATGCCAGTGTTCGTTCTGTTTTCCGTATTAGTGAAAAGGCTGCCGAAAGTAGTGAATTCCTCGGCGTCGAGCTTGTTTTCCTTTGGGTTTGGAAGTATCATGTGGAAGCCCCAGAAAATGAATCCGATAAGATACCATATGTTGCTTGTGTAAGCCGATATGGCAATTCCAATTATGACCAGAACCAGCGAAGAAATTATGTGATTGACGCCGTGACCAGTCTTCCTGGAAAAATCCGAGATGAGTCTGGAGCCTTTCGTCGCCTTTCCCAATGCTCGACCAGGACCCTTTTCTAAAATCGTGCTATCTGGCCTTTCGCCCTTACCGTCTAGATAATCTTTTATTTGCTCTTCTCTTGACCTGTTTTTTTCTTTTGCCTGTCCTTCTACCGACCGATTTTTTATTTCCAGTTTTATTACGTCGGGGTCTGTCGGGCTGACTTCACCAGCGCTTACGACCACGCTTGCCGTTGCACTCACTTCCCTTACCTGCGTTGAAAATTCATCGGTGTATTCCTTCGTCACAGATACTTTGTATGACTTTACGCGCACTGCCGGCTGCCATGGTATCCTGCCGGCAGGAATGTCGGGAATGAAAAACTTGCCGTTCTTGCCGGATGTGCCTTTATAATGCGTGCCGTTGACATCAATCAAGATTATTGCACCATCAACAGGAGAGCCGTGCAGGTCGGATATAATTCCGGTAGCAGCCCCGACTGCTTTGTCCGGGTCAGCCTGTTTGTTCCCTTCATGATTATGATAATGTAATTCTACATCTACAGGGTTGTCATGCACGTCAACATTGGTATTTCTATTTTTAGTGTTGTGAGTAGTGGTTTGTGTGCTACGCTGGTAGTTCTGATAGTTGAAATTAAATCCACCCTTGCCTTTTCCTCCGCCACCGCCTCCCCCACCGGAACCGTCGAATTTTTTCGTTTTGACTTCTTTGAGCTCTTTTTTTAGCAGGAAATGACAGCCTTCTATGGCATAATGCGGATTGAAACCAGCGTTTGCCAGAGACTTATTAATATCGATAGCTTTCGCATCTCCGGATTGAATATATGTGGGAATATCCTGAAGGTATCTCATAAGATCGTTGTATCTGGCTATTTTTTCCTTTGTGCCCATTCCCACCCATTGAACACCCGGAAAAAATATGTCCCTTGCGATTCTCAGCGCCTGCATATCCCTTCGTACTAAAGAAACTTCGTCCGGGTTTAAATCTGGCCCTTTCTTGCCTCTGCCTGTTAATCTGAACCTTTCAAGCACCATGTCGACCTGATAATAATTAATTAGGAATGTATAAATTTGTATAAAAAGAGAAAAGCGGTTCTAGCGACTACTTTACTTGCCGAACCAGAGCTTGAGCTCGGCTTTCGCTTCATCGGGCGTGCCGGAGGCGTGAATGAGATTGTAGATGGAGCGGTGCTCTTTGTCGGCCTTCTCGCACGAGTCGTCGCCCAGATCGCCTCGTATCGTGCCCTTGTCGGCCTTGCTGGGGTCGGTAGCGCCGACTATTCGCCTCACGTGCGCGACCGCGTCCTTCCCTTCGAGCACCATAGCGACGACCTGCCGGTTGGCCAGGTATTTGATGAGCAGCTCAAAGAACGGCTTCCCCTTGTGCATGGCGTAATGCGTCTCAACAAAATCGCTGGTCGGCGCGACCATCTTCATGTTTCGCACTTTCAGGCCGCCGTCTTCAAAGCGCCTTATTATCTCGCCGATCAGGTTTCTGTCGACTCCGTCGGGCTTTATCAGGACTAGCGTTTTCTCCATAAAATCACTCCTCAGCAAGCTTGTTTTTCTTCATGTAAGCATCAACCGATTTCAACATCCTGCGCGACACGTCTTCGATGCCGCCCACGGCGTCAACCTCTATTAGCACGCCTTTCTTCGTGTAGAAATCCACAAGCGGCTTCGTCGCCTTTTCATACACTTTCAGGCGCTTTTTGACCACGTCGTTTTTCTGATCCTCGCGGACGTAAAGTGCGCCTTTGCATTTGTCGCACATGCCGCTCTTCTTCGGCTTCGCGAACTTGTGGTGGTATATTTCCCCGCAATATCCGCATGTCAGGCGGCCTGTCATCCTTTCCAGGATGTTCCTGTTCGGCGCGACGAAGTTGATGACCATATCGATAGCGGCCGTCTTTTCGAGTTCTTTGGCCTGCACCAGCGTCCTGGGGAAGCCGTCGAGAATGAACCTCTTCCGCCCCTTGATGGCTTTCTTCATTATTTCCATAACTAAAGCGTCCGGCACCAGCTCGCCGCGGTCCATGTAAGCCTTCGCCTTTCTGCCTATTGCCGTGCCTTTCTTTGATTCGTTGCGCAGCATCTCGCCCGTGCATATGTTGGGTATCTTCATTCTGGTTGAAAGTATGCTGCACTGGGTTCCTTTGCCTATGCCCGGCGGGCCAAGGAGAATTATTTTCATGAATGTTCCTCTAGCTAGGATTATTATTCTTCAAAACGCATGCTTAAAACCTTTTCGCTACGCTCTCGTTTCTATCCCTTTCCTTATGCTCTTTATGAAATCCTCTGGCTTGACGTCGAACTTGACCTCCACTTTGGTCTGTAATGTCCTTGCTAACAACTTATTCATGTCTCCTATGACAATAATGTTACAATGAGATTTAACATTCTGCAATATCTGCCTAAAGAAACAAAGATAATGATTGACAAAGATTTAGCGCAAATTCTATTTGCCAATAAAAAACTTTGCGAATTTTCCAGAGAATACGGAATCGGCTTAAAAAATATGAGCAGATACAGAAACTGCACCCGCTCGATTCCTATAAAATTATTTCAAAAAATAGCTCAAAATTCTCCCATTAGAATGGAAGAATTCCAAGGAAAGATGCGAATTAAAATAAACAGAATGGGCAAGTATGTCAAAATAGGACCTGTTATAAACATTGATGAAAAGTGGGTATATATTTCGGAACTCATTAAAGGTGATGGTTATATCCCGTCTACTTACTGGTATATAGTTTTTGTTAATAAAAATGAAAATTTGATTAATGTTGTCAAGAACTTTTTTTTTATCTTTGGGCTTGCCTGAAAAACAAATTGATATTCGAAGAAGATCAGATGCAACATTCCTTACAGTCAGATCATCTCCTATTGCATACATCCTCAACGGAATACTTGGAGTGCCTGTTGGGAAGAAGGGCGAGATCGGTATCAAAAAGTTTGTTATGAATGATAAAATATTGTCGGTGGCGGCCGTTAGAGGGGCATTTGATGCGGAAGGTGCCGCTACATTCACCGGGTCGCGGAGGATATCCATAACGTCAAATAGTCAAACATGGCTCCTATATTTAAGTAAAATATTGAAGAATCTCGGTATAAAATCCACAATATATGAAGAACGGAAAGGTAGAAAAAAACCGATATATCGTTTGTTTGTGCAACATATTATTAACATTCGCAGGTTTTATGAAATAGTCCAACCTCAGCATACGCAAAGGAGTAGAAAACTTAGAGAAATCATTGAAACGTACAGCAAACCATATTTTGGTGTCGGGTATCTGAGGAAACCCATACTTCTTTCGATAAAATCAGGAAATACGAGAAGATCAAAAATAGCAGAAGACATATCACAAAATCCTATAACAGTTGGAAATAATATCAAATGGTTAAGAAAAAGAGGACTGATAAGGCCTTCAAAAATGGTTTATACGAACAATGGTGGCTTCTATGAATATATTTTGACAGAGATGGGGCTGAAATACCTAAGAGATGACACTCTCTCTTTTTTTGATTAGCTTGGTTATTTCGCTAATGAAGTCATCAATCTTAACGTTAAATTTCACCTTACCATCTCTCGTTCTAACTGCCAAAGTGTTATTTTTTTCCTCTTTATCGCCAATTGTAATTACAAAAGGTATTTTATTTACAGCCGCATCCCTTACTTTGTATTCCACTGTGTTCGATTTCAGGTCGCATTCCGCCCTTATCCCCGCATTTTCAAGGCTTTTCAAGATTTCACCGGCCGCCTTATTGTTCCTGTCCGTGAAGGACAGGACGCGCACCTGGACAGGCGAGAGCCAGACCGGAAGGTTGCCGTCAAAGTGCTCGAGAAGTATGCCTATGAACCTTTCCAAAGAGCCGTATATGACCCTGTGCAACATTACCGGCCGATGGTCCTCGTTGTCTTCCCCTTTGTACGTCAGGTCGAACCTTTCCGGCATGGCGAAGTCGAGTTGTATGGTTGCGCACTGCCAGGTCCTGCCCTGGCTGTCCTTGATGTGATAATCAATTTTCGGGCCGTAAAACGCACCATCGCCCTTGTTTATCTTGAAGTTCATTTTTTTGTGTTTGAGTGTCTCCTCGAGCTTCGCCTCCGCCTTGTCCCATATTTTGTCGTCGCCTATCCTTTTCTCGGGCCTGGTGGAAAGCTCGACGTGGTATTCGAACCCGAACTTTTTGTAAAATTTATCGACCAGTTCCATTATCCTTCCTATCTCGCTCTCCAGTTGTTCTTCGGTGCAGAAGATGTGCGCGTCGTCCTGAGTGAAGCGAATTACCCTGAAAAGCCCTGTGAGCACGCCGGACAGCTCCTGGCGGTGGACTACGCCAAGCTCGCCGACGCGAAGGGGGAGATCTTTGTAGGACTTGGGCCTGTTCTTGTAAACCATCATCCCTCCGGGGCAGTTCATGGGCTTGACGGCAAAGCTCCGGCCCTCGTACTCGGTTATGAAGTTGTTCTGGTATTTCTCCCAATGGCCTGAAATCTGCCACAACTTCTTGTCCATGATTTGCGGAGTCGAAATCTCCTGGTATCCAGCCTTCCTGTGCTGCTCCCTCCAGAAGCTGATTAGTTCGTTATATATGGTGAGACCCTTATCATGCCAGAACACCATACCTGGAGCGACTTCGCTGAAGCTGAAGAGGTCCATCTTCTGGCCGAGTATGCGGTGATCGTTGTCCTTGAGGTTATCCTTGTCGAGCCGCGTCTTCGAGATGTCTCTCATAAGCTGCTTGTAGTCAAAACTCTCTTCCTTCGTTACCTTGGTTTTTGTTTTGGTCCTCTCGACCCCCTCGGGCAGTATGTCCCTGCTGAGCTCCGAAAGAGGATGCCCCTTGCACTTTATGTCGAAGGCCTTGTACCAGCCGAAGGGAGCGCGCTTAACCGGGACTTTCGCTTCGATTAGCGCTTCTTCCACGCCCTTGAGCACGTAGAGAGCGGAATCCGGCGACGATAGATCGCTGGACAGGTGGGCATACGGATAAACGACTACGTTTTTGGCGTTTACCTGGTTTCTGACGGATATGATTTCCTTGGCGGCTTTCTTGACCACGTCATCGAGGTTTGCCTGGTCCAGCTTCTCGACCGCGCTGAACACGACGAGGGCGTCTTCGACTCGTACGGGTTTCTTCTCGATTTCCTCCGCGCTTGAAATGGCTTTCTTCTTCGGCTCCCACTCTATGAAATCCGAATGCAGCAATAATATCTTCATCCGCCATCACCTTTATCTTTATTTTTTACCATCACGGTTAATTAAACTCCCGGCTGGCCGGAGACAAATAAAAATCAGCCCGGCCGCAGACCTTTGGCTAGCACGTGGTCGTCGTAGTCGTCGTTTCGCTAGCGGTCTTGCCGGAATTCATAGAAGTTAATTGTACAGGAAAGTTTAAAAGTTTTTCAGGAACGAGTAAACGCATTCCGGCAGCTTCTCGCTGTATCCGCCTTCCAGCACTGCGAATCTCGATATTTTCAGATCGGCTATCATCTTGGCGATTTTTGCATAAGTGGCGACGTTGAGCTTCAGCCCGCCAATCGGGTCGCCATCGAGCGTGTCGAAGCCCGCCGATATAGCCAGCGCATCCGGCTTGAAGTTTTCTATTATCTCCATCGCAGCTCCGAGCCTGTCGAGATAAAGCGTTTCTTCCGTCCCTGCGTCGAGCGGGAAGTTGTAACAGTTCGCTTCAGAATGCTTGCCGGTGCCCGGATAGAAAAACGCTCCATATTGATGCAGCGATACGACTATCACGTTCTTTTTGCCAAGAAAGATTTCCTGCGTGCCGTTGCAGTGATGTACGTCGATGTCGAGAACCGCGACCTTCTTTTTCTGTTGCAGAAGCCTCGAGACCGCGAGCGCGATGTTGTTGAAATAGCAGAATCCCTCGAAATTCGTCTTGCCCGCGTGATGGCCGGGCGGGCGCATTAACGAGAATGCTTTTCCTTCCTTCAGCGATATATCGGCGGCCAGCATAGCCGCTCCTGCAGCGAGTTTCGCGTGGTCGTAAATGCCCGGGAGCGCTGGCGTTTCCGGATTGAAGAAACGGTCGTGCTTTATTTCGTTGACCATCGCCTTAGAATGGACGAGCAGCAGGTCCTGCCGCTCGCACGGCTCCGGCTGGACGAACTCGAAGCCCTTGAAATTCTGCAGGAACTCGTAACTCCTTCTCACCCGCGCGCTCGACTCGGGGTGGCCCGGCGCATCGTATCCGAGACACTTGGGCGAGAATATTATCTTCATATATAATACATGGGGAGGCGTATCAAATAATTTAACCCCTGCCCCCAATCTATAGGTATTATGATGGATTTGAGAGGGGTGCACGAGTATTATGCAAGGGAGGATGTGCAGAACTTCCTGCTCGAGTTCGGTAGAGACAGGGAAGTCGTTGGCGTGTTCAGGAACGGCAGTTTCTCTCAGAGGCCTAACGTCGTTCTCTACCCGAATGACGTTCTCGCTATGGTCAAGACGGGCGTCGTCGAATTCCACTCGTCTCTCGAACGTTGGTCACAGCCCATGAGCCTGAAGCAGGACAACCATGGCCAGCTGCGCAAGGGATGGGACCTCATAATGGACGTGGACTGCGAGCTTTTCGAGCACGGCAAAATCGCCTCGGAGGCGTTCATCTGGGGCCTGCGCAAGCACGATATAAAAAACGTGTCCATAAAGTTCACTGGCGGCACTGGGTTCCACATAGGCATACCATGGGAGTCGATACCAAACGTCATAGACTATAAACCAGCGGCTTCCCTTTATCCCGAGCTCGCCCGAAAGATGGTGCTGTACCTGAAAGATTATGTTTTTGAAAGGCTGGAAAAGAACCTGTTCAAAAAATTCTCGGCCGAGGAAATGGCACAGCAGGTGAACAAGCCTCTCGGCAAGATACTCACGGAAGACGGCCTGAACGCGTACGCGGTGGTCGACGTCGACCCGGTCCTCATATCGCCGCGGCATCTATTTAGAATGCCTTACTCGCTAAACGCGAAGACGTTTCTCGTTTCGCTGCCCATCGATCCAGACAGGCTTGACAGCTTCGACCGCATGCAGGCCAAGGCAGAGCGCGTGCGAGTGCTGACGCCCTTCCTCTCCGGCGAAGGCAGGGACGGCGAAGCCGATACGCTCATAGCCGAGGCGCTGGACTGGAACGCGCGGATGCGCAAGAAGGAGGAGAAGCGGCTCGAACACAGAAACGAGATAACACGACCCGTCCCCATCGAGCGTTTCCCGCCGTGCGTCAAGAACATACTGAACGGGCTGCAGGATGGACGAAAGCGCTCGATGTTCATCCTCATCAACTTCCTGCGCTCCTCAAAGTGGACGTGGGACGACATAGAGAAGTTCGTCACCGAATGGAACAAGAGCAACAAGCCGCCGCTTCCGGAGAGCCACGTCCGCTCGCATATAAGATGGCACAGGACGAGGAACAAGGAAGTCCTGCCTCCGAATTGTTCGAACGAGGGATGGTACAAGAACTTCGGCGTGTGCGCGCCTGACGAGAAATGCGCCAAGGTAAAGAATCCGGTCAACTACGCGCTCCGCGGCATGAAGGCCGAGGAAGAGAAGAAAGACAAAACAAAAACCAAAACTAAGAAGCGCGCCCGCCGTCAGATGTAAAAACTTGTCCAGCAGAATTTCCAGTCGACGCAGTTGCTGAAGCCGCCATTCTCATTTGTACAACAGTCTCTGCATAGCGGTTTCTGCGTTTTCTTGCACACCACGACTTTCAATGTTTTAGTGCATTTTTCGCACGCGTGCTTTTCGCTTTCCATCAGAACACTGGTGATTTTTAATTTAGAAATGTAGTTAGTTGGATTACTAATAAGCTTGATTGCGTGTGTTCCAGAAAAAACTGCTTAACCCCTCTTCAGCTTCTCAAGCCTGACAGAACCGCATTTGGGGCAGACTTTCGTCGCCGGCTCCATTATGACGGGCTTGACGTCTTTCCCGCACTGCAGACATCTGTATTTTGCCATGATTGTTATTCATGCTGGCAGAATTTAAATTCGCTGGCATTAGTCCATGTGCAGCTCGACGATGTCGCCGTCCCTGAGAAGATGTTTTATGCCGACCTTCTGGCCATCAAATCTTGCCGTCGGTCCCCATATGCGCGCGTGGTCAAGATTCCTGGCGAACTCCCTGTGTATGCGTTCCGCTGCATCGTATACTGTCACGCCTTTCTTCATTATGAGCGGTTTTTCCATGTCCGGCGGCTTGCCGATTCGCTTCAGGTATATCCTGACCAGCTCGAGACGATTCCATATCGCCCTCTTCATCTCTTCCACACCCTCGCCCTTCAGTGATGAGATTTTCATATAATCCTTTGGAATAGTTTTCCTCCGCTCGTCCGTAAGGAGGTCGGACTTGGAAAAAACAATCATCACCTTGACGTAAGCCCTGTTGCCTGACGTCGCGTCAATCAGTCGGTCGAGCGTTATGTCCTCGCGAATTATGACGTCGGCGTTGTGTATGCCGCGCTCGTTCATGATCAACTTGACCATTTTTTCGTCAACGTGCCGCAGGCGTACGCCTGCACTCACTTTGACTCCACCCCTGTCAGTCTTTTTTATCGTCACGTTCGGCGGTTTTTCGTTCAGCCTGAATCCCGCTTCGTAAAGTTCGCGCTGTATAACTTGCAGCTGCTGCGCGCTTTCTATCATTATCAGAATCAAATCGGCATTCCTTACAACCGAGAATATCTCCTTGCCGCGCCCGCGGCCGGCTGAAGCGCCAGTCACGATGCCTGGGATGTCCAGGACCTGTATTTTCGCGGAGTTGTATTCCAGTACGCCCGGCACGACGTCTAGAGTCGTGAAGTCGTATTCTCCGACCTTCGAATCCGCGGATGTTATCTTGTTAAGCAGCGTCGATTTGCCGACGGAAGGAAAGCCAACCAGCAGAACCGTCGCGTCTCCGCATTTCTTGACAGAAAAAACCTTACCGCCCACACCAGACTTGCCGCCGCTTTCTATTTCCTCCTTCAGTCGCGCTAGTTTACACTTCAGCTGGCCGACGTGGTATTGCGTGGCCTTGTTGTATTTGGTTTTGTGTATCTCCTCTTCTATCTTCTTCATTTCCTCTTCGCGACCCATATGCCCTCTTTTATTATGGAGTTTTCAGAATTATATTATATGGCTTTGCCTCTTTTATTCGATATTGGCATGATTATAGTCATTTCTGCGGTCCTAGCATACGTTGCCAAGTTTCTCAGACAACCGATACTGGTCGCATACGTGATTGCCGGCATTATCGTAGGACCCATGGGCATGGGCATAATAACTAACAGCGAAGAGATAGCGTTACTGTCGGAGCTGGGCATAGTTTTCCTGCTGTTTTCCGTAGGGCTGGAGATAGATTTCCGCAAGCTCAGGCATGTGGGATTCTCGTCGCTGGTCGGCGGCGCGATACAGATAGCGCTCATGTTCGGCCTCGGTTTCGTCGTCGCTGGCATGTTCGGTCTGGGCTCGATGCTCGCCGTTTACATCGGCCTTTTGCTGGCGTTTTCGAGCACCATGATAGTCGCCAAGATACTCGCGGACAAGGATGAACTCAACACCATGCACGGCAGGATAATGCTGGGCATACTGCTCCTGCAGGACGTCATCGCCATAATCGTTCTTCCGCTGATGGCGAACATGGCGGCGGTAACGTCGCTTGATTTTACGTTGTCCATCGCCATGCGCGGCCTGGGGCTTTTCGCCCTTGCCATAGTTCTGAACAAATTTTTCTTCCCGCTCATACTCGACTACGCCGCGGAGAGGCATGAAGTCCTGTTCGTCACGGCGGTCGCGAACTGCTTCTTCTTCATAGGCGCCTCGTATTTCCTCGGCTTTTCGATAGCGATAGGCGGCTTCATAGCCGGCATATCGATGGCCAACTTCCCGTACAACGTCGAAATCGCTGGAGAAGTCCACGCGCTGAGAGACTTCTTCTCGATACTGTTCTTCTCGACGCTCGGCATGCAGGTCAATTTCCTGGTCTTGCAGCAGTCGCTTCCGCTTTTCGTGACGCTCATGCTTTTGCTCGTGCTGCTCAAGCCGGTACTGCTATCGTTCATCTATCTCCTGCTCGGATACGGCGGCAGGACGTCCGGATACATCGGTCTTGGCCTCGGCCAATCCAGCGAGTTCATGTTCATACTGGCCGCCGAGATGCTCGTCATAGGCTCCATAACGCGCGAATTTTATTCGCTGATCATAAGCGTCGTCGTGCTTTCGATAGTAATCACTCCATATGCCATGAACGCCAGGAGCGGTTTCTATAATATGTTCTCCCGTTTCAGGCTGCCGAAGCGTCTGCTGCATCCGAAAAGCATCCACGTCATAGAGAACCAGCCGAAAGACCAGATGAAAGCGCATGTCATAGTTTTCGGGGCGCACAGGATGGGAGGTAAAATAATAAAATACCTGGCCAGCGTGAAAGAGAAGTTCGTGGTCATAGAGCGCGACCCCGAGATAGTCAAGGAGCTCGGCAGGCAGAACGTTTACATAAAATATGGCGACGCGGAAAACGAGGAGATACTCGAAAAGGTCGGACTCGCCAAAGCCAGGATGGTGATACTCACCATACCTTATGCCGACACATCGTCGTTCGTGATAAGAAGGGCCAGGAGGCTCAATCCCGGCATCAGGATCATAGCCCGCGCCCAGTGTGAACAGGACGCCGAAAGCCTTTATCTCGCCGGCGCGGACGCGGTCATAATACCCGAGATCGTTTCAGCGGAGAAAATAATAAAGAAAATAGACCATTTTCGTAAAGAGAAAAAACTATGAGACACGCAATTTCTGCAGAACCCGTCCCGAAAGACCAGCATCTAATGACGAATCAGGGCACAGTTGATAAAATAGTGGCCGCCGCCAAATTGAAGCACGGCGACTACGTGCTCGAGATAGGTGCCGGTTCTGGTTTGCTGACGTTAAGGCTCGCTAGTAAGGGAGCCAGGGTGCTGGCGATAGAGATGGACAAACGCTTCGCAACAACGCTTGGAAAAATCGAGGCGGCTAACGTCGAAATAATATACGCCAATGCCATAGACCTCATCGACAAAATAAAGTTCAACAAGGTAGTGTCCAACATACCGTATGCCATATGCGAGCCGCTTGTCAGCAGACTGATGAAAAAGGAGTTCGAAATCGCGGTTCTCAGCGTACCGGAGAGCTTCTACAAAATACTCACATCGAAGCCCGGGGAAAAAACGCATTCCATCCTTTCGCTGAAGGCGCAGAGTTTTTTCAGCACAGAGTTACTGTTCATCATAGACAAAAACGACTTCTCGCCGCCACCTAAGACGGAGTCAGTAGCCATCGCCATAAGGCCGCTCTCGAAGAGCGATTACGAAAAAAATCCGGGCGCGTTCGTCTTCAGGGAGCTTTTCATGCAGAAGACCAAGAAGCTCGGCAACGCCCTGGCTGAAGCGCTCATAAACGCAGGCCGCATGCCACATGGCGAACAGCTCACCAAAAGGACAGCCAAGGCGAAAATAAAGGAAATGGAATTAGGCAAGCTGTTGCAAAAGAAAGTCGAAGAGATGCGGCTTGATGATTTAATGGCCGTGAAAAAGAAGCTCACAATTTCTTCATGAAGGCTTCGTCACCGGACTGGACGCTTACACCTTTATCGGTTATCTTGTACGGGTGAAGCTTTTTCGAATGGTCGGAGCCGCTCATCTTCCATACCTGTATAGCGCGGTTGAATGAGAATTCGTCCCTCTCGTAGTAAAGCACTACCACACTGTCGGTGACGAATTCTTCGACGCCGTAGCGCGAAATCTTGCCCGCGCTGCCAGGAACGATTTCAGAGACCAGAAGCGCCGTGCATCCCAGCTTGCGCAGGATGACGGAAAGGTTGAAAATCATGCGCCTCAGCTCGGCTTTGTCGCGTACGTGGATGCCTAGAGCCGAAACAGAGTCGATTACGACGCGCTGGGCCTTGGTGTCGCGTATGGAGTTCTCGAGTATCTCGAAAACCTCTTCTATGTGATAAGGGTCGTATTTTATGAAAGAGAACTTGCCGGCCTTTTCGTAAGGCTCGAAGTTGATGCCGAACTGGCTGACATTGTTCTTTATGCTCTGGGGCATTTCCTCGAACGACAGGTAAATGCCATTTTCCTTGAACTTGGTCAGGCCGTTGTATATGTATTGCGTGCATATGGTAGTCTTGCCAGTGCCGCAAGTGCCCGAAAGCAGGACGAGCTGCCCTTTCGGTATGCCGCCATTCATTATTTCGTCAAGGCCTTCTATACCCGTTTTTACGCGCTCCAACATAAGACCAACCATGAAAAATTTACAGTGTTATTCTTTTTCCGAGGCAGTATATATTGTTATTTGTCGCCCGATTCTTAAAAACGATTTTGGCGCTATCCCGATAGCCACCTGTTCAGACTGTCGCAGCTTTTGCCGCGGTTTGAGCAGATGCGCTCTATGGTCTTGCCAATGCGCTCTTCCGAAAAGTCGAAATCGAGCATGAAGTCCCTGAGCGTCGCCATGTCAGGTTTCGTCCTCTTTATCTCCACGTCGCTCACCGGCGGCTTCATGAAGAAGTCGAATATCTCCTGCGCGCTCGTCTCGTTATCCCAGGTGACGCGGGAAATCACGCCATCGAGGCTTTTATGATCCTTCACCATCTTCAGCGCGGTTTTCGGACCGATGCCTTTGACGCCGCCCGGATTGTAGTCCGTGCCTATGAGAATCCCTGTTATTATCATCTGCTCGCGGCTCAGGCCGAGTTTCGCCAGCACGTCCTTTAGCTCGATAATCTCAGGCCTGACTTCGACGTAATCCTCCTTGCGCGCAACTTTGCGCCTGCCGCTGACTGTAAGGTTCTTTATCATCCTGTTCGCCCCGAAAAGCACAGAGTCCCAGTCCTGCGAGCCGCTCGCCCAGACGACGCCCGCGTTCGCCATATAAGCAGCCTGTGCCTCTCCTTCGCTCGGCGCCTGGACGACAGGTATGCCCATTAGCTCTAGCAGTTTTTTCGCATCGCTTATCATGTCGCCTGTAAGCCGCGAAGTAGCCTGCGCATATCGCCTCACGGCCTCGATATCGCCGTCGTCCCTCGCCTTCTCGAGTTTCGCCTCAGCATTCTTCTTTATCGCGCTTCTTATCTCTGCAGTCCTGTGCTTGAACGCGGGCGGTTTGCCGTCGAATACGAATATCGGGTCTATGCCGTTCTCTATCAGGTTGGTCGTGCGGTAGAACAGCCCCGAGAGATGCGACGTGACGCGACCCTTCGAATCTTTCAGCGACTCGCCCGTGAAGCGGTCGCGTATTATGGAAAGGAACTGGTACATCGTGTTGAACGCATCTATCGCTATCATCCGTCCCTTCAGGTCCGCTAGTTCTATCTGCCTGCCTGTGACCAGTTCTGAAAGATTCACGCCCATGCTAAAAATTGCCTTGGTGTTTAATAAACAATAAGCGCATACGATGCTAGAAAACAATGAAGGATAGTCCTATAAGAACGAATGCCATGCCTGCTATTTTTGTCATGGTTTTCGGGTTGATTTTTTTCGTTATGAACTTACCGGCGTATATCGCCATCGCTGAAAGAGTGAACATGGCGACCAGCGTACCAGCGAGAACCGCTAGCGGATTGTATTGCGTGGCCAGAAGCCCGGATGAGAGTTGCGTTTTATCACCCCACTCGGCCATGAATATCATCAAGAAGCCTGCTAGAAACGGATTCTGCGATCTCATTTTGTCCGGCTGGCATATACCTTTCTCTAAAAACATCATCACGCCGAAGGCGATGAACATTCCGCCTGCGACTACTTTTACATAGAACTGCGGGATTAGCGCGGACAGGAAAGAGCCGGCGAGTATCGCCACGCCATCGACGATCAGATACCCCAGCGTTATGCCTATCAGAAGTTTGGTGTGGTTTTTCGTCTTTGAAGACATGAAAAGTATGCACAGCTGCGTCTTATCTCCTAGCTCTGCTATGCCAACTGCGACAAGCGCGACCAGAAAGTCAGCTATCATAAGCGTCACTAGCAGCTGGAATGAATTAAGGCGACCGCTTTCTTCTTGTCGGCCAGGAAGCCGTTGAACATCTTAGCAGCCTTGGGCGAAAGGTCATGGTATATCTCGATTTTTTTGTCCTCAGCGGCCTGGGCGACTTCCTCGGGGATTGTGACGTGGCCTTCCATGCCAGTGCCCAGAATAATGAGTTCAGGCTCTTTCTCGGCAAGCTTCAGGAACTCGTTTATGCCGAACTCGTGCGATTTCGTGCGGAATTCGATCTTGCCGTCCCACCACACAATCATGTCGGAAAAGTAGGTCTTGCCGTCTATATCGACCTCGTCGAACCTGACATCAGTTATCTTTACCATGTTTATTATTGGTATTGGAGCGGATAAAAAGAATAGCCCCGGGCGGATTCGAACCGCCGTCAACCGGTTTCTCCCGATTCGGGTTTTTGCTGAAGCTTTTTATTAAAAAGCTTCGTCCAGAGCCGGTTATCCTTAACCCCCCTCTCAAATCGCTTTAAGAAAAATTTTCAAAGGGATTGGCCACTAGACTACGGGGCTATATTCAACATTCTTCTTACGTGCTTTATATTATTAAATCTTATGTTTGTTTTATATTTTTCTATCTCCTCCTTTTTAGAGAGGAAAAATTGATCTAAAATTATTTTAGATGGAGAAAAACCAAGTGATATTAAACCACTTCTCGCGTCAAAAAGCAAATTTTTAGATTTATTTTTAAAGGATATTCTCAATAATTTTCTATCTCGTCTTGACATTCTAAATATTGATCCATCTGTATCTATCAAACCTCTTATACATGATTTTAAAAAATTGGTATCAGTTTTTATCCATTCAGGTATTCCAACATTATTCACTTTTTTATTACCGTTTTTTAACCCAAAACTTTCCAATATTTTTATAATTTCTTTGCTGTATACAGTTATGAATATTTCATTTTTTCTCATCTCGATTTTTGAATTTATTTTAAAAATGTCATCTACCAGAGGTTTTACAAAATTCAATAAATAATCTCTTTCTGTTTTCAAATCTCCAGCTATTTTTAACGCATATACGCCCTTTTCTCCGTTCCAGTAGAGATTACCATCGCCTAAAATTATCCCTATGATTTCAGCCAATTCGATTGATTTTTCAGGAATCATAATTTTTTTGGTTTTACCGGGGGAATTTTTACCTCCCAGTACTTTGCCCCAATTGTCTTCCAGTTTTTTATCGATATGTTTGTAGAATTCAACTTCGGCAACCTGACACAATTTTTTAAAAACTTCTGAATTTAACGATACTTTTTCATTGAGTAAATCTATTCTCAAATAATCTTTACTAACTCCCACCATTTTACTCAATTGCAGCCATGTTTTATTTCTTTTCGCTTTCAATATAAGTTCCCTCTGCTTACCATTTTTTAATATTACCCGCATTAAATTATTTAGTTTTTCTCACTTATAAATTTCCTTGTACACTGGACTACATATTAAAAAGTAAAATAATGTCAAATTATTGTAACTTTTTAGTGATAAAACTATTTATAAATAAAAAAATCAAGTATTTACAATAAAACGGGTGACAGGTATGGACTTCGGTTTCGAGAGCTTCGATGCCGGTTTTGCAGGCTTTGACGTGGATGTGGAAGACTTCCATATCAGCAAAAAGAAGAAATACGACAGGATATGGAAGGTTGGTGCTGGCGGCAGCGTGTGCTCCAAACCTGTCATTGATGGCAATGTAGCTTACTTTGGGTCGCTTGATCATAATGTCTATGCTATTGATTTGAATACCGGCAAAGAGCTTTGGAGATTAAAGACTAACGGCCTTATACTTGATTCCTCTCCATCTCTGCATGATGGAGTGCTGTTCATCGGAACCTTTGGTCACGACGTTCATGCCATAAACGCTTATGAAGGAACCGAGTTGTGGAAATTCCGTGCAGGAGCGGAGATAAACTCCAGACCTCTCGTTTTCAACGATATGGTATTTTTCACGTCAAAGAACGGCTACATGTATGCTGTGAGCGAATCCTCTGGAAAGGAGCTGTGGCGCTTCAGGACGGGAGCGGAAATGGTTTCAGCACCGACCCAATACGATGGCAAAATAATAATCGGCTCATACGACGGATACCTTTATTGTGTTAATATCGACGGTAAGGAACTCTGGCGCTTCAGAACAGGAGCGGAAATAGAAAATGACGATTATTTTCTCATAGATGACGGCATAATATACTTCGGCAGCTTCGACAACAATCTTTATGCCGTGGACATAAAGACAGGCCGTGAAGCATGGCGCTTCAAAACGGGCAAATACGGCAACTGCGGCGTGCCGAGGATGCACAAAAAAGTCATATATTACGGATCGAGGGACGGTATATTCTACGCCATAGACTCCATTACGGGAAAAGAAACCTGGCGCTTCAGCACAGGCAAAGAGATAATAGACAAGGGCCCCCTGGTATACAAAAACAAAATCTATTTCGGCGCGGGCGACAACAATGTTTATTGCCTGAACCTCGAAGGCGAAGAACTCTGGCGCTTCAAGACCAGCGGCGGAGTTTACACGTCTGTAGTTGAGCACAAAGGTACGCTCTACTTCGGCAGCTGGGACTGCCACCTTTACGCAGTCGATTCAGCTACGGGCAAAGAGGTGTGGCGCTTTGCGACTAGCTCGCTTACGCCAGCGCCGTTGCCGCCTGCATACGAATGCTTTGAAGTGGAAATCAAAAAAGGCGCTCACATAGAGGACGCGATATCTGAAGAAAAATATTCCAGTAAAAAACACGATCACGTTTCTCTTTCAAACTACCAGATAACGAGCGAGTATTCGACTAAGAGCGAATACAAGCAGAAGAGCGATTACGACGCCCATTGGGTAATGTTTGAAGGTATACTAAACGAGGAGGAACTGACATGTCTTTCGAATTTGGTGGATTTGAATCAGCGGACTTTGATGTCGAGCTAGAAGATATCGAAATTAAAAGAACGAAAAAATTCGACAGGATGTGGGAAGTCGGCTTCGGCGGCAGCATCAACAACGGAGTAAGGCTTGTTGACGGCATAATATATTTCGGAGCCATGGACAACTACGTTTACGCTGTCGACGCATCGGATGGCAAGGAAGTTTGGAAATTCAGGACAGGCGACGGCATATGCGAAAGCACGCCGGAAGTCTCGGGAGGCATAGTGTACGTCGGTTCTTTTGATCATAATCTTTACGCGATTGACGCCAAGACTGGTACGATGAAATGGGCTTTCAGAACAGGCGGCAAGGTAGACGCATCCCCCATCGAAAGCGAAGGGATTGTTTATGCCGGCTCAAAGGACTGTTATATCTATGCCGTTGACTGCAAGTCTGGCAAAGAAGTATGGCGCTTCAGAACAGGAGACGAGATAGCCTCGGCTCCGACACTCCATGACAACGTGATTTTCAACGGCTCTTTTGACAAGAATTTCTACTGCCTGAACAAGAAAACGGGCAAGGAGATTTGGCGCTTCCGCACTGGTGGGGAAATACACAACGACAGGCCTTTCCTCGTGGTTAATGAAAGAGTATTTTTCACGTCATTTGACAGCCATCTTTACTGCGCTGATGTTAAAACGGGTAAAGAAATATGGCGTTTTAAGACCGGACGATACGGCAACGCTGGTAGTCCTGCGTATAACAACGGAGTCATATATCACGGTTCCAGAGACGGCATATTCTATGCAATTTCACATGAAGGCAGAGAGTTGTGGAGATTCAGAACAGAGAGAGATGAACCTATAGACGTAATACCACTGATATACAAAAACAGGATATATTTCGGAGCAGGTGACGGTAACTTTTATTGTCTTGATCTGAACGGAAAGGAAATGTGGAGATTCAGAGCTTCACACAACATTTACACTTCTGCGGCCGTGTTTAACAATGTGATATTTTTCAATTCGATGGATTGCCACTTATATGCGCTGGACGCGGACACCGGAGAGGAAGTGTGGAGATTCGCCACGTCGACGATGACAATCTCACCATTACCGCCGCCTTATGCATCCTTCAAACTCGAGGTCCGTAAATCACAAATATCTGAACATTTTGATATCAAAGAAAAATACAAGAAAAGCAAAGAAGAAACAGTGTCGCTGTCCGATTACCACATCAAAAGCGATTATGCAACAACTAGCGAATACAAGCAAAAAAGCGACTACGACACGCATTGGGTCATGCTCGATGAAGTGTTTGCCGACGAACCTGAAATTTTCTGCGGAATTCTGAAGAAAGCCTGACAATGCTTTTTAAGCAAAGGCCCGTTAAATTTTATTTAGCTTTTATGGCTCTTATTTAACAAAATAAGACAAAGTGATAAATATGGCGAACGAGGACATTCGGAAGCGACGGCTGAAAGATATAGTCGAAGAACTCGACAACTTCCGCGGGCGCCACACGGAGCTAATATCTGTTTACATACCAGCAGGATTCAACCTCTACAAGGTGGTCGAGCAGATAAACAGCGAGAAATCTACGGCCCAGAACATAAAGTCGAAGACGGTTCGCAAGAACGTCATGTCCGCGCTGGAGCGCATAACACAACATCTCAAGCTCTACAAGCAGACGCCTCCGAATGGCCTGGTCATTTTCGCAGGCAACATTTCCGAGCGTGAGGGCGTTGACGACATAGAAATATACGCTCTGGAGCCGCCGGAGCCGCTTAACCAGCGGCTTTACAGGTGCGACCAAAAGTTTGTCCTTGACCCGCTGAAAGACCTCATACGCGAGCGCGAGATATTCGGCATAGTTCTTATAGACAAGTCAGAGGCCGACATCGGCCTGCTGCACGGCAAGAAGGTCAGGCCGCTCAAGCACCTGGACTCGATGGTGCCGGGCAAGACTGAAGCGGGTGGCTGGTCGCAGGCACGATACGCTCGAGTGCGCGAAGGCCTGCTGAACGACTTCATGAAAAAAGTCGGCGAAATCGCTTCCCAAAATTTCAGCGACCAGAAGGATTTGCTGGGCGTGATTGTAGGAGGACCCGGCCCGATAAAGGAAATGTTCGCGAGAGGCGATTTCCTGAGATACGACTTCAAGAATAAAATAATCACGGTAGTCGACACGTCTTATATGGGCGAATACGGCCTCGAGGAAGCGGTCAATCGTGCCGAGGAGGCGCTCAAGGAAGCGAGCGTCATGAAAGAGAAACGAATTCTCATCCGCTTTTTCAACGAGCTCGGCAAGGATTCCGGCCTGGCGGTATATGGTCTCAAAGAGACCGTGGAAGCGCTCAAATCAGGAGTCGTCGAGTTGTTAATGGTTTCAGAGCATTTGGACTGGGTTAAAGCAAACATAAAATGCCTCAATTGCGGCGAGGAAAGGGAAGTCGTAATGCTGCGGGACAAGCTGGAGAGCCTGAAATGCGAAAAGTGCAGCGAGCTCTACGAGATTCTGGCAGAGAAAGACCTTACGGACGAGATAATCAAGATGGCCGAGGAAATGAACACGAAAGTCGAGATGGTTTCCGCCGACACGAAGGAAGGCGCGCAACTGAAAGACATGGGCGGAATCGGAGGGATTCTCAGGTATAAGGCTTAGCCGCCGCGGGGTTCATATTCTTTTTTGTAAACAATCCAGAAAATTACAGGTATTGTGATTCCAAGCACAGCCCCGCCGATCAGGTCTGCCGGCCAGTGGACGCCCAGGAAATAGCGCGACGCAGCCACGAGTAACGCTAGCGCATAAAGCGGCAGAAGCTGCTTCCTGCGCAGGGCCAGATAAAGCGACGTCACGACTGCGAACATCGCAGTGGTGTGGCCGGACGGGAAGGAATTATCTATGTCGCAGTACGGGTTGCAGTTGGAAGCGACGACGCACGGTATGCAAGGCCTTTCTATTATTATGAGGTTTTTCATGATCAGAACGACGAGCAGCGATATCAGCACGCCGGGGATGTAGATGTAAAGAACCTTTCTGAAAAGCTTCCTTTTCTCAGATGACAGCTTCTTCCTGAAAATGAAATACGCCAACAAAAGGATTGCGGTAGAAGCGGCCCATATCTGCGGCTCGCCTATGTTAGTGACCAGATACCAAAAGTCCATAAGAACCAATTATGAATTGGTAAAACCTGATTAAATAGTCAGCGAGTTTACTGCTGCGAACCCGTGTGCACGTGCTTTATCTCGATGGCTTCTTTCTGGCTGAAGTTTCTGAAAGACCTGCGGAAGAAAACCAGTCTCTTTTTCGCGCCAGGGACAGAGCCTTCGATGAATATGTAATTACCCTTGACTTCTCCGTAGTTGATGAAGCCGCCGTCGATTTTAACGCCTTCCTTTCCTATCTTGACGAGCCTCTTGTTGTATTCGGTCCTGGTCTGGAAGCCCATCTGGCCTGCCTGAGCGATCGCGCCGGGCAGCACTCTGCTCGGCGTGACAGGACCCATGGTTCCGAGGTGGCGCCTTTTCAGCTTGTTTTTTCTGCTCCTGATTTTGATGCCGAACCTCTTGACAGGACCCTGATAACCTTTCCCCTTCGACACGGCTTTAACATCGAGAAATTCGCCTTCGGCGAAAACCTCGGAAACATCAAGCTCCTTGCCCAGCTTCTCCTTAACGTATTTCCATTTGTCTTCAACTGAACCAGAAAGGTCGAGTTCAAAAACTTCAGGCTTCTTCTTCCCTATCGCCGTATCTCTAGGCTGCGTGTGGACAAGAAGACGAACGTCCGCGACGTCGTTAAGCCTGCCATCGAAATCAGAAACCTGTTTAGTCGCCTTTTCTGGCAGGTTGAGTTTTCTGGCAAGATCTTTTTTCTGGTCCTTGGCCCATATCATGCCCATGTTGGTGTAGGTGTTTATGTATTTGCCGTAGACCTTGATGCCGAAAACATAAAGAGGTGGACATTCGAAAACCGAGACGGCCCTCGATATTTCCATGCCGTGCGTCGGGCTCTTTTTTCTGCTGTCCATGAATATGACGTGCGTCATGCCCGCCTTGTAGCCGGCGAATTCGACTGGCTTCGTCGTCGCGCCCATGATCTTCTGGACGCTCACAAGCTGCGGCGAATGCTTTAGTCTGGGATAAATTCGCTTCGCCCTCTTCTTCGGCCAGAATGCTCTCGAACCGGCCCTGGGTTTGTGTCCTCTTGCCATAAAGCATCACTTAGACTCTGCGTCCTCCGCGTCCGCCCGGCTTTCTCGTGGTGTCGTGCGGAACTGGCGTCGCATCCTCGATCCTGCCTATCCTGAGGCCCGCTCTGACAAGCGCGCGAATCGCAGGCTGCGCTCCGGCGCCGGGGATTTTCTTATTATGACCGCCCTGTGCGCGGATTTTAAGATGAACTCCGACAAGGCCTTTTGATATCGCTTCCTCCGCGACTTTTCTGGCAGCTTTCATGGCGGGGAATGGCGAACCTTTGTCCTTGTCCCTGCTGGTTATCATGCCGCCTGAGCAGCGGGCGATGGTCTCGGAACCTGTAAGGTCGGTTATGTGGATGATGGTGTTGTTGCCTGAAGAATAGATGTGAGCGATGCCCCATTTTTCGTCTTTCATTGTTTACCACCCTCTGCGTTTATCAGGTTCTCCTTGTCGACCGGAACTATGTATGCAGGGAAGACCATTTTCCTTCCCTCTACAAAAATATGACCGTGCGTTATCCTCTGCCTCGCTTCCTTTACGGTCGAGGCGAAGCCTTTCTTGAAAACTAACGTTTGTAATCGGCGGTTAAGAAGCTCTCCAGCCTTGAGTTGCAGCACCTGGTCGAGGCCCTGTCCCTTCTGGATAAGGCCGATATAAACCAGCCTCTCAAGCAGAATCTGGGTTTTATTCTCGTCTTTCACCGCGATAAGGCTCCTTGCCCTTCTCCTGAAGTTGCGGACGCGCTCTTCAGCGCTCCATATCTCTCTCTTGCGCCTGAGCCCGAACTCTTTCAGTAATTTGGTTTCATCTTCGAGTCTCGCTGAGTCCCATGGCGCTCTCGGCCTTGACAGTTTCTTTTTAAGTCTTCTCATAAATCATCACTTCTTGCCTTTGTCTTCCTTTGAACCGGCACCAGCGCCCGGTTTGGCCTTGCTCCTCTGCACGCCTATCGTGCTGCCGCTCCTGAATGAGCTTCTGGTTCTCTGGCCGCGGACTGGCTGGCCCAACGAGTGTCGAACGCCTTTGTAGCATCTTATCTTCTTCAGCCTGTCGATATCGTTCTTCTCAGTCAGATCGAGCTGTGACGTTGTAAGATGGAAAGTGCCACCCTTTTCAGGGTCTTTTCTCCTGTTGAACATCCATGAGGGGATTTTGTGCTTATCCATGCTGTTTATGATATCCTCTAGCTTGCTGAGGTCATGCTCGCTCAGTTCTGACAACTTCTTGTCGCCAAAACCGGATATGTCGGCTATCGCGCGCGACAAAGAATATGATATGCCTGATATGCCCATGATGGCGTGCTGGACCTTCCTGTTGCCATCGAGATTAGTCTCGCCCAGCCTGATTATGTTTTTTAATCGCTTGTCAGCTCCGAATTCTTTCCTCTCTTCCTTCTTCTTGTCGGTCTTTTCGACCTTCTCTTTCTTTTGCGCTTTTTCGTCAGCCATGAATACACCGATATATACAGTATGTCAATATGTAAAGACAATTATATAAATGAATATTTAAATATTCTCCGTTGCCGGTTTTCGGGGACTATGTCACTTTTCTTGCAAATTCCTCAGCTTTTCCCCGCATATCGCTTGCCTGGTATAACGCCCGTCCGATTATGGCGTGCCATTCCTTTCCGGCCGCGCGAGCCGCGTCGCTGATGTCGCCGCCCTGCGTTATCATGCCAGGCGAATAGAAAACGGGCTTTACACCTTTTGTTTCGAGCGTGCGCTTGTATTCGGCTATGCGCTCAGGCTTGTTGCCAGGCACGACGAAGTCGCTTACGCCTAGCGACGCCGCAAGCTCGTATATCGCCTGGGGCGCGCTGTTGCGTATGAAGCCGCCGTCGCTTTCGAGATATTTGGGGTGGGTCATCTCCCCGCCTATTATCACACCCAAACCCTCTTTCTGCGCGGCCTCAATCCATCGCCTCTCGGTTTCAGGCCCGGCCTGCGGGAAGAGAATCACAGCATCGACACCTTTGCACGCTTTCATGAACTTCTCACCGGTGTCGGGAATGTCCGTCCCGGCCTTCTGGTGATCGTAAATTATCGGCAGTTCCGTGTGCATGCGTATCGTGTGTATGACGCTTTTCATGCCAAAAGGAATTACCAGCTCGAAGCCGATCTTGTAGCCGCCAATCCCTTTCACATCGCATGTTTCCCTGACCAGTTTATCGAGCGTTTCCAGCGTAGCGACGTCGCAAGCCGGTATTATGCTCCTGTCTGCTTTTATTATTTTCATATCATCACCTTTCCATTTTTGCCATTGCAATTACTTTTATTCGAAACCCATTTTTCTGCCCCAGTTCGGAGGATCCTTGTTCCATTCCAGAGCCTTGGAGGCCTCGTCGTGACTTATGTATTTCATATCACCCGCCACGCTTATCAGCGTCGTGAAGTCGCTCAGGGGGATGAGCTCGCATTTCGCCTGGATAAACGCGGCTTTCGCCTTCGCCATCTCGTATGTGAATATCGCCAGGCAATGCTCGACCACGCCTCCTTGGTCGCGCACGGCTTCGACGCCTGCGATGCTGGAGCCACCCGTCGAGATGAGATCCTCGACTATCAGTACTCGCTGTCCGCGCTCCATCTTCCCTTCGATCAAATTCTCCTTGCCGTGGTCTTTCGCTTCCTTGCGTATGTAAATCATGGGCTTGCCCAGTTTCTCGGCCAGCCACGCTGCATGCGGAATGCCAGATGAAGCGATGCCCGCGACTATGTCGAAATCGAGCTTCCGCTCTTTGACGACTTTTGCAAAATAATCGACTATCATGGCGCGCTTATCGGGGTAGGACATTACAAGACGGTTGTCGCAGTAAATCGGGCTGAGTATGCCTGACGCGTATCGATAAGGCTTCTGCGGATTAAGCGTGACAGCCTTTATTTCAAGCAGAATCTTCGCGACGTCTTTTGCTATATCACCCATAAACTATCCCCCTCCCCTTGTTTTTCACGACATCACCATCATCGAAAACTATTTTTCCTCTCACGATGGTTTTCACCGGCCAGCCGCGTACCTCGAAGCCGTCGAAAGGCGACCAGCCGCATTTCGTGCGCATCTCGTCGTTCCTGATTTTTTTCTGGGCCTTCATGTCCACTATCACGAAATCAGCGTCATACCCCTTTTTTATGAAGCCCTTGTTTTTGAGCCTGAAAATTTTTGCAGGGTTCTCGCACATGGTCCCGACCAAACGCCTCAGCGTGAGCCTGCGCTTGTTGACAGCGTCCAGCATTAGCGGAAGGCGCGTTTCGACGCCTGGCACGCCGTATAAATCGCCGGCTTCCTTTTCCTCGATGGTATGCGGCGCGTGATCGCTGCCTATCGTGTCTATCAGTCCAGCGTTAAGCGAATCCCAGAGCGCGCGCCTGTCGCTCTCGTTCTTGAGCGACGGCTTCATGCGGATGAGCTGCGTCTGGTCGGTCTCGGTCAGGAAAAGGTGGTGCGGCGTAACTTCGGCGAAAACGTTTTTGCCGTGGTTTTCCTTGACGTATTCCAGTTCGTTAAGTGTGCTCACATGACAAAGATAAAATTTCTTCTTCAGCTTTTCGGATATTTCTATCGCCTTCCTGGCGTTACGTCCCTCCGCGTGAATGGTGCACATGCGGGACGCCGCGATTATGCCGCTGATTATTTTATCGTCCTGTATCAGCATGTTGCCCGTGGAAGCGTCCATGAAAATTTTCGTGGATGCGGCTTCCCCTGATTTTTCAACCTTATTGATTTCCTTTATGTTGTCAGCAGACGATCCGAAATGAAAACCGAAATCAACTATAGACTTGCTGGAGGCGAGCGAGATTTTTTCCTCAAGAAGCTTTCCCGTGAGAGTCGGTGGTTTCGTGTTCGGCATGTCCAGCACACTGGTTACCCCGCCCGCGGCTGCCGCCTGGCTGCCTGTCCTGAAATCCTCCTTGTGCGTCAGGCCGGGTTCGCGGAAATGGACGTGAGGGTCTATGGAGCCCGGAAGGATTAGCATATCGCTAGCGTTTATCGTCTCGTCCGCGGCTGTCTTGCCACTGAATATTTTTTTGATGGTGCCGTTTTCAACTAGAATGTTTTTCCTGACAATCCTGCCGTCGATATAGACCATGCCGTTCTGGATAAAAAGCGTGTCGCTCATTGGCATCTCCATCTGGCGTAATCGCTTATCGCGACTTTCTCGCCGCTCTTCAGGCGCGCGAAGGCGCCGAAGTCCTTTATCTTCCTGAGCTGTTCGCTAGCGAAAACGGGACCGTCCTTGCACACGCGTAAACCATCGGCTTCGCACTGGCCGCAGACGCCGAAGCCGCATTTCATGAAGCGCTCGAGGCTCGCCTCGCATTCGATTCCGTTCCGTTCGCATATCTCGAATACGCGCTTCATCATTATCTCGGGGCCGCACGTGTAAACGATGCTGAATTTCTTTTTCGCCAGTTGCGCTTCGAGAACGTCGGTGACGAAGCCCTTCGTCCCGGCAGTGCCGTCGTCCGTCGTTATGTTCGCGCCTTTAAAGCGCCCTTTGAAAATTATCCTGTCTTGCGACCTCGCTCCCTGGATGACGAGCGGGTTTTTCAGGCGCTCTATGAGCGTCGATAGCGGCGCGACGCCGCAGCCCCCGGCGACGACGCATGCGTCCGCCTTCAGCGTGAATCCATTGCCATACGGGCCGCGAATGCCTATCTTATTCCCAATTTTCATGCTGAAAAGCGCGTTCGTGAACTTGCCTTTCTCCTCGACTGTTATCGCCGTCTTATTGCCGGCGTAGGAGAGCGAAAACGGCTTTTCGTCCAGGCCCGGAAGCCATACCATTACGAATTGTCCTGGTTGCGCAACGATTTTCTTATTGATGAAAAAAGTCCTGACGTAAGGATTCTCGTACACGACTTTTGTT
The DNA here is from genome assembly GCA_043808015.1 of Candidatus Aenigmatarchaeota archaeon. Lineage (GTDB taxonomy): Archaea > Aenigmatarchaeota > Aenigmatarchaeia > QMZP01 > QMZT01 > JBGPQP01. The sequence goes on from JAZDFI010000008.1 coordinate 45,224, forward strand.
ATCTTCACCATCTCAGGCAGTTCCGGTTTTTTGCAGTTATCCATGGGCGGCACCTATTATTTCATCGAAGCGCTCGTATCCGTTCTCGTACATCCACTCGCTCATCTCGGAGCAGATTTTTTTGAAAACATCCATACCCCTGTAATGCACGGCCGAGCCTACGCCTATCGCCGTCGCGCCCGCCATCATAATCTCAATCGCATCCCGCCCTGTCGCGACTCCGCCGGTTCCTATTATCGGAATTTTGACGCTTTCGTAAATGTCGTAGACGCAGCGGACAGCGACCGGCTTTAGCGCCGGTCCGGAAACGCCGCCCATCCTGAAGCCGAGAACCGGCGTCTTCGCGTCTATGTTTATTATCATGCCGGGACCCATCGTGTTGACAGCCGTTATAGCAGACGCTCCTGCCTTTTCAGCTGCCCTGGCGACGTCTCCGATGTTCCTCGTGATGGGTGATAGCTTTACGAAAACAGGAAGCTTGGTCTTCTTTATCACGGCTTTCACTATCTCGTGCGTCTTCTCGGGCGTGTCCTGTCCGGCGAGAGTGCCGAAGCCCGGGGTGTGAGGACATGAAAGCGGAATTTCTATCGCGGAGAACTCGAGACCTTCCAGCGCCTCGGCGACTTTCTCGAATTCGTCAACGTCCTGCCCTATCATGCTGGCGAAGACGGGAGCGCCCAGTTTTTTCAAACCAGTGAACTCTTTTTTCGCGTTGCTGGCGCCGGGATTCGAATAGCCTACCGCGTTCATGAGGCCGGCGTCGAAGGCGATGACAGTCGGGTTCTTGTGGCCCTCCCTGGGTTCGAGGGAAATCGATTTTATCGTCACTGCGCCGGCGCCGTTTCTTATGACTTCAGAAAGAAGCGAACGTGAAACGCCAAGAATGCCGGAAGCAAGGATTATGGGGTTCGCGAGCTTTATGCCGCAGAGGTTCGTTTCAAGGTTCATGCCTCTCTTCCTATATCAGTTCTATATTTTCCTTGCCAATCACCCTTTCGCAATAATGGCATTTTATTTTCAGAGGGTTCTTGTCCAGCACGCGGAAATTCGTCTTCGTCCTCTCAGCGTTCGTTATGCAGTTAGGGTTGGCGCATTTTATTATGCCGTTTATGGTTTCCGGTATCTCCACCCTGAACTTCTTGGTAACTTCGAAATTCTTGATAATGTTTATGCTCGCCTCGGGAGCGAACAGCGCGATCGTGTCCACTTCTTGTTTCGTCAGAAACCGTCCGCCTATCTTTATCAATCCCTTTCGTCCAAGACTCTTGCTTTCCAGATTCATGCCGACCGTCACGACGTTTCCGCTGCCCCTGATGTTTAGTATTTCGGCGACCCTGAAAGTGTTCGCCGCTGAAATGTGGTCTATCACCGTGCCATCCATTATGGCTGAAATCTTGAGCGTTTTGCCTGTCATTTTATCCTCCCTGTCACCAGCGCTAAAAGCGCCTGTCTTACAGGAATCCCGTTGCCCGCCTGTTCGAAGTAAAGCGCGTGAGGCGTATCGTCGAGCTCCGGATGGATTTCGTCGACCCTTGGTAGCGGGTGCATTATCTTGAGTGTCGGCTTGAAATGCGGCAGCATGCTCTTGTCGAGCTTGTAAATACCGGCGTATTTCTTGTATTCCAACGGGTCAGGGAAGCGTTCCTTCTGGATTCTCGTGGCGTATAAAACGTCGAGCTTCCCTATGACTTTCATCAGGTCGGACTCTTCGTGATATTTCACCTTCTTCCTGTCCAGTTCTTCAGTATACGATGCGGGCATCTTCAGCGCTTCCGGTGAAATCAGATAAAGAGTCGAGTTGAAATGCGTCAGCGCAGTCGAGAGCGAATGCACGGTCCTTCCGTATTTCAGGTCGCCCAGGAAACCGATGTTTAAACCATCGATTTTCCCTTTCGCTTTCTGTATGGTGTAAAGGTCCAGCAGCGTTTGCGTAGGATGTTGGTTGGCGCCGTCGCCACCGTTTATTATGGGCACACCCGAGGCTTCGGCAGCGAGTCTCGCGGCGCCTTCGACAGGATGGCGCATGACTATGACGTCGGCGTATTGCTCTGCCATCTTAATCGTGTCCCAGAGAGTCTCGCCTTTCTTCAGCGACGTGTTGCCGGGCTCGGAAAAACCTATGACCTGCCCGCCGAGTCTGGTCATGGCGCTCTCGAAGCTGAGCCTCGTCCTGGTCGATGGCTCGAAAAAAAGAGATGCCATCACCCTCCCTTTCATGAGCGAGGGGTTCGGCCTGCTTTCCAGCCTTTTGGCCGTCTTCAAAACGTATAGAATCTCGTCTTTTGTGAAGTCCTTTATAGAAATTATATCCCTGTTTCTGAACTCCATTTGAATCTTTATTGTATTGCTCAAACGTTTTATAAAGATTTTGAAAAAGCTTTTAAATTTGTGCGAGTTAAATAGTGATAGTATTTATTAATTCTGCCGGTATGACAAGCAGTTGCATGCACTACAAGTTGGTGGGCAATAATACGAAAATGCTCGAAATTTATATTAATAATACAATATAATTAACTAACTTTGTATGGTTAGTGTGAGAGGTGTGTTTATGAAAAAAGAGATGTTATCGGTTTTCGTGATTGGAGCGTTCATGCTTACAATCATGTCTTCGGTCTTCGCGGCCACGATGGTGACAGGGGGTCTGCAAATAATACTAACACGGCAGAATCCGTACCCCGTCGAGCCTGGTCAGGTCGTGGACATAGAAATCTCGCTGCAGAACAACGGTTACGCCGAGGCGCAGAATATCATACTTGAGATAAATCCCAATAATCCGTTCACGCTTTTGCCTGGTCAGGAGAAGATCAAAAGCTTTTCCAGAATAGCCGCTCGCGATCATGTCACGGCGACTTACAAGCTGCTCGTCGCTCAGGATGCGATAACCAACAACTACGAGCTCGATTTCAAATATTACCAGCCTGGCAGCACCGACGTGCAGAGTACGGACAAGGTGATCATACATGTCCAGGGAAAGCCGAAGCTCGTGCTGGACGGCATAGTAACGGATCCTGTTGAAATACAACCAGGCGACACAGTTACTATAAAGACCATGGTAAAGAACATGGGAACCGGTTCAGCATCGCTGACAGAAGCGGTTCTTTTTTCCAACACGTCGTACATACTCCCGGTTTTTTCAGGCGGCATGTATTTCATTGGTGAAATAAATCCGGGACGGACAGTCGAGGCGACTTTCACCATGAGCATAGACAATTCCGCCGAATACAAAAACTACCCGAGCATGCTCACGCTTTCTTACAAGGACGAAAGCGGCAATGACCAGACTACAAGCTTCTACATCGGCATGCCGGTAAGAGGAAGCCCCGTAATAGAGATATTGAATGCTAAAGTGGAAGGCTCGGACTTCAAGGTTGACCTTGAGAACATAGGCACTGCCAATGCGAAAGCGCTTAAGATATCGCTGGTCCAGTCAGGGCAGGTAAAGGACTCGCAAATCGCTAGCGAGTTGCGACCGTCGAAGCAGAAGACGCTGCGTTTCCGCGGCTTCGAGTACGGCAATGCGATAATAAACATTTCCTATCTGGACGAGAGCAACGAGTTTTTCAGCAACGAGATTCCGCTTTCGATTGCCCAGTCGGCATACGCCGAAGAACAGTCTGGGAATGGCGGCCTCTCGCCGCTGATACCGGTGCTGATAGTGGTCGTGGTGCTGGAAAGCTATTACGTGTGGAGACTGCGCAAAAAGTCCGGCAGTAAATAAGCCATAGCGCCGCTCCAGGATGGTAAGCATGAAAAAGGTAATGTTTGAGCTGAAGGACGTCTGGAAGGTTTACTGCATGAAAGGCGCCGAAACGCAGGCGCTGAGAGACATAAGCCTGAAGATAGAGAACGGCGAATACATAGCGATAGTCGGCCAGTCCGGCTCCGGCAAATCGACGCTCATGCACGTTATCGGGTGCCTCGACACACCCACGCGCGGCAGCGTAGTCGTCGACGGGAAAGAGATATCAGAACTCGAGGACGACGATCTTGCCAAGATAAGAAGAGAGAAGATAGGCTTCGTTTTCCAGGCTTTCAACCTTATAGGCAGTTTGACGGCGGCGGAAAATGTAGCGATGCCCATGAGGTTCAGCGGCTACGGAAAAGCGGAATCCATCAAAAAGGCAAAGGAGCTTCTCAAGAGGGTCGGCCTCGAAAAGCGAGTGGATCACAAACCAAACCAGCTTTCCGGCGGAGAGCAGCAGAGGGTCGCGATTTGCCGCGCCCTGGCGAACGACCCGGAAGTCATACTTGCGGACGAGCCAACGGGCAACCTCGACAGCAGGTCCGGCAGCGAAATAATCGAACTTATTGAAGAACTTCACAAGTCGGGCAAGACTATAATAATAGTCACCCACGACCAGAGCCTTGCAAGGCGCGCGAAAAGGCAGATAAAACTGAAGGACGGACAGATAGTGAATGAATAGTTATGATCGACTTTGCGCTAAAGGACCTGAAGGGTCACAGGGTTAGAACAATTCTCACCGGACTAGGCATACTCATAGCCATAACGGCAATCGTTTCTCTTGGTTCCATATCGGCCGGCATAAACGAGATGGTCACATCGACCACGAGCAAAGTTGGTTCCGATACGATTTTCATCATGAAAACTTTTGATATGTCATCGATGTCCGGCCCGCCCACGTCTTGGCAGATAAGCGACATAAGCCAGGAGGACGTCGAAGCCATAAAATCCATTTCCGGCATCAAGCGCGCGGTCCCTGTTCTTTCAAAGAGCATGGGCGGCATCATGGAAGTCGACGCTATCGACATAGACAACCTCGACATTTTCGGCGCTGACGACCTCACGTTCAAGGAAGGCTCGATGCCCGGGAACGATGATCAGGGAGCGGCGCTAGGATACACCGCTGCCAAAATTCTCGGCGTGAGCTCCGGCGACTACATAACGCTGAACAAAAAAGAAGTCGAAGTGATGGGCGTCGTCGAGGAAGGATACGGGTCTTATGACCTTGTCATACTTCTGCCTTACAAATACGGCGAGGAGATTTACGACGCAGAGGGCGAAGCCACGCAAGTCATGGTGGAGCCGCAGGACGTCTCTCTTGTCGATGAAATAAAAAATACAGTCAAGGATGAATTCGATGGGCTTGACGCCATGACCATGGAGGACGCGCTCTCCATGTCGAAACAGATGACCCAGACGCTCGACATCATGACACTGGGCATAGGTTTCATCGCATCGCTCGTCGCTGCAATAGGCATCATAATAACGATGTATACGTCCGTTCTCGAGCGACGAAGGCAACTGGGCATAATGAAAGCCGTAGGCGCGCTGAGAAGAACGATAATGAAGCAGATACTCGAAGAAGCGCTTTTGATTTCGCTGGTAAGCAGCATGATCGGCCTCGGCATATCTTTCGTTTTCGTGGACCTGATAAACAACGTCCTGCTCGGCGGGACGAAAATAGCGACCATAACGCCGCTCCTTGGCATAGGGGCGGTCGCGTATGGCGTGATGATTACAATCATATCCAGTCTGTATCCGGCATGGGTGGCGGTTAAAATCGACCCCATAGAGGCGATAAGAAAGGGTTAGCATGCTTTGGGAAAATATTTTAAGGGAATTCGGAAGGCATAAGTTCAGGACAGCGCTAACGATACTCGGCGTTATGATAGGCATATTCCTCGTAACCAGCGTTTCCTCATTTTCCGAGGGGATAATCTACTACGTCAACGACCAGATAAAAGTGACGTCCGGCCTTATCACAGTCCACCAGAGCGACATCGCCGGTTTCAACATACAGGCCAGCGAGATAGACCAGGCCCTCGTGAGCGACGTGGAAGGCATATCCGGCGTGGAAAAGGTCGCGCCCATACTTTACGCTAACATAGACGGCGTCGGCACCGCGATAGGCATATCAAAAGAAGGAGAAAACATACTGCGCGGCGTTAACATGGAGATAGAAGAAGGACGGGATTTCAGCGAGGGACAAAAAGAAGTTGTTGCAGGAAAGACGTTCGCGGACAACAGCAATTACGTGGTCGGCGACCTGATCAAAATTGAAAACACGGAATTCGAGATAGTAGGCATACTGCAGAAGACGGGCAGGAGCGACATCGACAACGCGATAAATCTTGACCTGGCCGAGCTGCAGGACGCCACCGGTAAAAAAGACATGATAACCCTGATGATGATACAACCGTCGACACCCGAAGACGCGGATTACATAGAGCAGGCGGTCAACGACAATTTCGACGAGATAGAGGCGATGACGGACAAGAGCATAATGAATTCGGTCAATGACATGCTGGGTCAGCTCAACGCGCTCACGTTCGCGCTAGGCAGCATAGCCGCTCTCATTTCCGGCATAGTGATAATGAACGTGATGATAATCGCCGTGCGCGAGAGACGCAGGGAGATAGGAACGATGAAAGCGATAGGAGCGACCAACCGCCAGGTGTTACTATCGATTCTTTTGGAATCGATAACCATAAGCCTCATCGGAGCGGTGATAGGCGTGGCCTTGAGTTTCGGAGGAGCGGCTTTCATCAACAGCATATTGTTCAGTCCCATCGCCCTCATAACGCCGCGCCTCATGCTACAGAGCATTCTATTCGCGACTTTCATAGGCGCTGTTTCGGGCATCGTTCCCGCAAGACAGGCCGCAAAACTCAATCCCATAGAATCGCTGAGATACGAATGAATTTTTAGTGGCCTTCGAAAACAATTTTCATAACAAGTATTACAGCTATTCCCATTATCAGCATCGCAACCTGGATGAACGACTTCTTTTTGTCGCTGCTGCTACGATGAAGCTCCGGTATCAGGTCCGAAGCGGCGATGTATATGAAACCTCCGGCCGCGAAAGGCACGAGAAAAATCGCTAGGTTATCAGCGAAGTAGCTTGCAATTATAGCCACCGCGGCTCCTGCGACCGCTGTCAGCGCGGTCATGAAGTTCATCATCAGCGCCTTTTTGCGCTTGAAACCGCCGTGCATGAGCACGCCGAAGTCGCCTATCTCCTGAGGTATTTCATGGAGTATTACGGCGAACGTTGTAGTGATGCCCAGCGGCACGGAGACGAGATAGCTGGCGCCTATTATCAGACCGTCTATGAAGTTGTGCACGCTGTCGCCTACCAGATTCATGTAAGCGAACGGGTGAGGATGGGATTCGCTGGTCGGCACGTGGCAGTGGCGCCAGTGCACGAATTTTTCGACCACGAAAAAGATAATCATGCCCGACAATAACGATATCGATATCTCAAGGCCGAAACCCGACGCTTCGACGGCTTCCGGTAGCAGGTGTATGAAAGCGCCGCCCAGCAATCCGCCTGCCGAGAATCCCACGAGATAAAGCAGTATTTTTGACAGTTTCTCTTCCTTTATGGAAATCGTTATTACGCCTATTAGCGAAATGGCGCTGACAATCAGAACACTCGCGATTGCGTAGAACCAGGTTTCCAGCAAAACCATGCAAACTATTATTATTTTCTTCTATAAAAGCGCGCTCGAATTTAATATCTATATGGCCAATAAAGTTGTCCATCACGATGCACATCCAGCACTCAAACGCGAGATAACGCTGTGGCAGGCGACCCTTACGGGCATAGGCCTTATCCTTGGCGCAGGCATTTACGCGCTGATTGGAAAGGCGTCAGCTATCGCTGGTAACGGCGTGTGGCTTTCATTCGCACTGTCTGCGCTGGTGGCGATATTTACGGGCCTGAGCTACGCTGAGCTCAGTTCGATATTTCCCAAGGCCGGCGCAGAGTATGTTTACAGCAAACACGCGTTCGGCAGGAAGCTCGCCTTCATAATCGGCTGGCTGGTAATAATATCCGGGTTCGTGTTTTCAGCGACGGTTGCGTTCGGCTTCGCCGGCTATTTCGAAAAGCTTTTCGGCGCGCCTTACATGCTGACAGCAGTAGTGCTCATTTTGCTGCTATCCTTCCTGGTTTTCTATGGCATCAAGGAATCGGTCTGGTTCGGGGTGATAGCGACATTGATCGAGATGGTAGGCCTTATCATAGTAATCATACTCGGCATTCCCTACCTAGGCCGGGTGGATTATTTTGATTTTCCAAGTCTTACGGGCGTCTTCACAGCGGCAGCTCTCGTGTTTTTTGCGTATGTGGGATTCGAACAGATATCCCGTTTGTCCGAGGAGACGAAGAATCCGAGGGTCAACATCCATCGCGCGACTCTGTTGGCCATCGCAGTAACGACAATACTTTACATACTCGTCGCTGTCGCTGCTGTATCGATACTCGACTGGAACGTCTTAGGCGCTTCGAATGCCCCGATTGCGGACATCGCTTCAAAAATACTCGGGCCGCAGGGCTTCGTCGTTCTCTCGATAATCGCGCTGTTCGCGACTGCGAATACCGTCCTCTTCATGATGGTGGCGACCGCGCGCATGATTTATGGCGTAGGCAAATCGTTCTCGCACGAAAGCATATTGGCGCGCGTGCACTCGAAGACCCGCACGCCCTGGGTGGCGACAATAATAACTGCCGTATTTTCGGTCGTCGCGCTCGGCTTCGGAAAGATAGACGTAGTCGCGAACATGACGGACTTCCTGATATTCGTCGTGTTCATCGTCATAAACGCCGCGGCGATAAAGCTGCGCTACACCAGCGAGCGCGAAGCGCATCATTTCAAGATGCCACTCAATATAGGACGCTTCCCGATTATACCCGTATTCGGCATAGTGTCATGCATCGCACTGATGGCCCACGTGAATTTAGACATAGTGGTTTATTCCGTTATTACGATCGCGATAGGCTTCGCGATAGCCGAAATCCTGGAGAGAAAAGGCATAAAGGCAAAATTCGAATAATTTTATCGCGTGTTTTTCTGAAAAAATTTTAAGCGGAGGGAGGGAGTTGAACCCCCTTATGCCGGTATCTGCTCAGGATGACGCAGATTGCATCTGCGTCCGTCGCTTAGTCCGCTGCAGCCGGCCACATGGCCGTTTTGTTACCTCCGCTTGTTTTCGGCTTTGTCTTGGTTATAATGTGTAATAATTACATAGCATATAGATTATTAAAAATTACATTTTTCCCGTTTCCTTGGAAATGGAAGGATAATATATATTTATGTAAAATTTCCATCTTAATTTTGTATGACAGACAATGATTCATATTTGTTGTCGCTGAAACACTCCTTATGGAATGTCCTTGCCGGAACGAGGGGCGGCGTGACCAGAATATGCATACTGAAACTGCTCAGGAAGAGGCCCTACAACATAAATCAGCTCCATGAAAAACTAAAGCTGGATTACAAAACAATTCAACATCACATAAGGGTTTTGACAAACAACAAAATAATCACGGTCGAGAACGAAAAAAAATACGGATCGATGTATTTCATCTCGCCATTTTTGGAGAAACATATGTATCTTTTTGATGAAATCTTGGGGAAAATTGGGAAAAGGGAGTTAAATAACAACGAAAATAGTATTGTATAAAGTGATTGGATGAACTACGTGGCATTGTCGTCGCTGGTAATCGACATATTGAACATAGTAGTCGTTGGTATGCTTTTCTACGTTTATATCAAAAATTACAGGCTAATAAGGTCGAGATATAATTTGGGTCTGGTGGTTTTTTCCCTGATTTTCCTTCTGCAAAACATAGTTATCACGCACTTGAGCTTTTTTGCGTGGCCGGCCAGCATCGGCGATGCGGTAATGCTTGACATAATAACAATAAACTTCATCGAGCTTGTCGGCATGGCGACTCTTCTTTACATAACTTGGAAGTAAACTGGAGTTTTGTGGGAATAAATTAGGAATACCGATATAAAGCGGTTTTGGCAAATAGAGTCTAGAAAAGCTATCAAGTAAAATCTTTTAAGAATAACATTAAATCCACGGTCTGGTCAAAGAGGTGCGGCATTAGCCCCCCGTGATGCAGGGTTAAAATTCGCGCCCTGATCAGAAGGCCATGGATGGTTTTACCTGAGTACGGTTTTTAAAAACAACTAAAGAGGGAGGAGTGTATACATGAAAGTCGTAAAGAAGGATGGAAGAGAGGAAAATTTCGACCATAACAAAATCAAAATAGGCATTGAAAAAGCGGCAGAGAGGGTTGGTGTCGAAAAGGAAAGAGCTAGACTGATAGCAGAAAAATTGGCGAAGGATGTGGAAAACCATTTAAGAAGCACCGCTACTGAGAGCAATCTCACAAGCGTGAAAAGCAGTGATATAAGACATAGGGTCATCGAGGCTCTCGAAAAAGAAGAAAAGACAATCGCCGATTCTTTGAGGGAGTACAAAAAAGAGCAGACCCACAAACAGAGCCAGGAGCAGATTCACCACACAGAAACAAGAGCAGATCCACAAACAGAAACAAAATGTTAGTGCTGATGACTCATGCCACAGCCTTTATTTATTTTTTTAACAATGGCACGTGAAGCAAAGCCGGACTGATGCGGAATGCTATCGAGAAAAATCAAAATATGAACTGTCAAACATGATGATCATCCCATGGTCAAATTCTTTTGAACTGTATTTTACCACTTTAGTTGACTAAAAAACAAATTTATTGAAAAGCTATTTAAGAGGGCGCCGGGTTAACTTAAAATATCCAGAACACTTCTTGTTTTGGCTATCGAGGGTTGTATCATGGTAAAAACCACGGAAATAGTCGTCATCGATCTGATGAAACCGGCAAAGACTGTAATGAAGGATATGGATATACACAAGGCACTCCACATGATGAGAACGGAGAACATCGATTTACTTTCCGTGGTTGACGACAAGCACACTCTGATAGGCGCGGTCAGCGAAGCGAACATGTTAAAACTGGTGAAGCAGGACCCGCCATCTCTGGGCGATCCGGTTTGGTACGACTCGCTTGAACATGACGCGGGCAATAAACCAATAGAGACGATAATGACGAGAGGCATAACCACGATAGGCACGAATGACACGGCTGCCACCGCCCTCAAGGTCATGAGCGCGACCGGCTACAAACTTCTTCACGTTGTCGGCCCGGCAGGAAGGCTGCTTGGCATCATAAGGATGAAGGATATAATCGATAAGCTGCTCGGTGCTTGACATGGAACCTCTACTTGATTTGGCGTTGCTGCTCTTCGGGGCAAAGCTCGGCGGAATACTTTTCAGCAAGCTCAAGCAGCCCAGCGTGATAGGCGAGCTGGTGGCGGGCATTATACTCGGACCGTCGTTGCTGGCACTGGTCAATCCTTCAGACCTGGTCAAGGTCGTTTCTGATCTCGGCCTGCTGTTTATGATTTTGCTCGTAAGCCTCAGCATAGACTGGAAAATCCTCGAAGGACGCGCAGAACGCTTCAGCTGGATGGAACTTACGAGAGTCATACTTGTAATAATCGCGGTTTATGCGATAGGCACCGTACTGGGATGGAACATATACACCATGGTCGTGATGGGAACTGTGATAGCGATAGCTAGTACAGCGATAGTCGCGCGCACTCTCACCGACATGAAACTTTTCAGCACGGCTGAAGGACAAACGCTGATAGGACTGGAAGTCATTGACGAGGTCGTCGCCATAGTAAGCGTCGCGATAATAGCGAATGTCATGGGAGGCTCGGAGATAACGTTGTGGCCCATAATAACCACGATATTTCTCGTCGTGGGGTTGTTCGTCGTCATGAGCCGCGTTGGTTTCAAGTTCGTCACGAGGGTCACCAGCTCTATCCAGAAATACGGCATAGACGAGGCGTTGTTCGCTTTCACGTTGCTTTTCGCTTTCCTGCTTGGCAGCATCACTGAAGGCCTTAATCTGGCGTCCGTGCTTGGCGTATTCATCGCCGGCATGATACTCTGCAGAAGCGCGCAGCATCCGATAATAACGCGCAAGGTGAAGGAGATAGGCGAAAGCTTTTTCATACCGGTGTTTTTCGCGTCCGTCGGACTGTCAATAAACCTTTTTGCCGCATCCAGCCAGATAATCCCAATACTGATGATAATGGGCATCATCGTCGGAGTCAAGTTTGTCACGGCCATGGCGGCTTTCAAGCTGTTCCGCTACAGCCTATCGGACGCGCTGAAGCTTTCGTCAGGCTTCGTCACGCTCTCCGAAATGACTGCGGTGATAGTCGCCGTCGCTATAGCGAAACTCGATCCGGTTTTCTACGTAGGGCTAATAGCGTCGTTCGTGCTGATTAATGCAGTATCGCCTCTCCTGATAAAATTCGCATTCGGTCGCAGGGCAAGCGCAAACAGAAGGGGATGGAGTTAATTAAAATTTTTAATGATTTTCAGTAAGCTTTGGCGAAAAGCGCGGTCGCTTTCGCTGGTTTTCCGCAGATGGCGCATGCGCCTGCGTGAGCGTCACCTTCGATGCAGCGGATTGTCGCCGTCGTTTTCTCCTTCGTCTTCTCTTCGCATTCCGCGTAGCCGCACCAGTGGGCGCGGACCATCTTCTTGTTCTGTATGAGTTTTTCAAGTTCTTCGAAGTTTCTCGCGTCCTTTATGTTCGCTGTCAAAAACTCCTTGGCCTTCCTGAAAAGATTTTCCTGTATGTGATCGAGCGTAGTCGCTGCCGCGTGCTCTACGTCGCATTCTCTGACCGGTTTCTTCTCAGCCGTGTCGCGCCGCACGAAGACGACCTGCCCGCTCTTTATGTCGCGGGGCCCGATTTCTATGCGAAGCGGCACGCCCTTCATCTCCCATTCGTTGAACTTCCAACCGGGAGAATATAAGTCGCGGTCGTCGAGCGTGACGCTGAATTTATGCTCCAGCGCCTTTCTGATCTTTTCGCCTTCTTTAAGCACGCTCGCTTTCGTGTCGTTGTCGTAAATAGGTATTATGACTATCTGGGTCGGGGCGATCTTCGGCGGAAGGACGAGGCCCTTGTCGTCGCCGTGCGTCATTGTAAGCGCGCCTATCGTGCGCGTCGTCAGGCCCCATGACGTCTGCCAGACCAGGCGTTCTTTTCCCTTGTCGTCCATGAACTTGATGTCGAACACTTTTGCGAAATGCTGGCCGAGCTTGTGCGACGTCGCCATCTGCAGGCCGCGTCCGTCAGGCATCAGCGCCTCGAGCGCGATGGTGTAGTCCGCGCCTGCGAACGTTTCGCTCCTCGATTTCTTGCCCATTAAGACGGGAATTGCGAGCTGGGTTTCTATTAGTTCTTTGTATTGACTCGCGCGGAGGGCGACTTCTTCTTCGCACTCCTTCTCGGTCGCGTGCGCGGTGTGGCCTTCCTGCCACAGGAATTCGCGTGTTCTCAGGAAAAGCCTGGTCGCCTTCACTTCCCAGCGGATTATGTTGCACCACTGGTTGATGCGAAGGGGAAGGTCACGCCAGGAGCGAATCCATTTCGCGTAAGAATCATACATTATAGTCTCGGATGTCGGGCGCAGCGCGTAGCGCTCTTCACCGTCGTCTTTCTTCTCAACCCAAGCGACTTCAGGCATGAAGCCTTCAAAATGCTCGGACTCCTTCTTCAGGAAGCGCTCGGGGATGAAGAGCGGGAAATACGCGTTCGATACGCCTGTCGCCTTTATCCTGTCGTCGAACCAGCGCTGTATCTTTTCCCATATGGCGAAGCCGTAAGGCCTTATGATCATGCAGCCGCTTATCGGAGCGTAATCCGCGAGGCCGGATTTCTGCACGAGCTGGTTATACCATTCGGAGAAATCGTCAGACTTCTTGATTTTCAGCCTGTCAGCTTCTTCTTTTGTGCCCTCTGGTTTCATGGCTTCGTGCTTTTGTCCGGCTTTTTTGTGCTCCATACATCCACCAATACGATGACAATTACTAAATTGTTAGCCTAAGTTATTAAATAATCATTCACGTTTGGGTAAATTGAACTGCAAATCACTGAAAACAAAGCTGGCGGGACGTTAGCGCTCTTCTTCGTACGGCCTGTAATGGGTCAGCTGCCTGCCGATTATGTATCTGATGTTCTTGGATACGATGTTGGTCGTTATCTTGCCGATTATCTTGCCGTCCCTGACGACTGCGAGTCTTCTTACCATTCTCTTGTCCATGATTTCGCTCGCCTTTGATACGTCTTCGTTGGCGTCGATTGTTATGACTGGCGAGTTCATTATGCGTTTTACCGTGACGTAAGCCGGGTCCTTGCCCGCGGCCACGACTTTTCTAAGAATGTCGCGTTCCGTCACCACTCCAAGCGGCGTTCCGTTCTCGGACACGAGAGCCGAGCCGGTGGCGTGCTTTTCAAGCGTCTTGGCAAGCTCGGTTACTGTGGTTTCAGGGCTCACTTTTACCCATTCCTTCATGACGTCTTTTACCTTCAAGGATGACACCAAAATATATTGGAACTGTAAATCTTTAAAAAGACCTCCCACATATAATATATGCTCATAGATGCCACAAACTCGGCGGCGCATAACCCTATGTGCCAATGCTGACAGGCATTTATGACGAAGATGTGAGCTTAATTACATTCAGAAAATTAAGTTTGAAGTAGGAGAACGTGAGAAAAGCAGCGAGATTTACAAGGAGTTTAAATAAATCCCGCCAATTTTTAATTCCGGCTGATCCTGCCGGAGGTCACTGCTATTCGGATATGACTAAGCCATGCAAGTAATGGGTTAAACCATTGCGTAAAGCTCAGTAACACGTAGTTAACCTGCCCTTGGGCCTGCCACAATCTCGGGAAACTGAGGCTAAAGACAGATGGGCAATAAAATCTGGAATGATTTATTGCTGAACTAAGGATGGGACTGCGGAAGATTAGCTTGTTGTCAGGATAAAAACCTGACAAGGCGATAATCTTTACGGGCCTTGAGAGAGGTAGCCCGGAGATGGATTCTGAGACAACAATCCAGGTCCTACGGGACGCAGCAGGCGCGAAACTTTCCCAATGCACGAAAGTGTGAGGAAGATATCTGGAGTGCTCTCTCTTAGGAGGGGGCTTTTCTGGAGTCCAGACCGCTTCAGGAATAAGGGGTGGGTAAGACGGGTGCCAGCCGCCGCGGTAATACCCGCGCCCCGAGTGGTGACCGCGATTATTGGGCTTAAAGCGTTCGTAGCCGGTTTTGTAAGTCCCCAGTGAAATCGATTGGCAAACCAATCGGCTTGCTGAGGATACTGCATTACTTGGGACCGGGAGAGGTTAGAGGTACTCCAGGGGTAAGGGTAAAATCTTATAATCCTTGGGGGACCACCTGTGGCGAAGGCGTCTAACTAGAACGGATCCGACGGTGAGGGACGAAAGCTAGGGGAGCGAACCGGATTAGATAACCGGGTAGTCCTAGCTGTAAACGATGCCTACTAGACATCGGAAATCTCAAGGGGGTTTTCGGAGTCGGAGGGAAACCGTTAAGTAGGCCGCCTGGGGAGTACGGTCGCAAGGCTGAAACTTAAGGGAATTGGCGGGGGAGCACACAAGGGGTGGAGGCTGCGGTTCAATTCGACTCAACGCGGGGAACCTTACCAGAGGCGACAGCAGTATGAAGGTCAGACTTAAGATCTTACCAGACGCGCTGAGAAGTAGTGCATGGCCGTCGTCAGTTCGTGCCGTGAGGTGTCGTCTTAAGTGACGTAACGAACAAGACCCACGCTTCATGTTGCTAACCAATTCTATTGGTGCACTCATGGAGGACCGCTGACGATAAGTCCGAGGAAGGTGTGGTCGACGGCAGGTCCGTATGCCCTGAATCCTCTGGGATACACGCGGCCTACAATGGATGGTACAATGAGATGCGACACCGAAAGGTGAAGCTAATCTCGAAAACCATTCCCAGTTCAGATCGAGGGTTGCAACTCACCCTCGTGAAGCCGAAATCCCTAGTAGTCGCTGGTTAGCATCTAGCGGCGAATAAGTTCCTGCTCCTTGCACACACTGCCCGTCAAGCCATCCGAGTGAAGACTTGGTGAGGTTTTTCTTTCGAGAAAGATCGAACCAAATTTTTGCAAGGAGGGCTAAGTCGTAAAGTGACGAGATGGGCAATTTGAGGGATTCCACAAGAATCCTTATGACAGCTAGAAGTGTGCGTCTTAAACGAAAGAATCATGCCTATGGTATGGATTCGATCTACGCTACTCTAGTGTAAAATATCATCTCGTCACCCGATAAACAAGGTAACCGTACGGGAACGTGCGGTTGGATCACCTCCTTATATATATCTCGCGCTCTCAACGCGTCTCCTACTTCTTCACACAGTCTTCAGCGATTGGCGCATACTCGTATGCGTCTTTCGTCAGTATTGGGCCGATAGATCAGCGGTAATGCGCGGGCGCAAGCCTGCGGTCGCTTGAGATCGCTCGCTTTGCAAGCGAGAGGCCGTGGGTTCAAATACGCCTTCGGCACGCCGCAGGCGATGGGAATCCCACTCGGTCCATAAAAGCCTTTTAGAAAAAGGCTTTAGCGAAAAACGAAAGCGCGAACAATGTATATAAAGACCTGGCAACAATAATTAGTTGCTCACGCTTACGGAAAACGCAGGTGATGTCTGCGGTTTCCAAAACAATGGCTATCCAAAGCTGTTCAGAGCTGTGTCGTATCCGTGACAGGGAATGGCATTGCAGTCGGAGGGTGGCGTACGCGAGTACGATATCTGTTTTTCTGGACAAGCTAGGGCTAGCGACAACCAAATCTCAATGTCACGGATCATGCTAACCACATTACACCGAACCGATTGCGGTTGATGCAAACCCGCTTTCGGCATATGAAGCCTTTCAGCGAACGCTGATGGGTGGATTAGAGAGGAGCGATGAATATCATACAGTCACCTGAACGGACGCGCAAGCGCCTGTAATGACGAGGTGAACACCAATTGAGTTCCTTGATGATGAAACATTGGCGAGTTGTCCTGACAAAAAGGATCTGCTACGTTGTGTGGTGGATGGTTTGGTTCGAGGGCCGAAGAAGGACGTGGCAAGCTGCGATATGCCGGGGGTAGACGCAAGCAGTCTTTGAACTCCGGATCTCTCAATGAGACTTCTTAACTTCGGTTGTTGGCCTTCGGGTCATCGGTGACGCCCTGAATTGAAACATCTTAGTAGGGGCAGGAAAAGAGAACAATAGTTATTCCCTTAGTAGAGGCGATTGAAAAGGGAAGAGGACAAACCGAATCTTCTGGTGTAAGCCAGGAGAGATGTGGGGTTCGGACCTGTGCTCATCCTAACTTCTAAGTCCGAAGTGATCTGGAAAGATCCACGGCAAAGGGTGATAGTCCCGTAGGAGGACAGAAGAAGGTTGATAGCGGGTATCCAGAGTACCAATGGTCGAAGATCCATTGGGAATACGGGAGCCAGTAACTCCTAATCCTAAATACACCTCGAGTCCGATAGCGCACAAGTACGGTGACGGAAAAATGAAAAGTATCCTTAATCGGAGATTAAAAGAGCCTGAAACCATGCAACTATAGGTAGACATTGCTTCTGCTTTGCAGGAGTTTTGTCGCCCGTGCGGAAACACGCGTCAAGGAGTTTATTTTTGTGGCGAGGGTAATTCAAGTACCCATAGCGAAAGCGAGAACTGCGCAGCGGCTTCGTGCCGTCAGGCAGTCAGGTTTGAAAGAGCCTACAGTCACAAGGATAAGACCTGAAGCTAGTCGATCTAGCCCTTGGTAGGGTGAAGTCTGGCGAAAGCCAGATGGAGGCCCGGTAGAGATGCTGAGATTCAAATCGCTCACGTAACCTGGGGCTAGGAGTGAAATGCTAATCGAGATTAGCGATAGCTGGTTCCTCTCGAAATATGCCTCAGCATAGCCTGGTCGGAGATGGATGGCGGGGTATAGATACTGATTGGGCAACCAAGGACCGAAAGGTCCAGTTGTCCTGTCAAACTCGGAATCTACCATCATCGCAGAAGACCGGAGTGGGAGCGCCGGGGTAAGCTCGGTGTTCGAAAGGGCGAGAACCCAGCCTAAAATTAAGGTCCCTAAATTCAAGCTAAGTGATAAAAAGCGTCTTCAACCTTATACAATAGGGAAGTTGGCTCAGAAGCAGCCACCTTTTAAAGAGTGCGTAATAGCTCACCTATCTAGGTTGTGGGCCTTGAAAATGGACGGGACTAAGCTTGGTACCGATATTTTAGATTCCTAAAAGGAATATGGTAGAGAGGTGTCCTGCTAGGGCAGAAGTTCTCTCGTAAGAGGGAATGGACCTTGCAGGAATAAGAATCTTGATGATAGTAGCAGCAATAGTGAAGTGAGACACTTCACCACCTAAAGGGCAAGGGTTCCTCAGCAACGTTCGTCGACTGAGGGTTAGTCGGTCCTAAGGCAAGCCCCAATTGGAACTTGCCGAAAGGGAAGCAGGTTAATATTCCTGCACCATGAGAATACGAGTGGCGACACAAGTTCATTTCCTGACGCTTCTGGATAAATCGATCATTTCGGTGATTAACCGGTTAAACCTGTGGAGTACCGTAATGGTGAGAAACAGGCCAAGCCGGCAATAGCTGACGTATGTCAGTTCGGTTGACTTCAGGAGCCCGTGAAAAGGGAAATGGAATGGATTTTTCATGTCCGTACCAAGAACCGTTACTGGTGCCCCTCGCTGAGAAGGCGAAGGTGTAATAGGAAAATTCAGGTCAAGGAATTCGGCAAAATCGCCCTGTACCTTTGGTATAAGGGGTGCCTAATCTTCTGGCTCAGCCAGAACGATTAGGTCTCAGTAACTAGTGGGTTGCGACTGTTTAACAAAAACGTAGGGGGCTGCTAGGTGGAAACGCTTTGTATAGCTCTTGAGGCCTGCCCAGTGCCGGTGTGTTAAACTGGCTAAAACCAGCCAAGCCCCGGTAAACGGCGGCGGTAACTCTGACCGTCTTAAGGTAGCGTAATCCCTTGTCGATTAATTGTCGACCTGCATGAATGGCTTAACGACATCCCAACTGTCTTGATCTGAAGCCTAGCGAACTTAGTTGTCCAGCGAATATCCTGGAGTCCTTCAGCGGGACGAGAAGACCCCATAGAGCTTTACTGCAGTCTGTTGTTGTAGTATGCTGATGGTCGCATAGCGTAAGTGGGAGCATCGCACTCAAGTCTTCGGGTTTGAGGAAGGCGTCAATGTAACACCACTCCACCGTCAACATATTGCTTACCTTTAGGGGGACAGCAATTGATGGGCAGTTTGGCTGGGGCGGTACGCCTCTGATAAAGGATCAGAGGCGCCCTATGGTCGGCTCATTCCGGTCAGAAATCGGAAGCAGAGTGTAAGGGCAAAAGCCGGCCTGATAGGATTCTGCAAGGCAAAGAATCCTAACGCGAAAGCGTGGCCTAGCGATCCGCTGTGTCTCTATTAGCTGAGAGCCAGCTCTGTCAGAAAAGTTACCTTGGGGGTAATGGAGTCGTGGCGCGTGAGAGTCCATAACTCATTTCTCGTTCTCGATAAGTCTGAACAAAAAACGATACATACCTTGTGTATGTTAAAGCTTTTTGTCAGGACAAGCAGAAAGCAGAATATATAATCATCTGTTGGCTGTTGAGTCACACGTATCTATGCCCATTCATTGGGCTGCAAAGGTGCGTGTGATGATGAAAAATCGAGAAGTGAGAGGTCAAATCGACCGCGCTCGTTGCTTCTCCGCCGTCGGCTCGGCTCTTCCTGGACGTGCAGCAGCGTCCAAGGGTGGAGGTGTTCACTCATTAAAGAGTCACGCTAGCTGGGTTAAATACGGTGCGAGCCAGTATGGTCTATATCTGCTGAAGGTGTTGGTTACCTGAGGGTAGAATGCAATTAGTACGAAAGGAACACTGCGTTGTGGCCTCTGGTGTATCGGTTGTGTCTGCATTGCCGAGTAGCTACGCCGCTGAGGATAAAGGCTGAAAGCATCTAAGCCTGAAGCCTCTCCCGAAAATAGGTAACCGTTCATCAAACTGATACGCAAGTATCGGCGCGATGAGGAAGGTCTCGTAGACGACGAGGTTGATGGAAGCGGGGTGTAAGTACCAAGCTTAGGCGAGGTATTCAGCCCACGTTACCCAATCACCTGACAGATCTTTGTCAAAAGGACAACTCGCCAATTATGTTTCCTCTATTTTTATTAATGGAGAACTGCATAGCGTCAGCTATCGCTGGCGTTACTTGATTTTGAGTCGGTAAAACCGGCAACCAGCGGACGCCAGAGTAACATATAAAAAACTTTGTGAACCAATAATAATTGGTCCACGGTCTGGTCAAAGAGGTGCGGCATTAGCCCCCCGTGATGCAGGGTTAAAATTCGCGCCCTGATCAGAAGGCCATGGGCTTTGTTTCTAGCGCTTCGCTTAAATCAACCTTTTTAAAGCGAAAAACGAAGGAATCTTGTTGAGCCGGGTGGATAGCTCGCCTTGCGCAAGCAGGGAGGTAAGTTCCATACACTCAAGCCAGCACCCAAACGTGCTGGTAAAGCACGCTGATGAAAATCAGGGTTCGAGAGAGCCTGTCCGATCGCAGAAACCACCTTCGCTTCGGAGCCATGACTCCGCAAGGGAGAGCGACGAAGGAGCGCAAGGGTGAAATTGAACCGGGCCGTGCGGGTGAAAGCGTAGGGCAAGCATGCAGGTTTCCTGTGTGAACCCGATCGCGAGTCAGAAAAATGCTATCGCCACGTTCGCGCTTCAAAGCGCGCGTGATGACAGAAAATGGGCTATGCCCGGCACAACACCTTTTAAATCCATACTGGATATATGTGATATTATGAGCAAAGAAAAGACGATGATGCCTCAGTCGACGGCTGGCCTAATCCGTTATTTCGAGGATTCTGAATCCGCGATAAAACTGAAGCCGGAGCACGTCATAGGCGGCGCGGTCGCAATCATAGCGATTGAAATAGCCCTCAAGTTCCTTATAGTCGTTTAATCGTTTTATTTTCCGATATTCTTAAACGGTTTTCCTCGTCTTGCTGCAATATGGTTTTATATGCCTTGTTTTTTGTGTGACTATCCGCCAGTTGCGCAGCGAACAGCGTCCGTTTTTATATCATAACTGTTCCCTGCTACTACTTTAAATTTGTTTGGCCCGAAAATTATATTAGGGTTGGGAGGGGTTGTATATGGTAATGCCTTTGGTTACTAAGATAAACGATAAGATAACGCTCATTCATCTTTCAGACTTGGATTCCAATATCTACCTGCTGGGGAAGGATACTGTAATCGATTCGGGCACGGGGTCGAATTTTGTGAGACTGTATGACATACTGAAGCGCCTGAAGCTCGATTTCGAACTGGTAAAGAATATCGTCAATACGCACATGCACTGGGACCACGTAGGCGGGAATGGATTCTTCTCGAACGCGAAGATACACATACACGAGAAGGACGCGGTGATTCTAGAGAAGGGCGACGCGAACATGAGCAACGCCGCATACTTCAGCGGCAAGATGAAACCGGTCAAAGTCGCCGTGAAACTCAAGGACGGCGACGAGATTTTCGGCTTCAAGGTCCTGCATACGCCCGGCCACACCCAGGGCTCGATATGCCTTTACGACGCGAAAGAAAAGATTCTCATTTCAGGCGACACGTTATTTGCCGACGGAGTTGGAAGGACCGACCTCGCCGGCGGTAGCGAAGACGATCTGAGCGCTTCGATAGAGCGGCTCTCGTCGCTGAAAATAGACAAGATACTGCCCGGACACGGAGAGCCCGTCCTTAAAGGCGGGGACAAGGCCATAAAGAGCATAGTTTCGTCTGTAGATGAAGAAGTTTAAAGCCAAAAAACAGATACTCGAAAGCGCTATTTTTTCTCTTCTATGAGGACGCCGTTCACGACCCCGTGCTGGCCCGGCTTCGACGTCACGCGCACAGAGCCGATTTCCGTTTTGACTATCGCTCCCTTCGTGATGACGTTCATTCGCACGTAATGCGGGTTGGCCGGGTTCTTTTCCACGGTAATGATCTTGAGCTTCCTGATTTTTTTGGTCTTGGGGTCAGCCACGTTTATCTCGTTGACCATGAGCAGGTTGAGCTTTGTGTTGCCGCCTCTCGTGCGGTTTATCTTTACCCGCCTCTTTTCGCTCAGCTTGGTCATGATAAACTCGTTACCTCTGTCCATTTTCCTCTTCTTCCTGAGCCTGCGAATAAGCTTCCCGGTAGGCCCTCTCCTTGAACGCAAATGCCATTTCACCATATGCAGCACCGATTCTATATAATTAAAGACGTTATATTTAAATAGATAGTTGGCTTTTAATTATTATAAGTTAAGTATACACGAATCTATTTTACCCGATTTTGAATTGGGTTTTGGGAGGAGGTTATGGAAATGCAACAAAGGCCACTGGACGTCCTTGGCAGCGCTGAACACAAGAGAATAATCATACAGGTCAAGAACAGGGACAAAATAATAGGAACTCTTAAAGCGTTCGATTCTCACCTTAACATCTGGCTCGACGACGCAGAGGTGCAGAGCGCGGACGGCGAAAGGTCGGAAAAGCTTGGAACGGTCCTGGTAAGAGGGGACAACATAGTGCTTATTTCTCCCGGAAAATAAGGCTGCAAGCTTATAAATAAACGAACCAAAACGTGATACTATGTCAAAGGGAACGCCCAGCATGGGTAAGAGGAACCAGAAGACGCACATTTTATGCAGACGTTGCGGTCGCCATGCTTACCATGCTTCAAAGAAGGTATGCGCAGCCTGCGGCTTCGGAGCCTCGAGAAAGCTGAAGAAGTTCAACTGGCAATGGAAGACTGTGCAGCGCGACAAGAGGACAGAGTAAGCGTCTTACCCGCATATAAATAACCTGTTATATATCATATGTTATCGGCTGACGACTTGTAACTAGAATTACAAGGTGCCTTCGAGAACAAGCGACTGACAGCTTGGGTTTAAGGTTCGGGCTGTCTTTCGATACAACTGGGCCTGTAGCTCAATCGGCAGAGCACCAGACTCTTAGATGTTATGAGGCGCTTGCGCCCGTGACTGCGTGATATCTGGGGGTCGCGGGTTCGATTCCCGCCGGGCTCATTTACCATTTTTATGCGTTTGCGGCTGCCACAGAAATTAGCAATCCTAGAGCCTGAAAGAAATGAGATGCTTCACGTGTTTTACGGCCTTGGGCTGGGCGCTTATTATGTCGCTAGCGGTTATTATCCCCACAAGCCTGCCTTTGCCGTCAACCACAGGGAGCTTCTTGATTTTGTTCTCGCTCATGAGCATCGCTGCCTTGATGACGGTCCTCTTCGGGCCTATGTTTATTACATAATGAGTCATCACGGCTTTGACTTTCGTTTTCTTTAAGTCTTTAATCTCTTCTGATGCTATCGCGACCAGAACGTCCCTTTCGGTGAGCATGCCGACTGGTTTGCCGTCCTTCGCGACGATCACGCATCCTATGTGGTTGTCAGCCATGATCTGCATGGCTTCAAGAAAACTTGTATCTGGTTTTACGGTAATCACGTGCTTGTTCATGATTTTTTCAACCAGCATGCTACCAAAAAACTATTGTGAAAGATGCTTTTTAAATGCGGCCTAGCCGGATAAAACTGGAGAATTAGAATTTATCTGAGTTCTATGTCTATCTTTACGTCTTCCGGGATGGGAAGGCGCACGACCTGGCGCAACGCTCGCTCGTTCGAGCCGATGTCTATGACGCGCTTGTGGATCCTCATCTCCCATCGGTCATACGTCGCGTTGCCGTGGCCGGTTCCATCGCCGCATGGCGTTTTCATCGTAACGACCTTGAGCTTCTTGGTGGGCATCGGTATCGGGCCGCGTATGGAGACTCCGTATTTCTCGGCGATTTCCTTTATCATGTTGCATATCTCGTCGAGCTTCTGGTAGCTCTTCCCCGCCAGCTTGATCCTTGCGTATTCCATGAGCATCACGTATGTTTCGAGTCTTTTTAACCTTACCTCTTGGATCTCTGCTTATATCTCCTCGGGCCCTGAGACGACCTCGGTGGCTTGTGCGGCTCCGTTCTCCTCGGGTCGTATACCAGCAGATTCCTGTCGTAGTCCATGAGTTTTTTCTTCAGCACAGCGCCGAATATCTCGCTGAGGCCGCGCGCAAAAGCCTGGCGGACCGCATCGGATTGTCCGGTAGCGCCGCCGCCCTTTGCAATCGCTACATAATCATAAGTCTTCCAGTCCTCGCTTTCCATTACTATGAACGGCTCCTGGATGCGCATGCGTAAAATATCGTTTTTCATGTTCTCAAGCGGCTGGCCGTTGATGCTGATTTTGCCGGAGCCCGGCTTTATAGTCGCATTTGCAACAGCTTTCCTGCGCTTTCCTGTAGTGAATATGATGTCAGTGCTTCTCTTCGCGGCTTCCTTCTGATTCGCTTGCGCGTCTTTCTTTTTCGTCATGTTTACACACCAAAGTTCTTTGAAATGTCCTCTATGCGGACGAATTTGCAGCCCGAGTTCGTTTTCGTGCTGCTTATTATTTCCGCCTTGTCATCCTTGAATGCAATGGGAACTTCCCTGAAGACCTTGAGTTTTCTGTAAGCCGTCCTGCCTCTCGGCTTGTGGAACGGCAGCATGCCCCTGATTATGCGCCTGAGAATCCTCTCCGGTTGCTTCGGGTAAAAGGGTCCATGGTACGGGTCGCCTCTCTTTATTTTCTGCTCGTAATCGGCTGCCGTGGCTTTCGGATTACCCGTTATTATCGCCTTCTCGGCGTTGACTATGACTATCTCTTCGCCGTTAAGTAGCCGCTTCGCTACCGTGGACGCGAGCCTCCCTGCAACACAATCCTGGGCGTTTATCACGGCGACCATATCAATCACTTAAGCTATTATCCTGACATCCTTGCCTTTGGGGTTCTTCTCGTAAAGCTCTTCTATCGAGAGACATGTCCCGCCAGCCTTCTCGATTTTCTGGCGAGCGCTTCCGGAAAACTTGAGAGCCGCGACATTCACGTGCTTGCTTATCTGGCCTGAACCGAGCACGATGCCGGGAACGACCAGCGTCTCTTTCGCCTGAGCGAGCTTCTCTATGCTGGTAAGGTTGACCTCGAATCTCACTCTGGTCGGCCTGTTAAGGCTTTCAGCGACGGCTTTCCATACACCGCTTTTGTTCTTGACGCCGTCCACGTAAAGCTTCTCCACAAGCGCCTTCATGTAGTCGTTCTTGTTCCTTACTTTCATAGGTATCAGCCTAATATCGATAGGATAATCTTATGCTAATATATATTTAAATATTAATTAACCATGCAATTAGCTTTAACGCCCTCGCCGTTTCGCTATTTCAACACCTTTCCGGTTTCCAGATACCACAGGTAAAGGTCCAGCTCGGCGAGGTTCACGCCTATTCTTGCAGCGAATCCCTTCAGAACGCGCTCGATTTCCAGATACTTGTTTTTTGTCAGCGTTTTCGGGCGAACAATCGCACCACAGCGCTCGAGTATGTCGATTATGTGGAAGTCAAGTATCGCGACGTCGGTGAAACCTACGTTTCGCAGGAAATGGCTAGCCTCCTTGTAGCCGAGTCCCTTTACGTTGGTCACCAGCCACTCGCGCAGGCTTACGCCGTTCGAAGACGAGACTATCCTTTTCAGCGAACCAAGATGCTTTCTCGCCTCCACGATGTATTGCGCGCGCGCGTTCGGGTAGCGGTGGCCAAGCGCTTTCAGCCGCGTCGCTAGCGCAGCCTCGGGAAGCGTGGCGAAGCCATCGCCTATCGCATTCTGGATTCGAATCCCGCCTTCCGCGCTGTAATTCGCCGTCAGTATGCAGAAGCACAGCTCGCTGAATAACGCTCGTTCGTCCTTCCGGCCGAGTTCCGCAAATTCGCTGACACGCGCATCGACCACATTCTTCATATCGCTGGTCATGAGTTCGCACACGCGCTTTATTTCCCTTTCCATGTTTCATCCTCTAAGGCTGTAAAGCTTTGCTTGAGCAAATAGTGGTTTGTCAGAGGAAATAAATAGCTACCTGCATTTCTGGTAGGGGTTTCTGGGCACGATTATCCACAATACGATGTAAAGCAGTATGCCGAAGCCCCATGCGAGCGTCCCGATTATCCAGAGTATTCTTACTATCGTCGGGTCGATGCCCAAGTATTCGGCTATGCCGCCGCAGACGCCGCCCAGAATCTTGTCCTTGCATGACCTGTAAAGCCTGTGGACTTCTTCCATGTTCTGCGCTTTCACGGGTTTTGTTCTTTTCACAACACGCTCCTCCTGATGGTAAAGCGTCTTTTCAGTCGCGATAATTATAGCCAGGACGATGTAGCCCACGCAAAGGAAAAGCCAGAATACTAGAAATATGCTCTGGCCTATGTAGGAGACGAGGCTGGATATGAAGGGTATGTTCAGCGTCGTGTTCATGATCTGCAGTGCGTGCGCCCCTATCCAGAAGCACGTCGCTATGCCGACGGCGACAGAAACCGGGGAGAAAATCCTGTAAAGCCTGTAGTTGACCTTGGAGAAATGCGAAGTGTACGAGAAGAACAGCATGAGCATGAATAACACGCCTATGTTGCTAGTGAGGAACGCGTTTATGTCGTTGAGCAGCCAGCTCTGGACGTTGTTGTTTATGAAAGACATGACCCACGTGAGAAGGACCATTATTATGATGCCTATGACGCTGGTTATGAGCGGCCCCAGCACGCCGAAAGTCTTGCTGAAAGAATTATCAAATTCGCAGCCTCGCCTTTCCCATGCCCTTCCCCGTCGCTCCATGTGCCTGCCGAAGCGGTTGCCGATATCCTCGACTTCCTCTCCGAAATCCTTGAAGCGCTTCTCGACGACGGTCTTTTCTTTCCTGACGTTTCTCGCGGGCTTTTTCCTTTTGACCATACAATTATTTTGTTCTGCTACTTAAAGTATTTTACCATGGTCC
The DNA here is from genome assembly GCA_043808015.1 of Candidatus Aenigmatarchaeota archaeon. Classification (GTDB taxonomy): domain Archaea; phylum Aenigmatarchaeota; class Aenigmatarchaeia; order QMZP01; family QMZT01; genus JBGPQP01. Next base: position 71,859 of record JAZDFI010000008.1, read on the forward strand.
TGAAACAAGCAATTTATTGGGCGCGTGCCAATTATTAACATGCTTAACGTTTTCATAATCAGCCTTCTGGCAGGCCTTGCCACGGCGCTCGGCGGGGCGCTGGTGCTCCATTCGAAAAAGATCGGCGACAAGACTCTTGGCTTCGGCCTGGGCTTTTCAGGCGGCGTTATGATTATCATAGCGTTTCTCAGCCTGTTATTCAAAGCAATAGAATTCGGGACATATGCCGGCGCTGTCGTATGGTTCGTCATTGGCGCACTGATCATGCTCGTTCTCGACTTCTTCGTGCCGCACCAGTATTTCATAAAGGAAAAGCGCTTCGAAAGCGAAAAGAAGCTCAAGTTCATGAGGGTCGGCCTCCTTGTCGCTGTCGGGATGACGCTGCACAACTTCCCGGAAGGTGCCATAGTAGGGATAGGATATAACGTGATGCCTGCCTTTTGGCCTGATGCTCGCGTTCGCGATAGCCATGCACAACATACCTGAGGGCGTTGCCATCGCCATTCCGCTTCAGGCCGGCGGAATGAAAAGGAAAAAAATATTTATCATAACGCTTCTTTCAGGCCTTACGGAAACTTTCGGGGCGATGGTCGCGGCCTTGTTCCTGTCCGCGATTCCTGGCATAATACCAATAGCCCTCGCGCTGACCAGCGGCGTGATGGTTTACCTGTCCATGGACGAGCTGATACCTTTGGCGACGAAAAGCTGCAACCCCCATTCGATAAGCATAGGGCTGATAGTCGGCATGGCCGCGGCGCTGCTTCTGGAAGCGATTGTTTAAAACATCTAACGCCCTAGCTCTTCAGCAGGTCTTCCAGGCGTTTGTTGACAGCGTTCCAGTCGACGACGTCCCAGAATGCCTCGATGAATTTCGCGCGGTCGTTCTTGTAGTCAATGTAATACGCATGCTCGAACACGTCTATGACGAGCAGAATTCTGAACATCGGGTAGACGTTCGTGTTGTGCTTCTCTACTTGCATGATTATCGGGCGATGCGTCTGCCTGCAGAACGTCAGCGCGGCCCAGCCGCTGCCTTCGACGCTCATCGCGGCTTGAGTGAACTCTTTTTTGAAGCGCTCGAAGCTGCCGAACTCGTGATTTATGACTTCGAGTATCTTGCCGTGGGGCTGCGTCTTATTCGGAAGCGAGAGATTGCCCCAGAACAGCGAATGCATCAGGTGGCCGCCGATATGGAATGACAGTTCTTTGAGCGTCGCTTTCATGTCGGCGTCGCTGCCGTCGACGCGCGCCTTGTCCAGTTTTTGCAGTATCGCGTTCGCGCCGTTCACATACGCCTGATGATGCTTCTCGTAATGTATCTTCACCTGTTCTTCCGATAACGAGGGAGCCAGGTCACCGTAAGCAAAATTAAGCTTTGGCATTGCATAGAAGCCTTTGCCTTCCATAATTACACCTCTCTTTTAAACGACTATTTCTTTTTCTTTTCTTTATCGAGCTTCATGGGCTGGCCGCAGCATACCAGCGTGCCTGCGCCGTTCTCGACGACTTTCACGACGTTGCCGCATATGAGGCATCTGTAAGTTTCCCCTACTTTTGTCATACCTATCACTTTCCCCTTAATTATTTTTTGCTGGTCATTTTATTTTCATGAAAAGGCCGCACCAGCAGCGTCCTTCGTCTGCCCATATATCCTGCGCCTTGAAGTTGCAGGGACATATTAGTTTTAAGTCCCCGTCCTTAGTTCCGTCCCTCAGCCTGCACGGGCAGAGTTTAATGCCGTATTTCTTCTCGTTCACCCTGAGTCCTTTGAAAATCAGGCCCACGTGATTTTTGTCCGGGTTGAGCGCGAAGTCTTTTTTGTCGGCGAACTTGTTCCAGAGTGTGATCATATTCTCAAGTTCCGATACCTCGCCGCGCGTCATTTTTTCAGGCGCTCCTCCGACAGATGGAGATGGTCAGTCTCGATTTCAACCAGCGACTGGAATATCTCCTTCACCCGAGGATTCGTCGCTTCTCCGGCGGCCCTGCTGTAAAATTCGATAGCATTCGTCTCCCTCGTGTGCGAGTCTTCCAGGTTCTCGCGATTCGCTGCGTGACACTGCTCGCTACCGTCGGGCGTCTTGACCAGTTTCAGTATCTTTCTCCATATGGCCGCGTGCTCCGCCTCTATTTTGCCCAGCGCCTTGAACAGGAGCCGTCCCTCGTCATCGTCGGTCTTGCCGGCCGCGCAGAAATAAAATGCCGCGTTGCTAACTTCAACTTTCAGCGCGTGCTCCGCATTCTCCTTGTCTTTTGCGTTGAGCTCCACGTCGAAATTCGCTTTCGCGACTTTCGCCACTTTTATGTATTTCTGGTGCGCCCCGCAGAACGGGCAGTTTTTCGGGGGCGAATCACCCACGTAAGGATCTCCGCAAATCTCGCATCTCCACAGCACTACCATATTATCACCATCGATTCAATTAACCATCAACTTCTTTCCTGCCGTTTTCCAGCTCCTTTATCTGCTCCTTGTCGAACTTGAGCAGCATGGTCTGGAATTCGCCCATGTGCGTCTTCTCTTCCTTCGCTATGTCCAAAAGCGTCTCCTTAAGTTTCCTGTCAGTCGCCATCGCAGCCATCTGCTCGTAAAGGTTGACGGCGTCGAGCTCGGCTATCATGCCGACTCTCGCGATCTGCCCGTCTATGTTTTCCTTGCCTATCCTCTTCGGAATGTCCGACATCATATTCCCTGCCTCCCTTTATGACCTTTTGGCTCTTCCAGTTTCTTGTGGCACAGCCACCAGTCAAAGCATTGTATTTCTCCCTTGCTAACCTGATCCTTTCTTTCGGCTATCATACTCTCGCTTCCAGCAGGCGGGACAATCACCTCGTCGCCGACAAGCTCGTTGTTCGGCCAGTTCGCAGGGCACGCCACTTTATGCGCGTCCACTGTCTGCAGTCCCTTCAGCATGCGCAATATCTCGTCCATGTTCCTGCCCAGCTCCTGCGGGTAGTAAAGCATCGCGCGAAGGGTGCCGGACGGGTCTATGAAAAACACCGCTCGCACGGTGTTCGTCCCCTTGCCAGGGTGTATCATGCCCAGCATCTCAGCTATCTTCCCCCGGTCGTCGGCTATGACCGGGAATTTTATCTCGACACTCAGCTTCTCTTTTATCCATTCGATCCATTTCAGATGGCTGAAGACCTGGTCTATGCTCAGACCCACCAGCTCCGCGCCGAGTGCCTTGAACTGGTCATAGCGCTTCTGGAAAGCGACGAATTCTGTGGTGCAGACTGGCGTGTAGTCTGCCGGATGGGAGAAAAGAACGACCCATTTCCCTTTGTAATCATGCGGAAAATTGAGCATTCCGTGCGTTGTTTTTGCCTCGAACTCAGGCACCTTTTCGCCAAGCAATGGCATTCTTGAATTTTCCATAATCCACCCCTCTTTATTCAAAATCTTTAGATGCTTTATAAATTTAGTTCCTTGTCTATTGCGGCCCTGTCGAAGCCGACTATAACCTTGCCGTTTATCTCTATCTGCGGCACTCCGGTAAAGCCGGATTTGGCTATCATTTCCCTAGCTGCACTCTCGTTAGACGATACGTCTATGTCCTCGAATTTCACATTCTTGGCTTTAAGATAGTCCTTTGCCATGTGACAATAAGGGCATGTCGGAGTCGAATATATTTTCACGCTCGCTGTTTTTTTCTTGTTTGTCATTTCAACCACTCTCCTGTATTTTCAATATAATAAGTTACGATAAGTATATAAATATGTTCGGATATATAAACATTATGGTTCGAATTTCAAACTTAGAACTTGTAAAGTTATTGAAAGAAAATTCGCGTTCTTCGTATGTCGATATGGCCAGGCACTTCGGCGTCACCGAAACAGCCGTTAGAAAACGCGTCAAGAATCTTGAGACGATAGGCGTGATAAAAAAATACACCATAGACGTGGACCCGAAGAAAATCGGCTTTGACGTCGACACACTTATAGGCATCGACACGATGCCGGAAAAATATATCCGCGTGATGGAGAAGCTCAAGCCCATGCAAGAAGTGATGAGGCTTTGCTCATCGTCAGGAGATCATATGCTCATGATAGAGTGCTGGTTCCAGACCTCGCGCGAGTTCACGAAATTCATAAAGATGCTGGAAAAAATGGACGGCGTTACAAAGGTCTGCCCGGCAATAATAAGCGAGAAGATGAAGTGCTAGGTGCTAGAGCCCCGCGCCTTTAAGCGCGCTCGCGCATGCGCACTCGCGCTCCTTTGGGAATTTGGTCACGAGCCTTTCCAGAACTTTTTTGACATTTTCCGTGCTCTTGTGCATCGCCTTTATGACTTCTTCTGCGGATACGGCGCCCTCTTTCCAGCAGTCGTAGTCAGTGACAGTCGCAATCGTCAGATAACAGATTTCCTTTTCCCTAGCCAGCGTGACTTCAGGCACGAGCGTCATGCCGATTACGTCCGCTTTCATCATGCGCCACGCGTTCGACTCGGCTCTTGATGAAAAGCGCGGGCCGTCGATGCAGATGTACGCGCCTTCTTCGTGGTGACGCAGCTTCAGCTCTTTCAGGACTTTCATTGCGGCCGTCCTCATATCGTTACAGAACGGGTCGGCAAGCGAAACGTGCACGACTTTCGGCCCGTCGTAAAATGTAGTGATGCGCATTTTAGTCATGTCTATGAACTGGTCCGGGATGACAATATCGCCTGGTCTCATATCCTCTTTCAAGGAGCCGACGGCGGCGATGCCTATTATTCGCTTGACGCCGAGTTTCTCGAGCGCTGCTATGTTCGCCCGGTAGTTTACCTTGTGCGGCGGTATCGAATGCGTTTCACCATGCCGGAAAATGAATGCGACTTTCACGCCCTTGCAAGTCCCGAGTATGATTTTGCTTGAAGGATTGCCGAACTGCGTGCTTACATCAACTTTCTTCACGTTCTCGAGCATGCTTTCAGAATAAATTCCAGTCCCGCCGATGATGCCGATCTGCGCTTCCGCCATACACATTTTTTGTTGCTGTGGCTTAAATAATCCACTTTTATCGTTTGAAAAACAAGCGAAAAATTCTTAAATCCAGATATGTTAAAATAAAGATACTTTAAAAGGAATAATGTTAATAAAATAATTGATTATGACTGCCAAAGAGACTGCGAAAGAGAAGATTCTCGTCATCAGCGTAGACAGGGATAACGATGTCGGCCAGAAGACGGGCATCGAAGGCCCGATTGTCGGACGCGAGAAGGCGATAGATGCAGCCACGAAACTCAGCGTCAAGGACCCGGAGGAAAGCGACAGCAACGCCATATTCGGCGCGGTCAAGCTTCTCGACGAGCTCGGTGAGAAGTACGAAGCGGAAGTCGCTGTCTTAACCGGCCACAAGAACAGAGGGATTGACGCTGACCGTGAAATATCCAGGCAGCTGGACCACGTCCTCGAAAAGAGGCCGAGCGATTTTGTCATTCTCGTAAGCGACGGCATGGACGATGAATACGTCGTCCCGATAATCCAGTCGCGCATTCCAATTTTATCAGTTAAGCGCATAGTAGTCCGCCAGGCGGAGCAGCTGGAATCCGGCTACTACGCGATAAAGGACTTCCTTAAAGAGACGCTTGACAACCCGAAATTCGCTAGACTCTTCTTCGGCCTTCCGGCGATAGCGCTGCTGCTTTACGCGTGGCTCGGCGACACCGGATGGCGGCTCATCATCATAGTTGTTGGAGTGTACCTTTTTGCAAAGGGATTCAAGCTGGAGGATTATCTTTTCGGCGCGATAAGTGAGATGAAGGAGTCGCTCGCTCGCAGGAGATTTGCCTTTTTCATGTATATCGTCTCGATAGCCGTCACCATGCTCGCCATATACAGAGGCTACAATTCGGTAATCGATTTCATAAATCTGGGCATGTTCGAGGCGGCCGCAGCGTTCTTGGTAGCGTCGATTTATTTCTTCTGGATAGCCGGCACGATAGCGTGGCTCGGCAAGAACATACGCCTTAAGGACAAGAAGACGTCACGCATAGTTTCAATACCGCTGTTCGGGCTTTCTGCGACGCTCGTCATATACAACGCGTCCGAAATCATACTGGCGCCCGAGCTCTCGTCGTTCAATTTCATACTCTCGATAGCGGTGGGATTCGTGCTCGCTTTCATGGCGCTCATGATAGAAACAATGGACTAACGCTAGCGCTTCTTTTTATTTTTGGATTTCAGCATCTTTGAAATTTCTTTCGCCGCGCCGCCGAACTCTTTCAGGTCGCTGCTGGCGCCAGGATAATAAACATTCATGAGTTCGGACATCTTCTGCTCCATCTCAGTTATCGAGTCTATGTATGCCTTGCGCATGCCTATGTTGAAAAGCAGAATCGCCAGCAAATTGAGAGCGAGCATGGAGACGCGTATCAGCATGTCCATCCCGACGTTGTTCAGTAGCGTGTATAATATCATGAAAAGATATGCGAATGAGATGCCGACGGCGACGAGATACTCGTAGGTCAGTCGCTGGTATTTGAGGGAGAAGTAACTTATGTAGTTGGTGGCGTCGTCCATGTTAAAATCTTGTCAGGCATCAAATAAAAGTCTTATTTTTTCCTGCCCAGCTTCGTCTCTATCTCTATTATGCGTTTCTCGAAGTCCTCCATCATGTGCTGGAACGCTTCCTCAGAAAGCTCTTTCTTGTAGAACTTGCGCTCCGTAATTTCCTTGGCTTTCCTGAGGTTCTGCAGGTCTTCGATAAGTTTCTGGCGTTCGTCATTCGCCGCGCCGTCCCTGAGCTTCTTTTTCTTTTCCTGTATGTCCTTGAGATCCATCGCTTCAAGAGCGTCGGCCATGTCCTTCTGCGTCTGCTTCTTCTGCAGCTCCATCTCCACTTCGCGTTCAAGCCGTTCTTTATCCAGCGTTTCGACATCGTCGTCTTCGGTGAGGTCGGCCTTTCGTGCCGGTTGTGCTATTGGACATGTTGCGCTCTCGGCGGTTTCATCAGCGCCGCACGCGTCGCTAGGGATGGTGAACTTGGCGTAAAGCGACGTCAGCAGCAACCCCCACGACTTGAACTTCTTTCTTATTTCGTCTTCCATCGACGAACGCGCCTTGTCCGCGAACCCCGGTCCAGCGAACTCGCTGGCGGATTTCTTCTGCAACTTCGGCAGTATGCGGCCGCACATGACGTCAGACATCGTCTGGTCCCAGACGTCACTGAGGAAGACCTTGTCCCTTTCGCACATCAGGTTTTTTGAGAAGTGGTCCGAATTGAAGACCCTGAACTTGAGCGTGAGGCCGATGGTCATGGCCCTGCCGTCCAGCGTGCAGACGTTCTTTATGTCGTTCGCCAGCGTTTTTTCCGACTTGTCGACCATTATTATGTCCGTGAAGTCTTCGAGCACGTTGCTTATGACCAGCTTGCCATGGCCCTTTTCCATGTAGATTTCGCCGTCTTTTTCGAGAATGACCGATTCGCCGCCGCTGGCCTCGAATTCCTTGTGCAGAAAACCGGGCAGCTCGTCCCGTCCAAAGCGCTCCGCTATCAGGTTTTTGTCCCTTTTCCAGCCCATCAGCATCGCTTTAGATTTACTATTAAAAGCTTAAAAAGGACAAACCAATATAAATATTACCTATACTATTATACCATACCGCAGTGCCGGTTAAACGGGAAACTGCGCAAAAGGTGTCATGATGATAAATGAAGTCCCAACAGACAAGCTCATTGAGAAGCTGTCGCAGGAACTGGAAAAGATGGAAGCCATGCAGCAGCCAGAATGGGCCAGATTCGTGAAGACGGGCGTATGCAAAGAGCGCCCGCCCAGTCAGAAGAACTGGTGGTACATCCGCTCGGCTTCGGTCCTGCGCAGGCTTTACATTGAAGGACCGATAGGCGTCTCGAGGTTGCGCAGGCTTTACGGCAGCCGCAAAAGGCGCGGCCACAAGCCGGAGCACCGCTACCCGGCATCGGGTTCTGTTATCCGCGAGATTTTCCAGCAGCTTGAAAAGGCAGGTCTTATCAAGAACGAGAAGCGCAAGGGCCGCAGCCTGACTGCGAAAGGGAAGATGTTCCTCAACGAGGCTTCAAAGGGCGTGGCCAAGCAGTGATGCCTCGCCTCAAGGTTTTGCCATGGAATACTCAGATTACAATCAGATGAAGCAGATGCAACAGATGGAGGCAATGAAGAAACAGCTGCTTGGCAAAATGCTTTCAAAGGAAGCGTACGAGCGTCTTGGACGCGTGCGCTTCGCCAACCCCGAGCTCGCCGCGCAGGCGGAAATGTACCTGCTGCAGGTTTACCAGACAGGCAGGCTCGGCATGGTTTCGGACGCACAGATGAAGGAAATCCTGAAGCTGCTCACGTCGGGCAGGAGGGATTTCAGCATAAAAAGACAGAACGTCTAAATGATTAAGTGATTATATGAGCAGAAACAAACCGGCAGGCAAGAAGCTGAGAATCGCGGCGGCAAGCAAAGTCAGGTCTGCGCCTCGCTGGGCTGACATAAAGAAGTTCGGTCTCAAGCGAGCGCGCACGAGAAGGATTCACGTTCATGTCAGGACCAGGAGAAGCGGCCCGCTTAGAGTCTAAGTGATGTTTATGGCAGAAAAAGCGATAGAAAAGGTTTACACGATTCCTCTTAGAGGGTGGATGAAAGAGCCGCGTTCGAAACGCAGCAAACGCGCCGTCAGGGAAGTCCAGGCTTTCGTTTCAAAGCACGCGAAGTCGAAGATCGTGAAAATCTCGAAAGGCGTCAATGAGCTCATTTTCAGCCGCGGCTTCCAGAAACCGCCGCGCAGGATAAAAGTCGAGGTCAAAGGCGACAAGGAAACCGTGCAGGTCAGGCTTCCGGGTGAAAAAACCCATGAGAAAATCGAGAAGAAGAGCGTCGCTAGCAGCATAAAGGACAGGCTTGGTGGCAAGAAGAACACAAAGAAGAAAGAGCTTAAAGAGCGCGTTGATAAAGAGCTGAGCAAAGAGAAACTCGACGCGATCGTTGACAAAGCCATAAAGGAAGAGAAGGCGAAGAAGAAACCTGAGCCGACGGATGCGGTTGAGAAAGAGCTGGAAGAAATCGAAGAGGCAGTCAAGGAAGAGACGGCATAAAGCCTTATTTCTCCTCTCCAAAATCATAATTGATTCTTATGAAAATCACAACGCTCAATTTTGAGAATAACCCGAACATAGGGCTTTTTGCCGTCGCTACAGACGGATTCTGCCTGACGGGCAAGTTCATCCGCGACAAGGACGCCGAACTCATGGCCAGCATACTCAAAGTCCCGGTTCACAGGATGAGCGTGCTGCGCACGGGCTTCCTCGGTGTTTTTTGCGCAGGCAATTCGCGAGGCGTCGTCGTATCCGACAAGCTGCACGACGATGAGATTGCAGAGCTGCAGAAGAAAGTCGAAGTCCTGGTTCTCGATAGCAAACAAACGGCCATGGGCAACATCCTGCTCGCGAATGACCGCGGCTGCATAATCTCGAAAGAGCTGGAGCCGCACAGGGATCAGATAAGCAAGTTTCTTGATGTCGAGACTCGTGTCGGCACGATCGATGGCCTGGACCTGGTCGGCTCGCTGGCGGTAGCGAATTCGAACGGCTGCCTTGTTCACAAGGCAATAACGGAAAAGGAAAAAGCGCTCGTCGAAAAGACGCTGGGCGTCTCGCTCATGCAGTCTTCTGTCAATTTCGGCAACCAGTGGATACGCTCTGGCCTCGTCGCCAATTCGAACGGCTTCGTGGCGGGCGACCAGACCAGCGGACCGGAGCTGGGTCTCATATCCGAGACGCTGGGCTTCTTATGACAGAATTTACATCATGAATGCGGATGAAAAAAGCCAAGAAACAATTTATTTTTTAACATACGGCTGATATTTTTTAATATAATCTTTAAGATTCCTGAGTGATAATCCATGCTGTTTAGTAAAAGTAAAAAAACTATCTGGTTCAACGCCTAAATCTTTAAAAACGCCTTCAAGCTCCATCGAATCAAAAGACCCGTCATTATTACCGTAATCAGGATGCAACTCACTCCTATCAGCTAATTTTCTCACTTGATGATACAGGGAATCTCGATAATCGTTTATCGGTTTCAAAACATAATTACAGGTGCCAAAAGCAAATGCGGCTGCTGCTATCACACCAATTACTGGCTTCATGATTCGCTTGCTGAAGTCTTTCGTCTCTTCCTGCATGATAGTAATACTACTTTTTGGTGATATAAAAATCATTTGGCCGCGCTTTTGCGCATTTCACCAATTCACAACTAGCCGATTAGCGTGTTGATATTCATACTGATATTTTTTACTTTCCGGGGCATTGACGGGCTATCGACGGGTCGATATTCTTCTTCCCGTATGCCTTGTCGAACCTCGCTGAGAACTCGGACGCCAGCTTGCTCGCGCGCTCGTCATACGCCTTTTTATCGCTCCAAGTGTTCCTCGGGTCTAGGATTTCGCTTGGGACGCCGGGGCAGGTTTTTGGTACCAAAAAATGGAATGTCGTGTTTTCCTCGTATTTTACTTTTTCAATGCTGCCGTTGAGGGCGGCGTTGACCATCTTTCTGGTCACATCGATGTCTATGCGTTTCCCTACGCCGTAAGGCCCGCCGCTCCAGCCCGTGTTTATCAGGTAAACGTTCGCTTTGTGATCTTTCATTTTCCGGCCGAGCATGCTCGCGTAATCATCGGGATTCCTCGGCATGAACGGCTCGCCGAAGAAGCGCGAGAACGTCGTTTTCGGCTCCGTGACGCCAGTCTCGGTTCCAGCGAGCTTGCTCGTGTATCCCATCAGGAACCACAGCATGGCCTGCTTGTCGTTGAGCTTCGAAATAGGCGGCAGCACGCCGTTCGCGTCCGCCGTAAGGAATACGATGGTCTTCGGATGGCCGCCTACTGACGATGACTTTATGTTGGATAAGTAGTCGAGCGGGTACGAGCCTCTCGAATTTTCCGTGAAGCGGTTGTCGGAAAAATCGAACTTTCCGTCCGGGTAAATCATCGCGTTCTCGACGATGGCGCCGTGTTTTATGTGGTCGTCCCTGTGCATTATGGCGTTGTATATCTCCGGCTCTTTCTTTGGATTAAGGTTTATCAGCTTCGCGTAGCAGCCGTTCTCGAAATTCGCGATGCCCTTGTCGTTCCACCCGTGCTCGTCATCCCCTAGTAACGCGCGCTCGGGGTCAGCCGAAAGCGTTGTTTTGCCCGTGCCTGAAAGCCCGAGGAACAGCGTCATATCCCCTCGTTTGCCCTCGTTCGCCGAGCAGTGTAATGGAAGGATGCCTTTTTCAGGCAGCATGTAATTCATCACAGTGAACATGAGTTTCTTCACACTACCGCAATACGACGAGCCGAACACGACGCCAATCCTGTTGACGAAGTCGATAGCAATGGCCATATTCGACGTCGCTCCGCTTTCCGTCGCGCGCAGGCGTCCTTTGTATCTCTCGGGAATGAGCTTGTCATAAGGCACAGCAAGAAGCAGGAATTCAGTGTCGGCGAATATGCTCTTTTCAATGCCCTTCTGCACGGGCCTGAACATGTGATATGTGAAAAGCGATGTCAGCGCGCTATCCGTGACAATCGTGACCGGTAACGAATACGACGTGTCGGCTCCGAGCGTGCGG
>JAZDFI010000009.1:0-61386 GCA_043808015.1 Candidatus Aenigmatarchaeota archaeon
ATGAAGTCGAGCATGCCGGAAACCGGAAAAAGGTATGAAATGACTACAATAAGGATTCTGCAAAGCACGGCAAGCGCCGCAATCATGCTGAGGACGAATCCTATTTTTCCCGTTTTCTTTGGCTGTTCGGGAGGCGGCTGAACGGGCTGCATCGCTGGTTCCGGCTGGGCCGGCTCAGTCGCCAGCGTCGCCTGCGGCTGCGAATCCATCATGAATGACGGCTGCTCCTGAAAAGTCTCTGCTCGCTCTTCTTTTTTCGCGGGGTTCTGGATGAAGTCGAATATCTCTTTTATCTGTTCCTTGCTCCAGCCGGAGTCGAGGAGCGACTGTATTATGCGCTCGGACGGCGCGCCTGCCCTTATCTGGAAGAAAATGTAGTCAACGACTCTCTGGTCCACCATTCATATAAAAATTGTTACCGTCCGTATAAATAGTCAGGTATATTAGCCAGCCTTCCAATTTTTACGCAGGAGGTATACTATGGCAGAATATGCGGGTGTTTTACACAGGATACTGGCAGCGGTAATAGACCATGCGATACTGGCAATCATAACGATGGTAATAGCATTGCCTTTCGGCGTTTCGGGCGCTTTCATGATGATGGGCGCCGATCCTATAGCCGCGATGGCCGCAGCTGCCTCTTGGATGACCTTTATAGTGATTTCCGCCATAATCTGGCTTGTCTATTTCCCGTATTTCGAAAGCACGACCGGCCAGACGATAGGCAAGAAACTCATGGGTATAAAGGTTGTCAGGGAAGACGGCAAGAAGGTTACGATGCCAGAAGCGATAATAAGAACTGTTTTGAGAATAGTGGATGAGCTACCATTTGCTTACATAATAGGCCTGATAGTGATGCTGGTATCGCAGAAGAAACAGAGAATCGGCGACATGGCAGCCAGGACGATTGTTGTGAAGGCTTGATTTATTGCCTCACGTTTTCTTATTTTTAATTTTCAAAAGGCTTCAACCAAAGCGCTATACAAGCATTCCGAAAACCAGGCCTGCTATGGACGAGTAAAATATAACAAGCAGGACGTACACAAATGTTTTCCTGCTGCCGAGGAACTCCCTTATCGCGAGCATGCTCGGCAGGCTAAGGGCCGGACCGGAAAGCAGCAGCGCCAGCGCGGGACCGGGGTGCATTCCCTTCGCTATGAGCGCCTGCAGTATCGGTATTTCGGTGAGAGTCGAGAAATACATGAAGACGCCGAATACCGAGACGGCGACGTTGCTAAAGATCGTATTCTCGCCAGCGACCGACCTGATGAATTCGCCGGGTATGAGAAACATGACCACGCCCGCGATGAAGACGCCTATGAAAAGCAGCGGTATAAGCTTCCTGGCGTAGAACCACGTATGTTTCATCCATTCTTTTGACGATTTTCTCTGCATGCCGAAGACGCCGATCAGCGCCGCAATCACGGAAAGCGCGGCCATCAGGGAATACTTAAAGAGCAAATTGATTTGCAGACCGTTCACCAGGAGCACGCCTACTAGCGACACGAAAAGAAGCGAGACGAAAAGTTTCGAGTCCGTCTTCTCGCTACTTTTTTTGACTTTCCACTTGCCTGAGAGGCTTTCCTTGAAAATGGAGGCCATGGTAAGGCCGACGAGTATTGACAACAAAATGGATGCAACGATTCTGGCAAAGCCTATCTGCCAGCCGAGCACGCTTATTGTGAGGAACATGGCCGTTATGTTTATCGCCGGGCCGGAAAACAGGAACGTCACCGCCGGCCCCAGGCCCGCGCCGCGCTTGCGTATGCTGGCGAATAACGGAAGGACGGTGCACGAGCACACCGCGAGTATCGCTCCCGACATGGAAGCGATGGTATACGATACGTATTTTTTCGCGGACGGCCCCATGTATTTTATGACGGCGTCTTTTTTGATGAAAACAGAAATCGCGCCCGCTATGAACATCGCAGGAATGAGGCACGTTATCACGTGCTGCGTCGCATATTCGTGGAGCAGCGAGAAAGCGCTGAGTATGGCGCCGTCGAAAAGCATCGACCCGACGGGCATGAAATACAGCGCCAGGAAGACTGCTGCCAAAATTATGAAAGTATTCCTGTTTTCCATAGAACCACTTCACTTTATGTTTTTTGCTCCTTCGATTATCCTGTAAATTTCCGGCCTGGCGACTGAATACAATATCTTCTTGCCGTCCTTTCTGCTGGAAAGTATGCCGGCGTCTTTCAGTATTTTGAGGTGCAGCGAAACGTTGGGCTGCGACTTTCCCACTTTCGAAGGGAGTTCGCAAGCGCATCTCTCACCGCTCCTGAGCAATTCGAGTACCTTCAGCCGCGTGGGGTCGGCAAGCGCCCTGAAAACCATGATATTGTTCATGTAAACATATTTGTTCATTTAAATATATAAATATTTAGTCATTTTCCTGAACATTCCTAAAATCCCTATAAAATTTGGTGCAATTTGTGGAAAGGCTTGGTATTTAAAGCCGGGAAAAAAATTTTAATTGATGTATAAACCGCTGGAGATTTTCAGACAGCTTTTCGGGAAGAAAAGTTATGTACGCCAAGAAGAAATCCCGGCACAAACCGGGAACATGTATCCTTCAGACATGCTGAAAGAGTACGTGGGCAAAAAGATAACCGTCGGCAGTAACAACCTCGGCAGGCTCAAAACGGAAACCTACACGCTGATGTCCGTTCACAAAGATTTTTTCAATATCGGAGAATTCGATGAGAGCGGAAGAGCGGCACATCACCACTTAGTCCACTGGGATTGGACTCTGCCAGGAAACAATAGCGAAAACAACAGGGATTTTGTCCTTGTTATACGGGACGAAGCTGGAGAGGAGATATACAACAGGATTGAATGGAAAAACAACCAGCGAGAGACGCCGTGCCCGATAGCCGACCGTGTGGTAAAGAACACGAGGGAAACGAGGGAAGAAATAAGGAAGCTTTCACAGCAACCCGAAATGGCATGAATATATTTTTATTTCCTTGAAACATGCAACGACCGCGAGATAATACCGTGAACTGAAGATTGGAAAACGAACCAAATTTATTTATCTGGCCAAGCACAACATATAATTGTAATAATCGAAATCTTGCTGAGGGTCTGGGGCCTTGGGGTGGCTCCTGGCTTTTGGTTTTGGGGTTAGGCGGTTTGTATGGCGAACCCGGACTTGATGGAAAAGGAAGGGAAGAAGGTCGTTCTTCTGGGGAATGAAGCGATTGCGCGAGGCGCTATAGAAGCGGGCATGGGATTGTCCGCATGCTATCCGGGAACGCCCAGCTCCGAAGTGGGCATCACGCTTTCTTCCGTTGCCAAACAGGCAGGTTTCTACTTCGAGTGGAGCACGAACGAGAAAGTCGCTTACGAAGTCGCGGCCGGAGCCGCGTTTTCCGGCGTGCGCGCGCTCACCGCGATGAAGCACTTCGGGCTGAACGTCGCTATCGACTCCGTCATGCCGACGATTTATACGGGAGTCAAAGGCGGCCTGGTCATAATGGTCTCCGACGACCCGCTGGGCCACAGCTCCGCGCAGTCCGAGCAGGACACGCGCTTCTACGCGAGGATGGGTTTCATCCCGACGCTCGAGCCAACGAACGCGCAGGAGTGCAAGGACTTCACCAAGCTTGCATTCGAAATTTCCGAGAAGCACAGGATTCCGGTCATGCTGCGCACGACGACGATGGTTTCTCATTCGATAGGAACGGTCAAGCTCGGCAAAATCCCGCAGCCGAAAACCAGAGGCAATTTCGTCAAGGACCCGGAAAGCTTCTATTGCCTCCCGCCGGCGCTGCAGAAACTTCACGAACGCCTTAACAAGAAGATAGACACGATAGAGCTGGCTTATGATTACCTCAATCGCATTGAAGGCGAAGGGAAGACCGGCATAATCGCGACCGGCGTCTCTTACCAGTACCTGAAGGAGGTAAAGAAGGACTTAAACGGCCTGAAAGGCGTGAAGATAGCGAAGCTCGTCATGACGTACCCGGTTTCAAAGGGCTTCGTCACCAAGTTTCTGAAAGGTCTCGATAGGGTGTTCGTTCTCGAAGAGCTCGAGCCGGTTGTCGAGCAGTTCGTGTGCGCGCTCGCGAAGGACGTGAACCCGCGCGCGGAGATACACGGCAAGGATATTCTTTCGCGTGTCGGCGAATACAACCCCGAGACGATACAGGCGGCGCTGGCGCCGTTCCTGAAGGCGAAGAAGCCCGACTTCTCGATGCACGAAGCTTACCTGAAGAAGATAGACCTGCCAGTGAGAAAAGCTGTGCTTTGCCCGGGCTGCCCGCACAGGTCGACCTTCTACGCGGTGAAGAAAGTGATGGGTGACCAGACCGTGTGGTCTGGCGATATCGGATGTTACGTGCTCGGCATACAGGAGCCGTACAAGATGGAGGACTACATAATTTCAATGGGCTCGAGCATCGGCCTGGCGCACGGCATCCAGAAGGTGAGCGACCAGAAAGTCGTCGTCTTCATGGGCGACTCGACATTCTTCCACGCAGGCATGCCGCCGCTCGTGAACTCCGTATCTCACGGCACCAAGCCCATAATAGTCATTCTCGACAACGGCGTGACTGCGATGACCGGCCACCAGCCCCACCCGGGAAGCGATTTCACCGGCATGGGCGACAAGAAGGAGCCGATAAAAATCGAGGACGTCGTCAAGGCGTTCGGCATCACGAACGTCAAGATCGTCAACGCGTTCAGCCAGAAGGAACTGCAGGCTGCGATAAAGGAGATGGCCGCATCGAACGAACTGGGCGTCATCATTTCGCGCGGGCTCTGCAGGCTTTACATGCACCGCCTGATAAGGAAGCAGGGCGGTGAGTTCGCGAAGTTCCAGGTCGTCCCGGGCAAGTGCAAGAAATGCCTGACGTGCGTCAAGCAGTTCGCGTGCCCTGCCATCATGCACGAGGGCGATAAAGTATACATACGCGAGGACCTTTGCTGGGGCTGCGGCGTCTGCGCGCAGGTCTGCCCGGTCGGGGCGATAATCCCGGCCGCCAGGAGGAAAAAGAATGACGTATAATGTTCTCATAGCAGGCGTCGGAGGCGAGGGAGTACTGTTCACTTCGGTAATCGTGGCCAGGGCCGCTAACTTCGAAGGTTATGAAGTGCGCGGCACGCAGCTGCACGGCCTGGCGCAGCGAGGAGGAGCGATTCCAACGCACGTAAGGTTCGGCAAGACCGTCGATTCGCCGCTCATCCCTAGAGCACAAGCGGATCTGATATTCGCCCTGGAACCGCTCGAGGCGGCGAGATTCTGCTACTTCGCGCATAAAGACAGGACGAACTTCATCGTCGACACCTACCCTGTCAAGCCCGTCTACGCCAATATCTTCGACAAGGAATACCCGACATACGAAAAAATAAAACAGATGATTTCGCCTTTCGCCAAGAACTTCATCTTCATCGACGCGTCTCACATATGCGAGCAGAAGCTCGGCGACCCGCTCGACGGCAACATGATGATGCTCGGGCTCGCCGTAGCGAATGGAATGCTGCCGCTGAAGAAAGAGTCGATAATAGAAGCCATAAAGAGAACCGTGCCCAAAGACCCGGAGGAAGACGTAAAGGCTTTCAGGCTCGGACTGGATTACAAAGAATAAAAATATTTTTCGAAAAGCTGCTATGGCTACTCCCTGAGATAGTTCCATGCATGCAGCTTGTCGCTGTCCTCTACCCAGCGGTCGCCGATGTCCGTCCTGTAATACATGTTGGGTATGAGTATGTTGCTTATTCTGCTGTAGACCTGGTTCTGCGCCTGCCTCATGGTAGAGCCCATGCCAACGATGATCAGCACGACTCCGGAATTCCCTGAGATGAGCCACTCGCCGTTGACCAGCTTGACGTCCTCAATGTGTATGCCTTCCATGTTGGGCTTCTTCAGGACCACGACCGCGTCCTTGGAATGCGTCTCGAAAGTCTCCGTGTCCGTGAAAGGGAACGGCGAAGTCACGACGCGCACGCCGGCCTGGAAGCCGCTCCTCACCTTGAGCTTGGTGCCGTTGCCCCTGGCTATCTCGTGCAGGAACTGACCTATGGGCGTTATCATCGACTCCTGCTGTATGCTTATGGTCGGGTAGCCGAATCTCGAAGTGAACTCGAGCGGATATATGCCGTAGCTGTTGACTATGCAGTTGATGTCCATGTAGCCGACATACCCCTCCTCCTTGAGCTTCGGCTCCATCTTCTTGAGTGTGGCGTTGAAAATCTTGTTGGGCATGGACCAGAACATGGTCGTACCCATCTCGCCCGTGCTTGGCCCGAGGTTGCCTGGGAAGAGCTTCTTGTGCTCGAAGTTGACGTTTATCGGGTAGATGAATTCCCTGCCGTTGAAGAAAGCGCCGACGGCGACTTCGACTCCCGAGATTTTGCGCTGGAGCTGAAAGACCTTTATGCGGTCGGACCATGCTTTCTTGTAATGCTCAAGAACCTGGATGACGTCTCTTCCGTCGTCTTCTTCGCCGACGAACAGCAGCTGCTTTATGTTCTGCGCCTCGCCGCTCGGCTTTATGACGTATTTGCCGGGATGCTCCTGGACAAAAGCTATGGCATCGTCGAAAGAAGTGAAGTTCCAGCTGGGAATCGTAGTGACGCCCGCCTTCTTGAGTTCTTCCTGGCCGAAGCCGCGGTCGTCCTCGAGCATGTCAGTGTAAGGCGTACCTCCGACGACGAGCTTGCCTTCCTGCCTGAGCTTCTGAGCCATCGTCCCCTGGCCGAGAACGTCGTCGAAAACTATGACGTCCGCCCAGTCCACTTCTTTTTTCCAGTCGTCGCATTTAGGCACAAAGCCGTCCGCAATCTCCTTTTCGCTGGGCGTTTCGATGAAATATTTGGCCTCGTGGCCTTCCTTGACAACCTGCCACGCTATGTCGCCTATTAGCGCGTCTATCGAGACAAAAAGAAATTTTTTCCTTTCCATGTTTTACAAAGTCACCGGACCATCAATGGTCCAACTGTTTAATTTATGCTAATTATTATTATGTTTCCTCACGTATAAAAAGGCTTCGTTTTCAAATATTTTACAGTTGTAAAATATCAGGTTTTTTACGGGTTTCGGGAGCTCATATTTTTATGGGCAAAACAAATATAATTATATGGCAAGTGAAAATGGAAACGGCAACGGCAAAAAAAATAAAACTATTTTGTGCCAGATTTGCGGCCGGAAAAAGAAACTCAGCGACGTGATGCCGTGCGAGCTGATAAGGCCCGCCCTGATAAACACGCTGAAAAAAAAATACCCGGACTGGTCGCAGGAGGGCTACGTGTGCCGGGATGACCTGAGCCACATAAAAAAAGATTACGTCGAAGATGCCCTTGAGGATGACAGAGGCGAACTGTCCAGGATTGACAAGGAAGTCATAAAAAGTCTGGAGGAGCACGAAGTTCTTGCCAAAAACGTAAACGTCGAGCTGGAACGGGAGCTCAAGATCGGGGAGAGGATTTCGGACAAGGTCGCGGAATTCGGCGGCAGCTGGCGCTTCATTATCAGCTTCGTGTTAATAATGGGCGTGTGGATTGCCATCAATTCGATGGCGCTGATGTCAAAGCCTTTCGACCCGTACCCGTACATCCTTCTGAACCTCGTTCTCTCCTGCATCGCCGCGCTGCAGGCTCCCATAATAATGATGAGCCAGGAGAGGCAGGAGGAAAGAGACCGCCTGAGAGCCGAGAACGACTACCGCATAAACCTGAAGGCCGAGCTGGAGATACGCCACCTGCACGAAAAAATAGACCACGTGCTGATGAAGCAGTGGCAGAAAATGGTGGAAATACAGAAGATACAAATCGAGCTCATGGAAGACATAGAAAAAAGCGAGAAAAAAAGAAAGAGGTAACAGCCGAAGGCTGCAAATTTTATAAACAATAAAAGCATATTTTGTTATAAGCTCTATGCTTTAATGTAAATCAGTTTTCAGGATATCAAATGGGGGTGTTTTGATGACAGGACAAAAAAACAGGCTGCATTTTTTGAAGGAGGAAGTGGAGAAGCTGAAGAGCGAGAATCTTTTCACCACGCTGCCTGTGCTTAGCAGCCCGCAGGGTGCGCGCGTCACTCTCAACGGCAAGGCCGTGCTTACGCTATCTACGAACAACTATCTCGGCTTCGCCAACCATCCGAGGCTCGCAGCAGCAGCAAAGAAGGCGATGGACAAATGGGGCTTCGGTACCGGAGCGGTCCGCCAGATCGCAGGCACGATGGAGATACACAACGAGGCCGAAGAGGCGCTCGCGAAGTACAAGCACACTGAAGCGTCGCTCATCTTCGTCGCCGGCATCGCGGCGAACCGCGGGACGATACAGGTCCTCATGGGCGAGGGCGACGCGATAATAAGCGACGAGCTGAACCATGGCAGCATAATCGACGGCGTGCGGCTTACTAAGTCGGAGAAGAAGATTTACCCGCACATGAACATGGAAGGCCTCGAGAAGGCGCTGAAAGAGACGCAGTCCGCGAAACGCCGGCTCGTCGTGACTGACGGCGTGTTCAGCATGGACGGTGACATCGCTCCGCTGGACCAGATAGTCGAGCTTGCGGAGAAATACGACGCCATAACCATGGTTGACGACGCGCACGGAGACGGCGTGCTGGGCAAGGACGGCCGCGGCATCGTGGACCACTTCAATCTCCATGGTCGCGTCGATATAGACATGGGCACGCTTTCGAAGGCGTTCGGTTGTTTAGGAGGCTACATAGCCGGCCGCCAGGAACTGAGAGACTACCTGATAAACAGGTCGCGTTCATTCATCTTCACCACAGCGCACCCGCCGTGCGTCACAGGGGCGATAATGGAGGCGCTGAAGGTCGTGCAGGACGAACCGCAGCATCTCAAACACCTGTGGGAGAACACGAAGTTCTTTAAAGAAGGCCTGAAAGACCTGGGCTTCAACACCGGCCGCAGCCAGACGCCCATCACACCTGTAATGGTAGGCGAAAGCGCAACCGCGCAGAAGCTGAGCAAGACGCTTTTCGAGCACGGTTTGTTCGCCAAGCCGATAGTCTTCCCGCTGGTCGCGAAAGACGCCGCGCGCATAAGGAACATCGTGACCGCTGAACATACGAAGGAAGACCTGCAGTTCGCTCTCGACGTCTACAAGAAAGTAGGCAAAGAGATGAAACTTATATAAATTGAATATAATTGAGAAAACGTGGACTGGCACAGACGAATGTGCCTTCCGCTGTTGGGCCGGTAGTCTAGCGGTTAAACCCTTTTGCGTGCGCGCAAAAGCGTTTACGGAAAAGTTCCGCAGATGACGTCGCGCTTACAACGAGCTTTTTGAAAAAAAGCTCGAGCAAAAAGTTCGTTTGAAACGCGAAGGCCGCAGGTTCGATTCCTGCCCGGCCCATAATACAATATATATGTAAATTAATGAACGTTTGAAAATTCGAGGGTGATGTTATGACCAGGATTCTTGTGACGGGAGCGACGGGCCAGATAGGCATGAGCCTCGTGCCGGAGCTGCGCAGAAAGCACGGCAACGCGAACGTCATAGCCATCGGCCACCGGAAAATGCCGGACGAGGCGTTCATAAACGCCGGGCCTTTCGAAATCGCGGACGCCACGAACAAAGAGGCGATATCGGAGATAATCAGCAAATACGGAATCGACACGGTCTACCATCTCGTTTCGCTGCTTTCCGCGACCGGGGAAAAGAACCCTGATCTCGCCTGGAGCGTCAACATGGGCGGCCTGAAGATAATGCTGGACCTGGCGAGAGAACACAACATAAAAAGAATATTCTGGCCCAGTTCGATAGCGGCGTTCGGCCCGACAACCCCCAGAGACGCCACGCCTCAGGCGACTGTGCTTGAGCCGAACACGATGTATGGCGTGACGAAAGTCGCAGGCGAGCTCATGTGCAATTATTATTACAAGAAATACGGAGTCGACGTGCGCAGCCTGCGTTACCCCGGCATCATAAGCAACAACGCGCTGCCGGGCGGCGGGACGACGGACTACGCGGTCGAGATATTCTACGAGGCGCTGAAGCACCAGAAATACAAGTGCTACCTGCGCGACGATTCGACTCTTCCCATGATGTACATGCCCGATGCGATAAAGGCGACCATCGACCTGATGGAAGCCGACCCGGCGAACGTAAGGATTCGCACCAGCTATAACCTGGCGGCTGTCAGCTTCTCACCCAAGGAAATCGCTTCCGAGATAAAGAAGCACATCCGCTCTTTCGAATGCACTTACGAGCCCGACTTCAGGCAGGCGATTGCTGACTCCTGGCCAAAATCCATAGACGACTCGCACGCCAGGAAGGACTGGGGCTGGAAACACGAATATGACCTCAAAAAAATGACCCATGACATGCTCGCTGCGCTGAGCGCAAGGCTCGGCCTGAAATACTAAAAGCCAGCGAAACCCGGCGCAATAACCTTTTTTAAGCCTAAAAATGATTTTTCTATTTACCGCGCGGGGTTCAGGGGATGTAATGACGAAGACGAAAATGCCTAAAGAGGAAATGGTGGGGAAGTTCAGCGAATTCCTGGAGAAGGCATACGGCAAAGAGCTGGCCAAGGCGGCTAACGAGGGAACGCCGCTGGTGCTGGAAATGGAGAAGCTGGACAAGTTCAGTTCCGACCTCATTGAAATGCTTTCTAAAAAACCCGACGACTTCCTGGAGATATGCCAGGAGGCGATAGAGCAGAAGGATTTGCCCAACAAGGTCAAGATCCGCTTCCGCGGCATGGAGCTCGTCAACATACGCGACCTGCGCTCGAGACACATAGGCAAGTTCATATGTTTAGAAGGCCTGGTCAGGCGCTCCAGCGAGATACGCCCGGAAGTCACGGAAACGATATGGAAGTGCCCCGACTGCGGCGCGCTCATCTCCGTGCCGAGAAAGGCGAACTTCGTTTCTGAGCCATACGTCTGCCCCAAGTGCAGGAACAAGCAGGGCTTCCAGGAAGCTGACAAGAAGATGGTTGACACGCGATGGATCACGGTCGACGAGCCGTTCGAGCTTACGGAAGGCGAGCGCCCGTCGCAGCTTAACATATTCCTTACAGAAGATTTAGTATCGCCGGAAGGACGGCGCATGACCGACCCCGGTAACCGCCTGAAAATGACGGGTGTGCTCCGCGAGGTGGCGAAAGGGAAGTCGTCTGTTAAACTCGACTTCTATCTCGACTCGAACCACGTCGAGCCCACCGAACTCGGCTGGCGCCATCTCGAAATAAGCAAGGCCGACGAGGACAAAATAAAGGAGATGTCAAAGGACCCTCTAATATACGAAAAGCTCATCGACTCGATGGCACCGTCGCTTTACGGCCTCAGGGAAATAAAGGAATCCATCATTCTTCAGATGTTCGGAGGCATGGCGCGCACGATGAAAGACGGCATGCACTTCAGGGGCGACATACACCTCCTGCTGATAGGCGACCCGTCGTCCGGTAAGTCGCAGCTGCTGAAGCTGGCGCCAAAAATCGTGCCGCGAGGCAAATACGTTTCCGGCAAGGGCGTCACGGGCGCAGGTCTCACCGCGACCGTCGTCAAGGACGAGCAGTTCATGGGCGGATGGGTTCTCGAGGCCGGAGCGCTGGTTCTGACTAACGGCGGGCTGCTGGCGATAGACGAGTTCGAGAAGATGGCGCCCGAAGACCAGGTCGCGATGCACGAGGCGCTCGAGCAGGGCACGATTTCCATCGCTAAAGCATCGATAGTTGCCACGCTTCCAGCTCAGACGTCCGTCCTCGCGGGCGGCAACCCGAAGTTCTCGAGGTTCGACCCTTACATGCCCATAGCCAAGCAGATTACGATATCAGATACACTGTTAACACGTTTCGACCTGAAGTTCGCGCTGCGCGACGTCCCGGACAACGAGATGGACAAAAAGATAGTCGACCACGTGCTGAAGTCGAGGGAAGATGATTACGAGGCGGCTAAGCCCATCATAGCACCGGAATTCGTCAGGAAGTATGTCGCTTACTGCAAGAAAAACTGCAGTCCCGTCCTTACGCAGGAAGCCGGAAAAACGCTTAGGAAATTCTACATAAGCATGAGAAAGCGCGCCGAGGAGCGAGGCGGCGGCAGCGGGACTGTGTCCATAACGCTCCGTCAGTTCGAGGCGCTCATCCGTATTGCTGAAGCGTCTGCCAAGGTCCAGCTCAGCGACATAGTCCGCAGGGAGGACTCGTTGCGCGCGATACGCCTTATGCGCTTCTCGCTCGAACAATTAGGCCTTGACACGAAGACCGGCGAGATAGACATAGACAAGGCTGAAGGCGCTTCGACGACATCGAGCGACCGCTCCAGAATACGCATGGTCCTTGACATAATCAGGCAGCTTTCCGAGAAGTCGAAAGAAGTCCCCATAGCCGAGATCCACAGGCTCGCCAGGAACGAGGGCATCGACAATGACGACGAGGTCGACGAGATAATAGGCAAGCTCAAGCGCGAGGGCCTGCTGTTCGAGCCCAGCCCCAACTACGTGCAGAAAGTGTAAAAGGCTGTAATAACTTTCTAACGAATTTATACGCACTCGACCAATTATTTCTTATGAACTGCCCCAAGTGCGACGGCGGAGCTTACGTGTCGGAAGAGGAAGTGGTGAACGTCCTCGAAAACGCGTCGCCTCCAAAGGTGATAATGAAAGTCACCTACATATGCAAGGCGTGCAGCGAGAAGTTTACCAGGGTGAACATAGAAGACGTCGACGCCGCTGCGAAGCCTAGGCCCGCTGCCAAGGAGACGAAAGCGAAGGAATGGAAGCCCGCTCCCGGCATGCCGAGAAGCGAGTTCGCCGCCGGGCCCGAAGTCCCGAAACCCAACGACGAGAAAATAAGGGACAAGCTCAGGTTCCTTGATGACGTCTGATTCCGGCTTTACTTCCCGTCGTCAAAGTGCAGAGCCGCTTTTTTGTAAATACTCAGGTCAGTTCCAGCTACACCATCTCCAACCGCACCGTCTGACAGGATCAGGTTGACTGGCTGACTTAAAGGCCTTTCGCTTTCCTCTCCAAAAACGTAAACCCATTTTCCGTTTTGCCTGACTGCGCTCATGTCCATCGAAGGCACATACACTTCTTTTCTGTTGGGATCCATGAAATCTGCCACCATCGGCATCTTTCCAATCACTGGCATATAGCACCACTCCTTAACTGATGTTTCGCTAGAAGGAGATACGCTTCGAATGTCAGAAGCGACCCACACTTAATATGATACCGAACATTTAAATAGCTTTGCCGCTATCGGTTTAGATAGAAAAAGCTGACATTGCTTTCCGCCGCTGCAATGCTGCTTCAGCTATGGAGGAAGCAAAAAAGAAACCCGTCATTAGTTGGTTTGGCGCGCTTATATAGATTTGTATTTTGCGATGAATATTTTTCAAAATAACGTCTGCGCTCTACTTTACTTTTATGTCCATGCAGAACTTCAGTGTCTTCGGGGCGTATTCGGAGACCTTCGCCGTTTTCACGGATTTGACTTTCCTGCCAACCGACTGGATATCGACGCTGGCGATTTCCTTTATCTCATCCAGCGCGTCAGGTGACGACATGAAATAATAATGGATTGTTCCTCCGCCTTTCTTCAGGCACTTGGCTGCGACCCTGATGTATTCGTAAGCGCCTTTCGGCAGCGGCATGACGACGCGGTCGCACTTGCCGAAGTATGGGGTGCAGACGTCATCCACGTCACCCAGGACCGGCACTATCTTGTCTCCCGCCTTGTTTATGCGCACGTTCTCGAGCATGTATTTGTAGGCGTCCGGGTTTATCTCGACCGAATAGACTTTCGCCACTCTCGGCTGGCGCTTGACAATCGCGATTGAGTACGGTCCGGCGCCGGCGAACATGACCATCACGCTTTCGCGCGGCCTGACCATGCCGGCTATGCGCTGGCGCTCATTCGCTTCCCTGGGAGAGAAGAAGACCTTGCTGACGTCCAGGCGTATGCGGTATCCGTGCTCCTTGTGTTCGGTTTCTTTTTCCTCGCCGTAAATAAGCTTCAGTTCGCGCAGGCGGTAGACGCCTTTTCGCTCGCTGCCCTTGTTGTATATGGTCTTCAGCCTGGGGTGCATGTCGAGCAGCGCGTCTACGATGTCGCGCTCCCTGTGGCTCAGCTCTTCAGGTATCTCGATTATCGCCACGTCACCGATAACGTCAAAAGCGCCTTTCAGAAACTGCAGTTCCCTCTCGGGCAGGCGCTTCTCGAGCAACTCTTTCAGGTCCATACTTAATAGTGCATGCCTTTTCTAATAAAAACTTGCCCGTCAGCCGCGAAAAAATATTAGCACTGGAAACAATTAACTACCATGAAAAACATCTCGATAATCCGCCCTCCCGAAAGCAGGGCCTTGAAAAGCGGCAAGGTCGTGCTCATGCCCGGAGAGGAAGTGGGCGAGCATGTGACGACCGCGAGAGAGGAAGTAATAATAGTCATCAAGGGCGAGGCGGCCGTGGTAAAAAACGGCAAATATCACAGGATCGGGGAAGGAGAGGCGCATTACATAAAGGAAGGCGTGACTCACAACGTCAAAAACCTTTCTGACGCGCCCGTCGAATACGTTTACGTCGTCAGTCTCTTCCATCAATAAATGTCAGGGGTTGTTGGCAATGACGGACAAGAATCTCATAAGCGAAGCGCGTGAACTGGATTTGCTCAGTTTTTTCTTTCTGGAAGAGCTGGCGAAAATAAGGGAGCTGCTGGACGAGCCATCTGAAAAAGAAAACGACGATGCAGAAGACAGCGACGACGAGGAATATGCCGAGAGCTATGGCGACCTCAAGGATACGCTGAAGCAATACCACGAGAAGCTCAAGGCTTACGAAAAAATCATAAAGGAAGGCATCAGCGAAGCGTATGGCAGCGCCAAGCCGGAGGCGCCAAAAAAAGAAGAGCCGTCGATAGAAACGGAGCTAGTGAGCCCGTTCGATAGGGGTCACAAGCTTGGATGCGGCTGCCCGGGATGCGCGGCGTATCGCGACTTCTACGGCATCAGGCTTGGAAACAATGCAGACGATGCCTTAAACATCCTTGCAGCAAAGACCGCGACCAAAAAGACGCATTACGAAGAATCCGCCAGCCGTCCGTGCGGCGGCAAGATGTTCAACCACTTCCACGGCGAGCATGCCGGCCTGAAGAGCGCGCTAGGCAACTATACCGGCAGATTCGCTTTCGTCAGGGCCGGTTATTAATTTCGGCTCGCACAACTTATTTAATAGGAAGCATTCCATAATGTGTTACTATGCTCGAGCTAAGATTCGACGCCGGGAAGATTGCAGCCACGGAACCTGAGACAGTCGGAAAACTGGCCAGCGATTTCTTCGGCGACAGGAACGGTGAGTCCATAGCTCTGATGCCGGAAGAAGCGATGTATCTCATGCTTTTCAGGAACGCCGTCCTGCGCGACGCGGCAGGGAAGGAAATGGACTTCAATGCGCTGGCGAAACATTTCGTCAGGGACGAGCCGCGCCTGTTCATACGCTACAACGCCTACCGCGACTGGAGAGATCGCGGTCTCGTCGTGAGGAGATACAGACCGAGCATCCAGGGCAAGCATTCGAAAAAGACTTTCAAGAAATACCCTGACCAGAAATTCGAGCCGGCTCCGATAAACGCGAAGGCGTACTGGTATCCGGATTCGCTGTTCTCGGTGCTGGACAACGAGGAAGCGGGCCTAGACATATTCAACAAATACTGGCTCGGCCAATACGGCGTCTACAAGCAGGAGCGCGGCAGGCAGTCGAAGCTCGACTTCTTCGAGACCATATTCTTAGCCAAGCATCTCGGTGTGAGTGTCGTCAATGTCGCGAACGGCAGGAAGGTCACGCCGCTTCAGCTGATTAAACAGGTCGCCAAAAAGCGCGAATACGCCAAGCAGCTTTACGACGTCTACGAGGACTGGAGGCTGAAGGGATACGTGGTCAAGTCAGGCTTCAAGTTCGGCTCCCACTTCAGGATTTATTTTCCCGGCGCGTCGCCAGTCAAAGGGGAGGAATGGATACACTCGAAGCACGTGCTTCACGTCTTCCCCAAGGAAGAGAAACTGCTCATATCGGAGTGGTCGCGCGCGGTGCGCGTCGCTCATGGTGTGAAGAAGACGTTCATCCTCGGCGTGCCGGAGCTGAACAAAAGCGACTACAAGGAGCTGCCGGTCGATTTCGTTGCCTACCGCAGGAAGATGGGCAACGGCGCATGGATACGAGAAACGCCCAAGGACAAGCCGCGCTATATGCTGATTGCGGTATCGGAAGACGAGCACATCGGAGGCGTCGAGCTCGCCTCGCTGCTCAACATGGCCAAGGACATGGGACTGAATCTCCTGCTCTCGATCACTGACAGGGAGACGAGCATAACATATTACGAGCTGAAGAAGATAGTCCTGCCCGGCTCGAAATACGAATACTACGAGATAGAGTGGTTCAAGCCTTGAAATAAAAATAATAAAATCGATAAAAATTTATTGTGTGGTTTTATTTTTTTCCGTCATGAACTGTTTGTAGCCATAAACAAGTTCTCTGACTGCGGTCGCCTGGCCGTTTCCGCCAAATCCGTTGTTGGTTTTATGCGCGATTAAAGCGTCCGCATCGTCACAAACCTGCCCGTCGCGGCCAATCAGGGATAAAAACATGTCAACTGAGCCGCCTTCCGGATAGCCGCCTATTTTTTTATACACGTTTGCCGCCATCAGTAAGTTCGTGCCAAACAGTCCCGCGAAAGAATCTACGGCTTCAAAAAGCTGTCTGTCTGTTCCCATTTTATAATTTTCCGGGTAAAATTTTTAAACTGATGTTGTCCTAAAGAAAATAGAAAAAACCTAAATCATGTTGGTGATGAGCCAGTCGACCAGGGATTCGCCTATGCTTTTCATGTGGCTGCCGTATTTCGTGTTGTGTTTGCCGCTGAAGCTCTTTACCTCGCGCAGGAAGTTGAGGACGTTCTGCTGGTTGATGTTCTTTATCGTATTGTCAAGGGTTTTTATGTTCTGCAGCAGCTCCTTGAGCATGATCTTGTTCTTTTCGGAAGCCTCTATCAGATGGTCGCCTATCGCTTCCAGGTCGCGCGCTATGTTCATGATGTAGAGCAGCTCTATGTGGCGGAGCTTGCAGACGCGCTTGAACATCATGGAGCTTACGACGGACTTGTATACCAGTATCTTGCTCCTGTCGATCTCGTCCTCGTATTTTTCAATCAGTTCCTTGCTCTCGTTGTTTATGATGGAGTTTATCATGGCGACGAGCTTGCGGGTCATTATGCCTATGACGAGGTCGGGGTCTTCGATTGAAACGACGGATTCGCAAGAGATTTTCTTGTTGTCGAACTCGACCAGCTCAACGCCGCTAAGTATCTTCTTGTGGTCCACGATGTCGAGCGACTTGACTTCCTTGTCCAGCTGTATCGTGAACGACTTGACCGGATTGATGTATGCGCCCGCTATGAACATGTTGATTATGAACATGTCGTTTTCCGGTATCTTCAGGTTCAGCATCTTTTCATGCGTCTCGGATATGTAAGGCGAGACGACAAGATTGCCTTTGGAAGACATGTCGAAAGATATCTTGGACTTGGGGGATACGTTGTTCTGCTTGCACCAGCTTGTGGGCAGATATACATAATACGCGTTGCCTGACTTCTGGATATTTCTGACGTCCATTCTTTAAAATACATAGTAGTATTTATAAACATTTATTGTTCGTATTAAGTATATTTCCTACAATAAATGCTAATACTTGGTATAGAAAAAACAACTAACATAGCATTATATTGCATTTTCTTATCATAACCAATTGGTAATATAATGGCGCTAGTCGACATCA
The DNA here is from genome assembly GCA_043808015.1 of Candidatus Aenigmatarchaeota archaeon. Classification (GTDB taxonomy): domain Archaea; phylum Aenigmatarchaeota; class Aenigmatarchaeia; order QMZP01; family QMZT01; genus JBGPQP01. Next base: position 17,758 of record JAZDFI010000009.1, read on the forward strand.
CCACTATCGTGTATCTGTGCTATCTTGGCATAGGCTTCATAGCCGGCAGGGTATTCATGTCGATAGAATTCGCCCTTCTCAAGCCTAAATACAACAGCTACAAGGTCCTGAACCAGGGGGAAGAATACAATCACATTCCCACTGTCAAAAGGGTCCGCAGGTGGGACATAATAGACACGACCCACGCAACATCAAGGCAGTTCCACGACAACGTGGTGGTCATGAACCCCACATATCACAGGGACATGTCGCCGCAGGAAATGACGGTCGATTACTTTATGGCCATGAAAAACAGGTCCAGTTAGTCGCTAGCGCAACAGACTTTTTATGCCGCTTTCGTGCGCAGCCCCTATCACGCAGACCGTTTTCGGAAACCTTGAAGACAGCTCCCGCAGGTTTTTCGCCATCACGGCGTTGCGCTCGCTGACCAGTATGCGGTAGAAGCCCGGCAGCTCGTTCTCGAGGAACGTCATGGCGTCTTTTATCAGTTTTCCCGGAGGCAGCCTGTCGAGGTCTATTTTCTCATTTTTGCCAAGCGGTGCGGCGATGCCTATGACGGCCATGACCAGAAGCCGCAGCAGCTTCAGCTTCTCCGCAGCCGGCAGCTTTTTTATCTTGTAGAAAGTGGCGCCTATGGGCTGGTCTATGAGGGCGACTGTGATGCCATTCGCTTTGGACGCCTCGACTGCCGCGAGCATGTCCGATCCTGGCAGTATGCCCGTCCTGCTGCCCAGATAATCCTGCAGCTTCTTCATTATCCAGAAGAGAGCGAATGTCGATACTCCAAGCAACCGGACGGTTTCGAGCGTATTCTTCGACTGCTGCATGCTAAGCGCGTGATATCTGCCCGCGTCCAGCTCTATCGCTACGCAGTCCGGCCGTTCCTGCGCTATCGCTTTCTTTACGTGGTTTACGCTTTCCCCGGCAATATGCGAAGTGGGCACGAATATTATGATGCCATTCTTTACCTCACGTTCATCCATGAAAACGCCCATAAAACGAATATAAAACGAGCGTCCAAATAAATAGCATGAAACTGCCATTGACCGGGGAAAAGCCCGAAAGCGACGGGCACCATCACACGGCCATGACAAAGCCATGCGATAGTGAGATGTCTGTTTTTGAGAACCGCCTTAAGGAACTGGTCAGGCAGAAGAGCGACGCCAGAATTCTCATACTGGGATGCAGCCCCGAGCTGCGCGAGCTCGCCGCCAGGATGAACATTCGGGCGACCGTCATAGCGAACGACCTCGAGGTCATAGAAAGGACGAGCAAGCTCATGAAGAAAAAGAACAAGGCCGAGGAGTGGCTGGAGGGGGACATCATCAGGCTGCCCCTGAAAAAGGCGAGCTTCGACATGATTTTCAGCGACCATATTCTATCGAATGTCGCTCCTTTCAACACGGAAAAGTTCTACGAGAGGATGAAAGACATCCTGAAGAATGACGGCTCAGTCGTCATGCGCTCGCTCGTATTCAGCAAGACCGCAAAGCTTTTCGAGAGCCGGCTGACGAAATACTTCGACATAGTCGAAAAGAAGTTCGCCAAGACAGGCGTTTTCGCGGACTATTTCCCGATATACTCGATGAAACCCAAGTGAACCGTGTTTTTAGAACAGCAGCACGACGAGCAGCGACAGCACTATCATGTTGCCGAAATCGGCAATTGATGTCGTTATGGGTATCAGGAAGTTGTTGGGGTCCTCGCCTTTCCTGAAAAAATGAATGCCGGCGAGGACTGCTACGACGAACAGGGCGCTTACCAGTATGATAACATCCAGTACGGTTATCGCAATGATTCTGAACATGAGTCCGGCATCGAATGCAAGCGATGAAAAGGAATATATCGCCAACGCAGCGGCGGAGCTGAAAACGGCGGTGAAAAGCGATATTAGCATTAGCTGGAGGAACAGCTTTCTCAGCTCGGGGTTATCCCACCATTTGCTTTTGATCTTTCCCTCGTGCAGCAGCGTTGAAAATTTGGAAGAGATCACGGTGCCGTAATTGCCTATCATATCATTGAGAACGGGCAGCAGTATGAGCAGCGGCACGATGGCTATGAAAGTCGTTTTTATGTTTTCAATAGCCAGGCCGCCGAATGAACTTATGAGCGAAGCGACCAGCAGGACGCGTATGCTTTCCCTGATTATGGTCTTGGGTACGTTGGAGTGCGGCCCGTACTCCTTTACGTAGAAAAGCGTCTTCTTGGATATGTTGTGCTTTTTGTGTATCGCGTGTATGAGCGGATGGTAGTGCTGCCTCTTCAGAAGCCGCAGCTTCTGCAGATGCCTGTGGGCCGGATGGCGTTTTCTGGCGTGTGTCATGTCATCACCAATATGGCGACCAGCAGCGATATTATGCTGGTTATGTCGCCGGTCGACGTCACTATGGTTCCCATTATATTGTTGGGGTCGTGCCCCTTTCTGAAGAGGTAGAAAGTCATGAAAAGCGTGAGGGGGATTTCAATGGCATTCGCTATCACTCCGGCAATGACCGGCAGTAACAGCAGTTTTATGACAATTATGTTAAACGCCATGTAGGTGAAAATGAATGCCAAGATGCCGATCACGGATGTCAGCACCAGAACCATCGCAAAGGACGCTATCATGTTCCCCCTGGTCAGCCTGGTGTTGAGCTTGTCCGGGTTCACGACTCCCAGGAAAAGGCCCGAGCTGAGGCGGCATGCGAAGGAGCCGCTTATGTTGCCCCTCATCTCGAGAAAACCTGGCAGGATGATGAGCATGCCTGGTATAAGCAGTATCTGGTCTGTATACAATGCCAGAATGGTTCCTGCCACGAGGCCTATTATCACTGACACTGTCTGGGATGAAAGGATCTCCCTGAAGTCCTTGTCGAAAAATCCCATGATAATATCTTATGCAAAATCGCAATAAAAACAATTGCAGACCGTCAAAACCATTTTATTAGTTGATACAAATATTAAGCATGGCATTGATGAAGAGCAGGTTCCTCGCAGAGGATGTGAAGCCCGGCAAAGTCGTGAACGCGCTGGCGAACCATATTCTCGTCGACGGGTTCCACGTCGTAGTCGATTTGAAACGTTCGCATGGCAGCTACATGGTCGACGCGCGAAACGGGAAGAAGTATCTTGACATGTACACGTACTTCGCGACGCTGCCCATAGGCCACAACCACCCGAAAATGTTCGACAAACGCTTTCTGCGCGAGCTGCAGGCGGCCGCGCTCGAGAACCCGGCGAACTCGGACGTTTATACCGACTCGTTCGCCGGCTTCGTGGAGATTTTCACCAAATACGCAAAGCCGCGCCATATGAAGCACATGTTCTTCATAGCCGGCGGAGCGCTCGCCGTCGAGAACGCGCTCAAGACGGCGATGGACTGGAAGATACGCAAGAACATCGCCGCGGGCGTGAAAGGCGAGAAAGGCTCGCAGGTCATGCATTTCAAGGAAGCCTTCCATGGCCGCAGCGGATACACGCTTTCGCTGACTAATACGGCCGAGACCAAGATAAAATACTTCCCTAAGTTCAAGTGGCCGCGCATCATCAATCCCAAGCTGAGCTTCCCCGTGACGCGCGAAGTCCTCTGCGACGTCATAAAGACCGAGCAGAAAGCTCTGGCCCAGATTAACTCAGCGCTCAAACGCCATGGCAGGGACATATGCGGCCTGATAATAGAGCCGATACAGGGCGAGGGAGGCGAGAACCACTTCCGCAAGGAATTCTTCCAGGACCTCGAATCCGTATGCAGAAAGAACGACATCATGTTCATCGTCGACGAGGTACAGACCGGCCTTGGCGCGACGGGCAAGTGGTGGGCCCACGAGCATTACGGAGTGGAGCCGGACATAATAGCCTTCGGCAAGAAGACCCAGGTCTGCGGCATAATGGCGAATGCGAGAGTCGATGAAGTCAAGGACAACGTGTTCCACGTTTCCAGCAGGATAAATTCCACATGGGGCGGCAACCTTGTCGACATGGTGCGCGGCAAGCGCTATATAGAAATCATGGTAGAGGACAAGCTGCTGAAAAACGCGGAAAAGATGGGCAAGTATTTCATGAAGCGGCTGAACGAGCTCGACGAAAGGCGCGACGACATTTCGAACGTGCGCGGCCTCGGCTGCATGCTGGCCTCGAGATGCCGGACGAAAAAGCGAGAGACCGCCTGCGCATGCGCTGCTGGAAGAACGGGCTCGCCGTCCTTTCGTCTTGGCCCCGGTCGATACGCTTCCGCCCGCCGATGACCGTAAACATGGAAGAGATAGATGAAGCGATAGAGAAGCTCGAGATGTCGCTCAAGAAATAAAAAACAACACGCTACTTTTTCTTCTTTGATTTGGCCTGCTTCAGGTCAACGTATTCATCTTCCAGTTTTTTGGGAGGCTCTTTCTTTTCCTCATCGAAGTCGTCCAGCTTGGCGTCGTGGAACTTTTCCTCCGGCTTTACCTTATTGTCTTCCTTGTTTTTCTTATCTTCTTCATCATCTTCGTACTTGTCGAGGGATTTGGTTCCCGTATTGTGAATCCTCTTGGAACTCATTACGCTGGCCACTATCGTGGAGAACAGTATGGAGAAGAATATCACCAGGAATATTATGTTCACCAGCTGGTTGCCTACCTCAGGCGCGCCTACCTTGGTCAGGACCGCGGCGACTATCGGCACCATGGCAGCCGATGAAAGTCCCCTCGGAGCGATGAAGCTCATCACTATCAGGTCCTTCTTGCTCAGATGCGATCTCATTTTGCCCAGGACGGGTATGAGGAATATGGGCCTTGACACGAACACCACAAGGAAAAGCAGGAATCCCAGCCCTATCTGCACGAGGTCGAAAGGTAACATGACCTGCGCACCGAAAAGCGTGAAGACCGCTATCCTAAGCATTTCTGAAAGCTGGTTCTCGAACCCGCTGACGTGCTCCTTGTCCTCGTCTTTGAGTATCAGGTTACCGCTGAAAAGGCCGCATATGGCCACCGCCAGTATGCCGGACCCGCCGACGTTCTCGGCGAGCGCATAAGTGATTAGCGCTATCGAGAAGAGCAGCAGAGGGCTGTACTCTCTGAGCATGCCTTTTATCAGCTTGCCAATACCCAGCGCGACCACTATGCCTGTCCCTATGCCGGCGACTATCATAAGCCAGAACTGGCTGAGATATTTAAGCGGCTCTATGAGGGCGCCGGGCTGTATTAGAACCATGTCGAGGAAAATGAGCGGGACAAGAATCGTGAGAGGCGAGTTGAGGATGGCCTCTATCTTTATGATGGTGACCGATTCCTTGAACTTCGAAAGCGAGCGCTCGAAGACGCCTATGACGTCGCCTTCGGTCCCGCTAAGCACTGCCGCCAGCAGGAAAGCGAAAACTGGCTCAAGTCCCAGCATGAAATGCGCGACCAGGCCTATGAAGGCCGTGTTGAAAATGACCCCGATGAAGGCGAGATTTACGGACACGTCCGACACGCGCTTGAAGACTCTCCAGCTCAGGTTGAACGTGCCGGTGAAGACTATGAGTATCAGCGCAAGCGTTCGGAGGAAGTCCGGAACCGAGCCCATGGCGCTGACGTCGACCAGTTTTATGTCCACGTACTGGGTCACGAACGGGTTCATGAACACGGTCGGTCCGAGGGCCAGACCCAGCAGCAGAAGGAAAAGCGTGTCGGGGATGTTGTATTTTTTTAGAAGGTTCGCAAGCAGCACGCCGAAGCCGAGCAGGAAAGCGAAGTATGTCATCGTCAGCGTGATGTCAAATGCCATGATTATATTTCGAACGGCTTAAATAAATCCTTTTGCGAAAAATAGAGCATGGCTATGAAAATGGACCGTGCGACTGAGGCGCAACTGAGACAGGCGAAGTACGGCGTGTTCAACCACTCGGCCGTCCAGATTTGCTCGTGGACCAAGAAGAGCCTGCACGGCGAAGGCGTATGTTACAAACAGCAGTTCTATGGCATCGATACGCATCGTTGCATGGAATTCTCGCCGGCCGCCGCGCTGTGCGAGAACAACTGCATCTTCTGCTGGAGGCCCATGGAGTTCATGCGCTTCAGGCAGATGAAAACAAGCGAAGCGAACGAACCGGAAGAGATATACGAAAACCTGCTTGAAGAGAGAAGGAAGCTGCTTTCAGGATATCCGGGTGACGGCATGACGGACCTGAAGAAGCATGCGGAATCGCTTGTTCCCTCGCATTTCGCCATCTCGCTGTCAGGCGAGCCGACGCTTTATCCAAAACTACCGCAGCTCGTCAAATTCCTGAAGGCATTGCCGCAGACGAAGTCGATATTCGTCGTCACGAACGGCCAGGAGCCTGCCGTGCTGGCCAAGCTGGCGAAATCGCCGCCGACACAGCTATACATATCAGTGAACGCGCCGAACAGGGCGCTGTTCGCGAAAATAAACAGGCCTGTCCGCAAGGATGCGTGGACACGTTTTCTCCGCTCGCTGGATGTCATGAGCAAAATGAAGACGCGGCGTGTGCTGCGATTGACCATGATAAAGGGCATGAACATGGATGACAGGTTCCTGGATGACTATGTCAGTATTATACATAAGGCGAAGCCGCATTTTGTCGAAGTGAAGGCCTACATGTTCGTCGGCTTCTCGAAGCGTCGCCTGAAGATAGAGAACATGCCCTTTCACAGCGACGTACGCGCCTTCGCCGAGAAGCTGGCCGCTGCTTCGGGATTTGACATAGCCGATGAAAAGCAGGATTCGCGCATAGTGCTGCTCTCAAATCCGAAATTGGCCAAGCATCTAATTATTTAAAAACACAAATCCATAATCAAAACATGCCACTCGCTTCTTATACAAGATATATAGGAATAATTCTCGTCATAGTAGGCATTGCAAACTTCATAATAATGTACAACTTTTCGATAGAGATGATACAACTGATAGACAGCGAACATGGCACCTCTTGCATGACTTTCGAGGGTTGCCCACACATCGCGGTCCTTAACCAGGCATACGTCGGTTACGGCCTATCTGCGGCAGTCCTGATCATAGGCCTTTTGATGACGATTTTCGGCGGCTGCAGGCTCGAAGAAAAGCCTGCGCCCGAGAAAGCCAGCCAGAAGAAAGGCAAGTGGGAAGAAGCGCTTCGCACGCTGACAGGCGACGAGAAGCTGGTTTACGAAAAAATCATGGCATCCGACGGCGTGATATTCCAGAGCGACCTCGTCGAGAAATCAGGCTTCCCCAAAGCCAAGGTGTCGCGCATCCTCGACCGGATGGAAGCGAGCGGCCTGGTCGAGCGCAAACGACGCGGCATGTCGAACGCGATCGTTCTTAAGTGACGCCCGCAGAAAAGATAAACGCGAATCTTTTAATGGCAATGCTTGTTTTTGCCTTCAACGCACCTGTCGCATTCAGATTGTATCGTCGTGTGCGTTATTTTGTATTTTTTTTTCAGCATCTCGTTTATCCTGGAAACGATGGCATTAAGCGACTTCACGTCCTTCGCGTCTATGAGCACGTGCGAGTTTAACGCATATACGTCGGACGAGATGCACCACACGTGCAGGTCGTGCACCTCTTTGACGCCCTTTATTTTCGCCATGTCCTTTGACAGCCGGTTCAGGTCGACTCCCGCAGGCACGGCTTCCATGAGTATGTTAGCAGATTCGCGTATGAGCCGCAGGCTGCTGAAAAGTATGAATATCCCTATGATCACGCTTATCAGCGGGTCGAACACGTAGTTGCCCGTGATGAAGATGAGCACGCCCGCGACGACGACCCCGACAGAAGAGAGCGTATCCGTCAGCACGTGCAGGTATGCGCCGCGGATGTTGAGGTTCCCTCTTTCATAATCCTGCATCTTTATGACCACGTAAAGGTTCGCCATAAGGCCGGCAATCGATATCAGCAGCATCTCAGGACCTTTGACCGGCTCAGGCGTAAGGAAGCGCAGGTAGGCCTGGTAGAAGATGAATATGGTTATGAAAATGAGCACCAGGCCGTTCACCACGGCGCTCAGTATCTCGGCCCTGTAGTAGCCGAACGTGAACTTGCCGGTCGATGCCCTTTTCGAAAGCTGCAACGCGAAGTACGCCAGCAGCAGCGCGAGCAGGTCGATGAGCACGTGGCCCGCGTCGCTCAGCAGTGCGAGGCTGTTCGTGAACACGCCGCCAACGACCTCGAGTAGCAGGACCAGCGACGAAAGGAGAATGAAAACCCTGAACTTCTTCTGCAGGATTTCTCGTGATATCATATATAGTGTTTGGTCGAGGCCGGCTATAAAACTGATTTGTGAAACCAGTCCGCAACTACCTGCAACTAGCTCTGGAATTGGTTTCACACAAGGGGTTATATGCCGTTCCAGACAAGGAATGCGCATGAAATGCATGGTCTGTGGAAAAGCGCTGGTCGATTACGCCCTGATAGGCAAGAAGAACGACATGGAAGTCGCGTTCTGCACCGAGCACATTCCGGATTGCACGGCATGCGACTCATGCGACCTTCGATGTGTTCGTTGCAGCATGAAAATAAAGGCGAAAGTCGTTAGCGAATGAGCTGGCTCGCGAGAGCTGAATATTTCAAAGTTCAAAGGAGTGATAGTATGAAAACGGAGAAGATAAAAATCAAAGGCATGCACTGCACGAGCTGCGAGGAAGTGATAGAGAAGCAGGTGCTGAAAATCGACGGCGTAAAGGCATGCAAGGCCGATTACGCCAAGCAAAGCGTCGTCGTAACGTTTGACGAGAGCAAGACGGACATCGGCGAAATCAAAGGAAAGATAGAGGAGAAGCAGTACGAATGCGATTCGTCCTGCGATAATGATGCCCGGCCCAAAAGCGCCAGCGCAAGCACCGGAATATCGCGATTCAAGCCGGCAATCCTCACGCTCGCGCTGGTCGCTGTCCTTTTCGGAGGCTACCAGCTGGTCCAGGGATTCGCGGTCTTCGACCTGCCAACCATAGGCGGACCCGCGTCGCTGGCGTTGTTATTCGGCATCGGATTACTGACGGGGTTCCACTGCGTCGGCATGTGCGGCGGGTTCGTAATGTCCTACGCTGCGAAGCCGGCCGCCGGAAGGAAAAACCTCAACGTATATTCACATATACAATACGGGACGGGCAAGCTCATCAGCTACACTGTGATAGGGGCGTTGTTCGGCCTGATAGGCACGATTTTCGTCTTCACCCCGCTGCTGAAGGGAGCGGCATCTATATTCGCAGGTTTGTTCCTGATAATATTCGGCATAAACATGCTGAACGTATTCCCGCAGCTCAGGAAAGCGCGCCTGCCTATGCCTAAATTCATATCGAGGTTCGTGTTCGCGAACAGCGATAAACAGCGACGACCGCTAGCGACGGGCCTGCTCAACGGCCTGATGATAGCATGCGGCCCGTTGCAGGCGCTTTATATCTACGCTGCCGGCACGGGAAGCGTCGCTAGCGGGGCGCTGGCGCTGTTCGCGTTCGGCCTCGGCACGCTACCGGTCATGTTCGGCTTCGGCATGTTCGCTTCATACGTAACCAAGGGAATGACGCGCAACATACTGAAGGCGTCTGGTTTGATAGTAATCGTACTAGGCCTGGTCATGCTTAACCGCGGGCTCGCCCTGACGGGAACGGGCTACGACCTTAACACAATGGCGGCGTCATTCATCCCGGTCGTCCAGGCGCAAGGCGCCACAAACAGCGCAGGCAACGGGGCTATCGCTAGTTCCGGCCAGTTCCAGGAAATAAGGATGAACGTGACAAGCGGAGGATGGGAGCCTGACAGGTTCGTGCTCAAAGCAGGCGTGCCGGTCAGATGGATAATCAACGGCGTGCAGATAACGAGCTGCAACAAAGCCATACAGGTCCCGAAGCTGGGCCTGCAGTTCGACATAAAGCAGGGCGAGCAGGTGATAGAGTTCACCCCGCCGAACGAGGATACGATTATACCTTGGAGCTGCTGGATGGGCATGATACAGGGGACGTTCATCGTAAAGACGAACATCGACCTCAGCAACCAGCAGCAGGTCCAGAGCGAGCTCAGTGCCGCCGGGCCAGCTAAGACCAGCGGCGGTAGTTGTGGCGGAGCGAACGGCGGCTCATGCGGCGGCAGCTGCGGCATGGCAAAGGGCGGCACATGCGGCTGCGGCGGATGAAGCTGGCGGGAGACTGATGAAAAACAGTTTAAGACATCGAATCAAGATTCAAAGGTATTCGTATGAAGAAAAAATTCCAGATAACGGGCATGCACTGCGCGAACTGCGCGCGGTCGATAGAGAAGAAAGTCGGCAAGATGCGCAACGTATCAAAAGCCGAAATAAACCTTGCGGCCGAGACGCTTGACGTCGAGTTCGATGCAGGCAAAGTGAGCAGCGAGAAGATTATCGCGGCAGTCGAGAGCGCGGGATTCAAGGCCTCGGAAAGCGCTGACGAGGGAAGAAAAACGAGAATCGCCGAATCCGAAAGGCAGAAACGGCTGCTCCTGTTCAGCATTGCGCTCGCACTGCCTGCGTTCGTCATAAGCATGTTCGTGATGGACCTGCCTTACAGGCCGCTCATCCTGTTCGCGCTCGCGACGCCCGTGCAGTTCATAGTCGGCTACCAGTTCTACAAAGGCACGTGGCATAACATACGGAATCGCCTGCCCGGCATGGATATGCTTATAGCGATAGGCACGTCGGCCGCGTATTTCTACAGCGTCGGCTCGACCTTCCTTTTTCCAGGCGACCTCTATTACGAAACTTCGTCGTCTCTCATAACATTCGTCGTCCTGGGCAAGTTCCTTGAGGCGAGGGCGAAAGGCAAGGCAGGCGATGCGATAAAGAAGCTCATGGGCCTCGCCCCGAAAAACGCGACTGTCGTGAGGAACGGAAAAGAAATTTCAATTCCAATCGAACAGGTCGCTGTGGGCGACGTGATTATTGTCCGGCCCGGCGAGAAGATTCCGGTGGATGGCATTGTTTTGTCCGGGAATTCGGCTGTCGACGAATCCATGATAACGGGTGAAAGCATACCGGTCGAAAAAAATAAAGGCGACCCTGTAATAGGCGCGACCATAAACGGCAACGGAATGCTAAGATTCAGGGCGACTAAAATCGGCAAGGACACCGTGCTGTCGCAAATCGTGAAGCTTGTGCAGGAGGCGCAGGGCTCGAAAGCGCCGATACAGCGCTTCGCGGACAGGGTGTCGTCATATTTTGTTCCTGTAGTTGTTATGATTTCAATTGCTACTTTCCTGACATGGTATTTCGTGATTGGCGTCGGCTTCGCGTCGTCGCTCATGTTCTCGATAGCCGTGCTTGTAATCGCATGCCCCTGCGCGCTCGGACTAGCGACGCCTACGGCCGTCATGGTCGGGACGGGCAAAGGAGCCGAGATGGGCATACTCATAAAAAGCGGCGGCGCTCTCGAGAAAGCGGGCGCCGTGAACACGGTCGTGTTCGACAAGACCGGCACGCTCACGGAAGGAAAGCCGAAAGTCACTGATATTATTGCTTTCAGCGGGCACAAACAGAGTGAAGTCCTGCGTCTCGCCGCGATAACCGAGAAGGGCTCGGAGCATCCGCTCGCTAGGGCGATACTCGACAAAGCGAAAAACATGAAAATCCCTCACGCATCCAGCTTTCATGCAGTGCCCGGACAGGGAGTGCGCGCTAGCTACGCGGGCAAGGCTGTTCTGCTCGGCACAAGGAAGCTGATGCGAAGCTCCGACGTGAACATTGCAAACATCGAGAAAAACATAAAGGCGCTGGAAGAGCAGGGCAAGACCGTCATGATTCTATGCATAAACAAGAAAGTCGCCGGCCTGATAGCGGTGGCCGACGTGCTCAAGCCGCAGGCGCAGGAAACTGTCAGGATGCTGAAAGCGAACGGGACGAGCGTATTCATGATAACAGGTGATAACAAGACTACCGCCGCGGCGATCGCGCAGCAGGCGGACATCGAGAACGTTCTAGCCGAGGTCCTGCCCAGCGGGAAAGCGGCGGAAGTCAAGAAGCTGCAGGCGAGGGGAAGGATTGTTGCGATGGTGGGCGACGGCATAAACGACGCGCCCGCGCTCGCTCAGTCGGACCTGGGCATCGCCGTCGGGTCTGGCACGGACATCGCCATCGAGACTGGCGATATCGTCCTGGTAAAGAGCGATCCGCGCGACGTCCACAAGGCCATGGAGCTCAGCAGGAAGACCATGTCCAAGATACGCCAGAACATGTTCTGGGCTCTATTCTACAACTCAGCAGGCATTCCCATCGCTGCCGGCGCGCTGGCCGGGTTCGGCATAACGCTGCGTCCCGAGTTCGCTGGTTTCGCTATGGCTCTCAGCTCGGTATCCGTCGTCTCGAATTCATTGTTCCTCAAGAGGTATGGCAATGTCAAGAAATAAAGGGAAAACGGTTATTAGGAAAGAAACGAAATATTCAGTAAGGCTTAAAAATCCGGCTTACAGAGAGAATATACTTTGATAGTTATGATATGCATAATCGCGCTCGTCGTGTTCAGCGTGCTGGGAATATTCAGCGCCAAGTACAGGACCATCGCTAAAGAGGCGTTTGAATGCGTCTTCAAGCGGCTGACGCTGCGAAAATGCACGACCGGCCTCGACAAGCGGCTGAAGTCGCAGATTACGGGCAAGGTCATGAGGCGCCACCAGCGGCTGGGCGCGTCCATCTACAAGCACTTCGAAATAATCTCGTGGGCGTTCACCATAGCCATGGTCCTCAGCCTCGGCTACTCGGCATATAGCATAGGCAATCTTTTCATTTACGGCAACTGCAACGGCCCGATTCCGGACGCGTTCTGCGTCTTTGACCCACTAATTCACGGCGGGCAGGAAGCGGAATGCACGGTGGAGGGAGCGAAGGGCGAAATAATAGGAGTTCTCACTGTCCATGAAGATGATCCCGCAATGGGGCCGGCGGATGCTAAGGTCACGATAATCGAAGCGGGATGCTTCGTGTGCCCGTACACCAAGCAGGCCGTACCTGTCATAGACGAGATTATATCATATTATGGCGAAAAGGTGCGCTTCGTCTACAAGGACTTCCCTTTGAGTTCGTCGCATTCCGGCGCACAGGAAACCGCGGAGGCGTCGCACTGCGCGCGCGAGCAGGGCAAATACTGGGAATACTGGAACCTGCTTTTCGTGAACCAGGGCAAGTCGTCGCTGGAAGACCTGGTGGGCTTCGCGAATGACGTGGGCCTTGACCAGAACCAGTTCACTGAGTGCCTTACCACGCACAAATACAAGGCGAAAGTCGATGCCGACTTCGCTGAAGGGTTCAAGATAGGCATCTACGGCACGCCGACGTTCTTCATCAACGACCAGGTAGTCGTCGGGCCCAAGAGCTTCAACGAGTTCAGAACGATAATAGACAGCGAGCTGGCGAAAGGTGGCTGAATGGGACTCAACGTCGAAAAGATAAGGCAGGACTTTCCAATTCTCCAGAAGAAAGTGAACAACAAGCCCATAATTTATTTTGACAACGCGTGCATGACCCTTCGTCCCATACAGGTCATAGACAAGATCAGGGAATACTACACCGAATATCCCGCGTGCGGCGAGCGCTCGCTCCACAAGCTGGGCAGGCGCGTCGACGAGGAAATCGGCAAGGCGAAGGAAACGCTGAAGAAATTCATCAATGCAAAAAACGCCAGCGAGATAATACTTACCAAGAACACGACCGAGGGTCTCAACCTCGTCGCTAACGCGTTCCCGTTCAAGCCCGGCGACGTCGTGCTGGGCACGGACAAAGAGCACAACTCTAACCTTCTGCCGTGGCAGCGCATCATGCCCAAAGGAGTGGTTTACGATTACGTCGAAGCTGATGAGGATGGCAATTTTTCTATTGAAAATTTCAAGCAGAAGCTCAACAAGAAAGTCAGGCTGGTCGCGATGGTCATGACTTCTAACATGGACGGGTCCAGCGTGCCTGCGAAGGAGATTGTGAAGATCGCGCATGACAACGGCTCGCTGGTCCTGCTCGACGCGGCTCAGGCGGTTCCCCACCATGAAGTCGACGTGAGAAAGCTCGATGTCGATTTCCTCGCGTTCTCGGGGCACAAGATGATGGGCCCGACGGGGACAGGGATACTTTACGGCAAGGAGAGCGCGCTGGCGTCGCTAGCGCCGTACATCGTGGGCGGCGGCACTGTAATCGACTCGACGCACACCACGGCCAAATATGAGGAAGCGCCGCACAAATTCGAGGCGGGGCTGCAGCACTACGCTGGTCTGATCGGCCTCGGCGAAGCCGCGAATTACATTATGAAAATTGGCAGGGACAACATCGAGAAGCACGAAACGTCGCTAAACAAGTTCGTGACCGAACAACTCGCTGGTTTGGTCGACATCATCGGCCCGAAAGATGCCGGCAAGCGCTCTGGCATATTCAGCTTCAACGCGGGCAGCACCGACCCGCACGAGATCGCCATGATGCTCGACCAAATGGAGAACATTTGCCTGCGTTCAGGAGCGCATTGCGTGCACTCTTGGTTCAATACCCATAACCTGCGCGGCAGCGTGCGAGCTTCGCTGTATGCGTACAACACGCAGGAAGAGTGCCAGAAGTTCGCCGACACGCTGAAAATGGCGCTGAAGATTGTAAAATAAACTTTATTTTTAAATCCGCTAGGACAAATTTTATTCAGGTAACATTATATGGAAATGCCTCCCACGAATTTCATAAGAATCAGACTGTAAACTTTTTCCGGAAAGTTTTCGGGAAAAGATATTTATATAACAGTGTTATATATTGACTATGAAAACTTCTAGAACCGTCTATCTGGACAACGGGAAGACGACCAGAATCGATTCGTCTGTGATGGCGGAGATGAAAAAATATTTTATCCAGCATTACGGCGCACCGTCGTCGACGGAATACGGCCACTCTTTCGGCATGAAGGCCAGGGAAGCGCTGGTTCAGGCGAAGCTGGTCATTGCGAAGAAGATAAACGCCGACCCGGAAGAAATCGTCTTTACATCAGGCGAAGTGGAGAACGACAACCTCGCCATAAAGGGCGCGTGCTTCGCCCACGACCTCAGGGACGGCCGCAACCGTATAGTCACCACTAAAATCGAGCGCAAGCCCGTTCTCGACATTTTCAAAATGCTCGAGTCGATGGATTGCTACAAGGCGGATTACGTAAACGTCGATGAACAGGGTTTTGTAAAATTCGACGAGCTGGATAAGATGGTCACAGGCAAAACGCTGCTCGTTGCGGTGCAGCACGCGAACCAGGAAATCGGCACGCTCCAGGACATAGCGCGCATAGGCGAGCTGTGCAGGAAGCGAGGAGCGATATTTTATGTCGATGCCAGCCAGTCTTTCACGAAAGCTCCCATTGACGTGAAAAAAATGAATGTTGATCTGATGTCGCTGTCGTCGGACAAGAATCACGGCCCGAAAGGCGTGGCCGCTCTATACGTGCGCAACGGCATTCGCATCCAGCGGCTTTTCGAAGGCGGAGAATCGGCTGAAGACATAAGGCCGAGCGGCATACCAAACGTCCCGGCGATCATGGGCTTCGCTAAGGCAATCGCGCTCACGGATGAGAAACACAATGTCCAGATGATGAAGATGCGCGATTATCTCATAGCGAACCTGCTCAAAATTCCGAATACGCGGCTGAACGGGCCCAGGCGAAATCGCCTCTGCAGCAACGTGAACGTCAGCTTCAAGTTCATCGAAGGCGAGAGCCTGCTCATGCATTTGGACAGCAAAGGCATCGTGGCGACTACCGGATCCGCATGTTTCTCGTCGAATCTCCAGCCCAGCCACGTGATACTCGCGCTTGGCCTGTCGCATGAGGACGCGCACGGCTCGCTGAGACTGACGTTCTCGCGCTACAATACCATACAGGAAATGAGCTACGTCGTGGCGTCGGCGAAAGAAGTGGTAAAGCGCCTGCGCGAGATAAGCCCTTTCAGCAAATGATTTCTTCTTCAGAAAGCCTCCCATAAAGGTTTATAAAGCTAATATTTAACACTTACTAGTAGTAATAAATTGCTATGTGATTTTCATGAAGAACGGCATGGACATGATGATAGTCAGCGGGGTTCTAATGCTAGTCATGACTTGGTTCATGTTCAATTCCATACAACCGACCGGCTATGTTGTCGCGGCTTCCGCACAGGAAGAGCGGATGGAAGCGTTTCTCAACTGCGTCTATGAGAGCGGGACGAACCTGTACATAACAGGCGACTGCGCTGCATGCGACGAGCAGAAAGCGATTTTCGGCGACGGCTTCGAGATGATAAAGACCACTCTCTGCGAGAACGGCGCATGCGAGAGGAGCGACATCACGAAATTTCCGACTTGGATAATAAAGGGGGAGAAGTATGAATCAGTGTTTTCGCTTGAACAGGTGTCAGCGCTTAGCGGATGCAGACTCTGACGACGCGTTTTATCTTTCCCGGTTTTCACCCATTTATTAATTTACTGCGCATAATATTTTCATGGTAAAAAGCTACGCGCGCGGGCGGAGATTCGAGTACCATGTCGTCGACAAGCTCGCCAAGAACGGCATAAACAGCAGGCGCATAATTCTATCGGGCCGGCAGCCAGCGTACGGACAGCAGCCGATTTCTGACATTCCCAACTGCGACATAATAGTCGAAGAGCGCTTCAAGGGCAAGGCAAAAACGACAAAAGCGAAGAAATACATCTCCTTCCCGGAAAAGGAGATAATGGAGCTGGAGAAGAATGACGTGAACTTCCTGGTTTTCAATTACATGAGAACGAACCCGTTCGTCGTCATCCGCTTCGAGGATTTCGTGGACCTGATAAAGCTGTGGAAGGAGAAAGGCAGCAACGCGCCGCCAGCGGATGTAACCATCGTCGAAACTAATCAGCCTTCTGCTCAATCTCCCTGATTTTCGTGATGTAGTCGTCCTTCATCTTCTGCAGCGCTTCGACAACGACCTTGTCCTTCATCTCTTTATTGTCCCTGATTTTGTCAATCATTCTGCTTATGTCCGCCATGTGCCTCTCGCAAAGGCCTATCTCCAGCTTTCGCACGTGCGGTGTCGGATAAGACCTGTGGGTCCACACATCGTCCAGCAGCGCATCTATCCTGGGATCGCTGCCCGGGTCGTAGTCGTTGATCTCGAGGAAAAGCGCGTATCGTTTGGCGAGTTTCTTGGCCTTGTTTAGCATGTATTTGTTATACATCTCGAACACCCTCGAGACCATGCTGAACCGGCTGAGCACTATGCCTATCAGGACGAGGAAGAACATGTAGTAGTTTATGAAAAGGAACGAGTAGATCAGGGCGGAGAGCGACGGGAAGACGAGGACAAGGGCGACGGTCGTGCCTATGGACCAGAGCGCCAGCAGCAGGTATGGCAGCAGGTAAAGGTGTATCACCCTGTACGGCTCTATGACCTCCCTGTAATCCTTGTAAAAGTAATAGGCCACGAAGAAACTGGTGACGCAGTAAAAGGCGCTGAGGCCGAGCAGCGTAAGCGACTCGATCACCGCGAAGTTGAAGAAAATCATGCCGGCTGTGAGGGAGAATACGGCGAACGAAAAAAAGAGATAATGAAGAGTCTTCAGGTAAGACGAGCTCACGTATATTTTCTGCATGTGGCCACATCATCCTCCGAAAACCGACAGGACCCACTGCATCCCGTAGTATCCGCCCAACGCTAGGGAAAGGTTCATTATCATCTTGCCGATGAAAGTCGCTATGACGAATTTCCTTATGTCGTATTTTATAGCCCCGCAGAAGACGCCTACCACGTCGTCCGGGAGCGGCGTCGCTGCGAAGAACACTATGACCGTGAAGGCCTTGTATTTCTCCATCCACTTGTTCGCCTTTTTGAGCCATTTATCGTGCTTCTTTTCTATCACCTTTTCTCCGGCGCGGCCGAGACCATAGCCGGTGAATTCGCCAAGCGTCGCTCCCAGCGCCGCGGCCAGGCCTACGAGCCATGGGTTGAGCACCGCGCCGAAACTGAAGACTATTATGAAGGCGGGCACGGGGAAAAGTATAGTCGCCGCGGCCACGAGGTTTATCAGGAATATGCCCGGGTATCCCCACGTGGAAGCGATGGAGTTTGACCACTCCGTGAAGGCCGTGATAATAGAAAGCAGGTCCATGTGAATATTTATCAGGGCGATAATATAATACAATGAGCTATGGAAAGTCGCCATGGATAGCTGCGTTCCTGAACTTCGTCACGTGGGGTGCCGGATACATATACATACGCCACAGGATGGTCCTCGGGACAGGCCTGCTTTTAGTGACAATCATCAACTTCATGATACTGGTTTCCATGCCTGCGGAGATAATTCTGCCGTCCAGCGAGCTTTTTTACGTGTGGCTCTCCTTCATATGGGTTGCTCTGAGCCTGCTTTTCGCAGTGGACGCTTTCATGGAAACGCAAGACCTCAATAAAATATGAAGGCGGAGCATGCCGGAATTTATGCCGGAAAGTTTATACTGAAATACTATTTACAGTCACCTCATCAGACCCACCCCCCCGTTCCTGAACATTAACCGTTTGTTATGGCGGGAAAAAAACGATATAAAATTTTATATGAATATACTATTTATCTACGCACATGAGCCGTCAAAAAGGCTACTCGGAAAGGAGTAGCGCCTTATTAATTTTATAAAGTTTGGGGACCAATTAAAAACTGTATTTTTTAAGGTGGCAGTATGGAGAAATGGAAATGCAAAAGGTGCAATTATATTTTCGTAGGCAATGATTGCCCCAAAATATGCCCCAACTGCGCGCACAAGGTGGAATTCGAGCTTTTCAACGAGCTTGTCCCGCCATTCACGCCGATTTACGACGAGTGAAATAGCCCTTATTCTGAACGATAAAATGAAAAGAAAAAGAAGAATAAAAAATTAAGAGCTTTATCTTCAGCCGCATCCGGCCGTCGATCCTGCGCTGCCGCCGCCAGCTCCCATCGGACCCAGTCCCGCAGCTTCTGCGGATGAACTGAGCGTCTGGCTGCATTCTGTCGGCGGGCTGTTGAAAGCCGCGCATATCGCTTGTTTTATGGCTTCCGCGGACCTGCTCACGCTGACTTCAGCACCGTTGAGTATGAACGTTGGCGAACCGCCGACTCCATACTGCTGGGCCATTACCGTTTCGACCGGGTAAGCCGGATAGTTGCCGGTGCTCTCGGCGAAGGTCTTTTTGATGCTGTACTGCGTGTCGAGCGCGGTCTCACAGGCGGTAAGCTTCGCGCTGTCTATGCCAACCTTGGTTACGCATCCCGGACTGTCGCCTGCTTCGACGAAGCACCTGAGATAAGCGGTGAACTTGTCTTTCTGCTCCTTCTGGATGCAGTACATCCTCGTGTTCTCGAGCATCTCCTTCTCTCCGTGCATTATGTAGTCCACGAAGTTTAACTGAATGTCAGCCTTGCTGCCAAGAAGCTCGATTACGGGAACGTATGCCTTCATGAACTGCAGTCCGTAAGGGCAGTACGACATGACGAACGCATGAGCGACTGGCTTGTCGCTCTTGACCACTTCCGGCGTCGTTGGTTGCTGAGTATTGTCAACCGGTGCCGTAAGCTTCTTAGCCTGGTCACATACGACACTGTTATTGGTCAGAAGGCATACCTGGGTCTTGAGCGTGTATTCGCTGTCTACGCCTGCGATTGTCGAGATGTTGTCGTATACAAGAACCATGCCGGCAGTCTGAATATTCTGGCCGTAGCCGGTCTTGACAAAAGGTATCTTGAGCGTGTTGGCCACTTCCCTTGCGACTGGCTCAACCGCGGCGCAATCGGTGCAGCCTGGGGGCGATATGAATACCAGCTGGTCGCCGGTTTTCGCTACGCCTGTGCCTGCGAATGAATTGGCCATGAAACCTACCGCAAAAAAGACAGCGGCTATAACAACAAAAACAACGTATTTCATCATGTTCGGCTTTGCTTTCGCCTTCTCATGATGTTCGGCATGCTCGTGGTGCTCATGATGCTCGTGGTGCTCGGGATGCTCATGTTCTTTGTGCTCATGATGCTCATGCGAAGCATGCTCGTGCTCAGACTTATGTTCTGTAGACATAGACATAATGTTGGTCGAGGGATTTAAATAGCTTACGATTTACTTCGCATTTTCCCTCATTTAAAAATTTGAAAATATGCCGGAATATGTATCAGGATATTCCTGGTCTCACTGGAAATATCCGGCCGCTTCTTCCGCGGTCATGTACTTGAATTTTATGACGTCCCCGCTGACCGGGTAATAGAAATCGCTGCCCACGTCCGGCATTTCATCATTCACGAAAAACATCCAGTAATGACCAGTGTTCTGTTTTATGCCGTTAATGCCCGTTATGAAAATGCCCGTGGAATACATGTTATAATCGACGGAAGCCACGTGCTTGAGAGCGTCGAACGCGGTCTCCATCTGTATGAGCGCGACGTCGTAAGTCGAGACTTTGACACCGTCATCTATTATGACTTTTACCTGCTGGTTTCCGCCTGTGGAGGAAGCCGAACCTGTTATCTGCACGACGCGGAAGCTTCCAAAAAGAACTATCGCCAGAACCAGAATGCCTACCAGCAAATACCTTGAGTTCATACAGGATGTCCTCCCTGTTTAGTTGTAGGATTTTATCTTTAAATGCGTATATTACCATCGCGAAACCGAGGCTGCTCGCTATGTGGATTGCGCTGAAAGGCAGCGAGCCGATGAACGCTAGCTGCAGCGACGTGAGGCCGAAAAAGCCGAAAAGCCAAAGCCAACTGAGGTCGACCAGTATTTCGTATAAAATCGTTCCTATAACGGCTGCGGAGAAGAATGAGTATTTCGACTGTGACATTCGCCCTAGCACATGTCCCGTGAGAGCCGCAGCGCCAGTGCCCGCGACCTGGAATAGCGTCCACGGCCCCTGCCATCCCCAGACGAAGAAGTTCGATAAATAGAACGCGCCCATGCCTGCGGGTAGTGCATACTTGTAGCCGAAAAAGAAGCCCAGCGCAATCGCCAGCGGCACTATGGGCTCGACGCTCGGCAGCCATTGAAAAGCCGCCCGGCCGAGAATGCCGATTGACGTAAGCGTCGCTAGTTTCAGCGCTATGTCCGTCAGGTTTTTCTGCTTCAACGTCTGGAAAGAAATGAGCAGCGTTTTTTGCCCGTCTTTTTGCCCGCTTTTCTCCTGTGATTCCTGTTCGGTTTCCTGTCCGGATTCGCCTTTCATTTTCTACCTAGCGTTTTCCCGTGACGGCTCTCTGGCCTGAGTATTTGCCTTTGTATCCGTCGCTAGCGCCGTCGAGCTTCATCAGAATAAGCTGCGCGAATCTCGTGCCCTTCGCTATCCTCAGCGGACAATCGTTAGCGTTGTAGACGCTGAGCGTGAGCGTGCCCTTGAAACCCGGGTCAACCCACCCGGCGTTGTTGAGCATGAGCCCTACGCGCGAAAGCGAGCTGCGGAGTTTCGTCATTCCAGCCACGTCATGAGGCAGCTCCATGTATTCCAGCGAGCGGATGAGCACCTGCGTCCTGGGAGGAATGACGATTTCATCGCCTTCGACTCTCTCGTATGCCTGCTCCTTCTCAAAGACGATTTCCCCGCCCTTTATGCGCAGCATCTCGCCGGATATGCGCAGGTCGACGGACGCTGGTTGTATCTGTTTCTCTTCGAGCGGTTCGATAATCAGCCGCTTCGAGGCCAGCAGCTCCCTTATGGTCTTGTCAGAAATTATCATATCATCACAAGTTAGAATCTATTTCAGTATTCGATACCTTCCTTCGCCTTCTGACCCTTCGCGAACGGATGCTTTATCTCGCGCATCTCGGTGACCATGTCCGCCCTCTCCAGTAATTTTGGCGGGGCTTCGCGGCCGGTTATGACGAGATTCATTTCTTCGGGCATCGCGCTTATCAGGTCCATCAGGTCTTCCTCGTTTATCATGTTCGCTGTGACCGCCACATTCGCTTCATCCAGTATCATAAGGTCGGGCCTGAAGGGACCTTTCATTATCTTCTTTGCATACAGTATCGCCTCTATCGCCCGCTGCTTATCCTCTTTCGACGGGCTCTTCAGGTCGACGAAGAACTCGGTGCCGAACTGCACGATGTCCAGGCCGGGCAGGTTCCTCTTCAGCAGCAGCTCTCCCGTCTTCGTGCCTTTCAGGAACTGGATGACCACGACGCGCTTGTTGTGGCCGAGAAAGCGCATGGCCATGCCGAACGCGGCCGAAGTCTTCCCCTTTCCGTTGCCCGTGAAAACGCAAACGACACCCATATCATCACCCCAACCATCGATTCCTGTGCCTACTATATATACAGATATTATATGTGCCACTTGTGCGCAGCGAGCGGCGCTAGCGTTAGCCGCACTTGGAGTAGCCGCAGCTCAGGCACGTGTAGCAGCCTTCGGCTGAAAACAACTTGGACTTGCACACGGGGCACATCTCTTCCGACTCGCTCATCTCTTTCTTTTCTTCATCGCCCTTGACGAGCTTCGCTTTCTTCCTCTTTTCATCGCCGATGTGTATGACCTGCACGGCCTTGCTCATGTCGCGGTAGATAGTGACCCCTTTGCACTTCAGCTTGTAGGCCAGGTTGTACGCGTTCTCCACGTCCTTTATGCCCGCGTCGTTGCGCATGTTTATCGTTTTCGATACCGCGTTGTCCGTGTATTTCTGGAACGCCGCCTGCATGCGAATGTGCCACTCGTATTCGATGTCGTGCGCCGTCTTGAACAGCTCTTTCGCCGACTTCGGGACGGCGTCGATGTGCTCGACTGAGCCGGACATCGAAATCTCGCGCATCAGGTCGTCTGAATAGAATCCCTTCTCGCGCGCGTATTTCTCGAACAGCTTGTTCACGTCGACCAGCTCGTCCCCGCTTAGCACGTTCTTCCTGACGAAAGCGACGGCGAACATCGGTTCGATGCCGCTCGAACAGTCGGAGATTATGCTTATCGTCCCTGTCGGCGCTATGGTCGTGACGGTCGCGTTGCGCATGTACCTGCCGTCCTTCTTGTCCCACACGCTGCCGGGGAAATTGGGGAAGTTGCCTCTCTGCTTTCCGAGCTCGACTGACATCTCATGGCCGGCGTCGGTGACGAATTTCATGATCTTCTCCCCGAGCTTTAGCGCTTCTTCCGAGTCGTAACGTATGCCGAGCTTTATCAGCATGTCCGCGAAGCCCATGACGCCCAGGCCGATTTTCCTGTTGGCTTGCGTCATGAACTCTATCTGCTTTATCGGATACGAATTCGCGTCTATCACGTTGTCTAAAAAGTGGACGGACGTTTTCGTCGTTTTCGCCAGCTTGTCCCAATCCACTTCGCTGGTCCCTTTGCTCTCCTTCAGCATTTTGGAAAGGTTTATGGAGCCGAGGTTGCAGCTCTCGTACGGCAGCAATGGCTGTTCTCCACAAGGATTGGTCGCTTCTATCGAGCCTATTTCCGGGGTCTGGTTGTACTTGTTGACCTCGTCTATGAATATCACGCCGGGATCGCCCGTCTTCCACGCCTGGTAAGTTATCATCTCCCAGACCTGGCGCGCGAACAGTCGCTTGAAAGGCACGCCCGTCCTCGGGTTGCACAAGTCGTATTCAGCGTCGTTCTCGAGCGCCTTCATGAACTTGTCCGTCACGCCGACCGAGATGTTGAAGTTCGTTAGTATCCGGTTCTCGCTGTCTTTCGACGTGATGAAGTCCAGGATGTCGGGATGGTCGATCCTCATTATGCCCATGTTCGCTCCCCTGCGTTTGCCGCCCTGCTTGATGACGTCCGTAGCTACGTCAAAGACGCGCATGAACGACAGCGGTCCTGAAGCGATGCCTTTGGTCGACTTGACCACGTCGCCGTTCGGCCTGAGCTTCGAGAACGAGAAGCCCGTTCCACCACCGGACTGATGGATCACCGCAGTGTATTTGAGCGCGTCGAATATCGTGTCCAGCGAATCGCCTACGGGCAGTACGAAACACGCGGAAAGCTGCCCTATGGGCGCGCCCGAATTCATGAGCGTCGGCGAGTTGGGCATGAACTCGAATGCCGTGAAAAGCGAGTAGAACTCGTTCTCTTTAGCCGCTATCTCGTCCTGCTTGTTCTTCAGTATCTCGACCAGCTCGGAAAAGCTGACTTTCATCTGCTTCCTGACGTTGAGCCGCTGGTACGCGCGGTGCAGCATCTTGACGTTGTTTATGTTCATTCCCATTTCAGCCGCTTTCTTCGGCAGGCCGTCGAGCTCCGGAAGCGCCTTCACGGTCTGCTCCCTGTTCCTGTCAAAAACATGATCGTGATATAATATGTCAACCAGCGCCAAGTGCTTCGCGACGCGCCTGAACATCTCGCCAGTCGACTCGATGACGTTGCCGTTCTCGTCTTTTAACAGGTAGCGCGCTTTGAGGACTTTTATCGTGTTTAACGTCAGCTTCAGCTCGTCGCGCACGCCTAGCATCTCCTTCGCCTTTCTTGACTCCTCGCGCTCCTTCCTGTAGATAATATAAGCCTTCGCGGTCGCAGCGTGGCCATTCTCGATGAGCACTTTCTCAACGATGTCCTGTATCTGCTCGACCGTAGGAACCTCTTTGACGAATTTCTCCTCGGCCAGCTGGACGACCTTGTCGGCCAGGCTGTTCGCCATCTCAAGATTCTCGCCGCCTACGGATTTGGCAGCCTTGAATATGGCATTCACGATTTTGCTTTTTTCGAAGTCCGCAAGCCTTGCATCCCTTTTCTTTACCTTGGTAACCGCCATGATTTCCCCCCTCTAAAGACAATCACTTCTTGCCGCTGAGCTTCTTGAGCTCTTCCTGGAAGCTCTCGATATCCTCGAATTCCCTGTATACCGAAGCGAAGCGGATGTAGGCGACTTTGTCGGTCTTCTTCAGCTTTTTCATGACCAGCTCGCCTATCTTCTTGCTCGGTATTTCAATCTCGTCTCCCGTGCGCAGCTCCGTCTCGATTTCCTCGACCATCTTGTCTATCTGCTCATTCGTTGTGGGCCGCTTCTCGAACGAGCGCACAATCCCTTTTCGCACCTTGTCCCTGTCGAAGCGCTCGCGGCTGCCGTCCTTCTTCACGACGATAAGGTCGACGGATTCGATGCGCTCATAAGTAGTGAAGCGCTTCGCGCACTTCAGGCATTCGCGTCGGCGGCGGATCGCTTTTTCATCCGACGCCCTTTTATCGATGACCTTCATTTCCTCGCTCGCGCAGTATGGGCATTTCATATTCGCACTTCTTTACGCTTATTCTACTTATTCTGGCTCATTTTCGCTACAGTTTTCGCGGATTTTGCCCGGTTTTCACCACCGCATCCAAACGAAATTTGAGCCGAAATTGCGTTTTTTTGCCGGTTTTCACTACTTTTGGAAAACACAACAGGTTGTGCCCGGCTTCTCCAAAAGTCCAATATATTGTGGTCGGAGGGTATTTATATATTTTTCGGTTGTGCAAAATATATTTTGGCCACGCATTCATTTTGGCATCAAATTCGTGAGCCTAAAAACAAAGCTGGATAACACGTCTTCCCAATCTCTAGTCATGAAAAGTTCAGCCAAGTATTCGATAGTTTTAGTTGTATTCGTCTCTTTGTTCTTGTCGTGCTCGCTCTTTTTCATGAGCACAAGCGCGGAAGCGTCGCTGGAAAAGGTCAGCCTTGACAGCGACACCATAAGAATCCAGACAAATATCGGCAATCCCGTAATAGAAGTCCAGTTGATCGAGAACACGGATCACTGCTTCACCGAATGCTACGCAGTTCTCAAAATCCACCCGTACCAGAACATTGCCCTTCCCGCCCAGCAGGATTCGGAATTCGCGTGGAACTTCGCCAAGGAGAAGCCGTGGATGGACGGCCTCATCTCGTATCATTTCGAGATACTCGAAACGACCGAATACCAAGTAGAAGTCCCTGATTATGAAACAAGCAAGGTCAAGACGACCTGCTATAATTTCGACAATGAAACCAAAACGAACACAAGCTACGATTGCGAAGTCGAGCAGACCGTCCAGACGGGCTCGCATCAGGAAACCAGACAAAGCGAAGAATACAAGCCTTTCGCCTTCTGGGGCGAAACTCTCAAAGCTGACCAAGACTACACGATCAAGCTCGTAGGAAAGAAGTCCGCGAAGGTCGGAACCAACAACGTGGACTGGGTTCCTAAGATAAAAGGTCTGGAGCTGAACGAATGGTTGTGGTGGAATACCACGTTCAATAAGTGCAGAAAAATCACCAACACGACGCAGGCGACGAATCCGGCAAACTTCGAGGTCGAGTTCACATTTTCCAACAGCAGCATACCTTATGCGGACTTCATGCCTGATTTCGCTGACCTTCGCATAACCAACGGGACCGATTGCTATGGCGAGTCAGGAAAAGAACTCCAGTACGTATTTCACAAAGAGAGAGTAAATCCCATATGCAACCAAAGCGACGCAACGAAACCGTGCACAATATACATCAACGTCACTACAGCCAATCTGACGTCGTTCCTTGTGTATTACAACGCGACGGGCGTGGCCGGCGTTTCCAATGGAAATGCCATACTCAACTACGACGACTTTGACGACAATAACATAACTGACTGGACGGTAGCATCTGGAGCATGGGAAGCAAGCTCAGGAATATTGAAAACAACATCTGATGCTAATAATCTTTTTATCAGTAAGGCATTTAACGGCGGGCGGAATATTACACTTTCAACCACGAGTGGATACATTGTGGATATAGATATGCTTATGAATGGGTCATCCAATGGGCAAGGATTTCATTCCACCAACCAATCTTCTTTGGCTACAAACTATGCCGGATTTTCGCAAGGTGGTATACCACAATATGGAGTATTTACACAATTTTTAGATATGAATGGTTCATACGTTCAAGGTACTGGTACAGGAACACTTTCTGGAAATGCATGGTATCATTTTAGAGTTATATGGATGAACAATAATCAGACAGTTTATAGAAACGGTGCAATATTCGCAAGTTCGACATTACATCAGACAACACCAGTTGCTATGAATATATCAGTTTTGGCACAAGGTTGGGCTCAAAGCGGGCAATATAGTTGGTTTGATAATGTGATAGTGCGACAGTTCGTTGCTAACCCGATGTCTTGGTCTATAGGAGATGAGAAATTAGGAACTTGTCCATCACAAGATACTTATATTAACGAAAATAGGGTATTTTATCCGGTGGTGTGCAACGTTGATGACGACGGTTATGAAAGAGTTTTCATACTAAACGCTTCCAACATCGTTATGGACTGCAATGGAATGGTACTGAATGGTTCCTATTTTTCTGTTAATACCAACACTACAGCGTATTCAGAAACCGCCATATATAATAATGGATTTGACAACATAACCATAAAGAATTGCACAATTATAAATTATATCAGAGGTATCGAAATTGTTTACAATACATCCACATCAAATGTCTATGACAATAAGTTATACAATAACACTTTCAATTTCAACACCATGGGAATCTATTTATGGAATGGTATATACAGGACGATAATTGAAGATAATAATGCGAGCAACAATGATTATGGAATATACATAGAAAATGCGTATGAAGGGGGTATAGTAAATAACAATACTATCGTCAACAGTGTTATGAAATCGAACAATATTTATGACGTTTACTTGAAATGGGACGATTATCTTTTCTTGGTTAACACATCATACGATACTGAATATGTACAGGAATCCAATTTGACGCGGCAATGGTATGTCAAACTCAACGTCACCGACAAGAATGGAGCCGGTATACAAGATGCACAAGTTTCGGCAAAAGACAAGTACGGCAATACCGAATGGACGGACACCACTGACTCAAATGGTTTGACCGAGTGGAAAATAACTACGCAGTATATCCATAACCAAAACGGAATATTCAACTACACGCCCTACAACATATCAGGTTCGCATTCAAGCTACCCGTCAAACTTCACCATCCAAAACATCATTGAGAGTAAAATAATCTACCTTCCCCTCAAGATGCCGCTGATAACATTCAACGTAACGAGTGGTGAGGACGGCAGCTCGCTAGACAACGTCGCCGTCACTTGCAACTACTCCAGTTTCAGCCAGAGCGGCGACACGACGAACACGTACGGTCCGTATGAGTTCCCATCGGGGAGTTGGTGGTGCATATTTGAAAAGATAAATTATTACAACAAGACTATGGTATTCATATCAAACTCTGATAAAACAGTAGATGTTGTAATGTCTTACAAATATCATCTAACAAACGAGGAGCACACTTGGATTGAATCCATCTACAATTGTCTCATCAACAAGAACTGCGACGTCTACGACCTCTGGAACCAGACTTATGAATACGCTTCGAACATATGGGATCAGTTCAAACAAACTGATGAGTCAGTCGTCGTCTCCGAGCAGACGACCAGTTCTGTCGTCAACGCTACGTCCAACCTAACGATAGAGTACGCGATTGACGTACCCATCAAAGAGGATTACCAATTTCTTCCAATACGTATATTCTATTGGTTCATGGACGAGAACAACGAGATATGTTACAATCAGGCCAAGGAAGGCAACAACGCCGAAGCGCCGTTCTGCAACCCTTTGGTTACCCAAACCATCGGTGAGGTAAACACTCAGATAAACTTTACCGTCGACCTCAGGCCGAATCTTCCAGAAGGCAACTACACAATTGTGCGCAGGATAGACATAGACCCGGAGAACGTTTGGATAAACTACGGCCATGAGGCAATAGGAAGACTTGAAGTGATCGCAGGCAGTGATGTATCAGGTATACAGTTGAACATGAACGGCAACTCGGTAAAACAACAGGAGTTGGCCATTCAAACGACTGCACAATCAGAACAATTCGCAAACGACAAATCAACCGGCATGATAATCTTCCAACAAATCGACAGTGTCTCTTACGTAGCCGTTATCGTTTCCGTCATAACGCTGGTCCTAGTCGGTCTGATGTTCAAGAACTCAAGAAAGCGGACGCCCTGGGGCAGCTGATGCCTCAGGTTTTCTTATTTTTGTAATGTAAATTCCAGCCGTAGAAATAACAATCGCTGCTACCGGCAGAATCAACCATGAGTAGATGAACGGTTTCTTTTACACTTTCTTGCATTCTCACTCTTACTGATGACTTTAGAAATGTATAAACATAGGTTTATTTGCGTAGATAATCAAAATTATATTATGAAATTAGTTTTATTCACCTTTGTTTTTGTGATTATTTCAGCTATATTTTCAACAAACGTATCTTCTCAACCATATTTAATAGAAAATGCGAATTGGCAAAGCAATTTAGAACCTATTCAATGGGGTAGAATTGCTATTGGAGATTTGAACAAAGACAATTTGTCTGACATGATATTAATTGGTTGCAACGGTGGTTCCGGAAGCGAATGTGCTAGTAGGATAAGCAAAGTATACATCAACAACGGAACATCGTTTGTCGAAAATCATACTTGGGGGAGCAATTTAACCAATTTGACTAGAGGATCGATTTCATTAGGAGATATAGACAATGATGTGGATTTGGACCTTATTTTGATGGGATGTGTTTCGGGGGGTGGAGGAGGATCAAGCGAATGTGCTAGTAGGATAAGCAAAGTATACATCAACAACGGAACATCGTTTGTCGAAAATCATACTTGGGGGAGCAATTTAACACAGTTGGATTGGGGATCGTCGAAATTAGGAGATATCAATAATGATGGATATTTGGATTTGATTTTGATGGGACAAGGTGTAAATAGACAACCATACACTAAAGTATACATCAACAACGGAACATCGTTTGTCGAAAATCAAATGTGGCAACAAAATTTACACGCGGTAACAATGTCATCATTATCATTAGCAGATTACGACAATGATGGTGATCTGGATATCATTCTAATGGGTTTAACAGATAGTTTTAGATTATATACAAATAATGGTTCTTGTTTCATAAAAAATCAAACTGACATATTAGATGGACAAGATCATTTTGTCGCAATTTATGATGGTTCTGTCGCTTTTGGAGATTACAATAATGATGGTTTTCTGGATTTAATCGGTACTGGACATGAAAAATATACGACTTTATACATTTATAACAAAACACGTGGAAATTATACGGATTATTTTGAAGATCCAGAACAACAGATAATAGACCTTGAATTTGGTCCGTTTGTAGTTTGGACTGACATAAATAACGATATGCGTCTTGATATCGTTATAATAGGTTGGGGTGGAGGGGGGGGTGGTTGGTTTCAAGCCAAAGTTTATACTAATAATATAACAACATCGAACCAAGCGCCATCTGCTCCAGCGATTGGTTATAACTCCACATTTAACTTCTCCACCGGCAAACTCACTTTGTTATGGGGCAACGGTTCCGACACGGAAACTCCGACACTCGGTCTCTATTACAATCTTCGAGTAGGAACCTGCTCAGGATGCCACGACATCGTTTCAGGCGTTTTCGGCGGAGGAGACGACAACGGCTACTTCGGCAACATGATGCAGCGCAAGCGGATTGTTCTGAACAGGCCGGATATTGAAAACAAGACGATTTACTGGACAGTCCAGACTATCGATACCGGTCTTGCCAAATCCGCATGGTCGACTGAGCAGATTTATCATATAACGCAACAGTGCACCGAGAACTGGACTTACAGCGCATGGTCGTCATGTATCAACAACCAGCAAACGAGGACTGCTAATGATTCGAACAACTGTGGGACGACCATTAACAAAAGTGCGACGACTCAAAGCTGCACTTCGTATACGCCGCCTTCCGGCGGCGGGACTTATACGCCGCCAGCAGCGAAGAAGAACGAGACGAACGGAAACGCTACGACTGGCTCGTCTGGGACAAACACGGCTAACACCTCTGGTAATACCAGTTCTGGTGCGAACATCGGTTCTCTGATTAATGGGGGCAATCAAAGCGTGAGTGTATGCGTGCCATTTGACGTGAAATGTGAAGGGAATAACTTGATGGAATGCGTTTCTTCTGGCGAATGGATAGTGAAACAGATATGCGAGTTCGGATGCGCTGACGAGGAATGCAAAAAAGGGAATGATTTTTACGGCAATTTGCAGTATTTGCTACCTGTTTTAATCGCTGTCTTGATTGTTGGCGCCGGAGTTTTCATCGGCTTTAGGCAGTTTTTTGGCGGTAAAACGCTTGTATCTCCATGAGGCGACGCATACCGTTAAGAAATGTGAACCGGCATGCACGGACGCTTATGAAAAAATGTTTAAACATATCTTTATATGCCGTTTTTTTTTTTGACTAATAATCGAATGAGGGTAAAAATACAGGAAGTGAAAGTCGGTTCCAGAATGTGCAAGAAAGGCAAAAGCATCTACACCAAACTGCTGTTTAACTTGCCGTCGGTTTACAGGAAAATCCTCAAGCTGAAGAAAGGCGACGAAATCGACCTGAATCTCAAAAGTTTTGGCGACAAAGAACATTGGGTAGTTGAAATGAAGTGTGTTGCTGTAGAAAAAGAACCGGTCAAGCTGTTCTAAACCAGATTAAAGCTACACGCCTTCATCAAAAGTTTATATGTTGTTTTTCCAAGATGTGGGCAGAGGGAGGTGTCCTGATGGGACTTATAGCAGAGTTCAAGCAGTTTTTAGATGAATACAAAGTGATGGGGCTCGCGATAGCATTCATCATAGGCGCCGCGCTCACGACGCTCGTCCAGTCGCTCGTGAACGACATAATAATGCCAATCGTCTCGCCCGCGCTTTCAGCTACAGGCGACTGGAAGGCATCGGTTTTCCAGATCGGGCCGATAACGCTCAAGTGGGGCTCGTTCCTCGGCGCGATAATAAACTTCGTGATAATCGCCTTCGTCATCTTCATGATAGCGAAGCTGATACTCAGGGAACCGAAGGTCGCGAAGAAGTGAGCGCTTTTTTCAATTTTCTTTCAATCTTTTGTTTTAATTTTATATTACATCAGTCAAAATTATTAGCATGTCGAAAGTTTACTTCTTCCCGGCGGGCGCGCAGCAGTCGATGCTGGATGCGCTGCCGCAGCTCTATGACAAGATAGCTAATGATTTTGCAGTCAAAGGAAAGAAAGTCGCGATAAAGACGCATTTCGGCGAGCAGGGCAACAAAACGTATCTTCCGCCGGCGTTCGCCAAAAAGATCTGCGACATCGTGTGCGCGCACGGCGGGACGCCGGAGCTGGTCGAATGCAACACCCTCTACCGGGGCGAGCGACTAACGACGGCGAAGCACATCGCGCTCGCGAAAGCGCATGGCTTCGATTTCGCGCCAGTCGTCATATGCGACGATGGCGGCAAGAACTGGAACATCGCCAGCGACGGGAAGCATTTCAAAAGCATAAAGGCCGGCGCGGGACTGAAGGATTACGAGCTCATGATAGCGGTCACCCACTGCAAAGGTCATATCGCCGCGGGTTACGGCGGCGCGCTCAAGAACATAGGCATGGGACTCGGCAGCCGAGCGGGCAAGCTGGAGATGCACGCCAAGATCAGGCCCATCATCGAAAGCGCCAAATGCAAGGCCTGCGGCGTTTGCGCCAGCGCATGCCCTGCGAACGCTATCGTCATTGAGAAATACGCGGTCATGGACAAGGCGAAATGCATCGGCTGCGCGACATGCATAGCAGTCTGCCCTTACGGGGCGGTCGGGATTCCATGGTCCGGCACGACCCACGAGGAGATACAGGAGCGCATCGTCGAGTACGCTAGCGCTATAACCGGCAAGATAAAGACGATATACTTCAACTTCCTGCTCAACATCACGCCGCAATGCGACTGCATGACGGATGCCGGCCCCGTCAAGATGCAGGACATAGGCATTCTGGCTTCCGAAGATATCGTCGCGCTGGAGCAGGCATCCATAGACATGATAAACAAGGCGTACGGAAGCGATTTTTTCAAGGAGAGCAACAGGATCGACGTCTCGGTCCAGCCGGCGTACGCGGAAGCGATGGGCATGGGCAAACGCGCGTACGAGACAGTCAAAGTGGAGTGAATCATTATGAAAAAGTCAGACCTCATGAGAAAAGTCGACGAAGTCATAACGACAGAGGACGCTTTCGTCGAGGCGCTGGTGCTGATAGACGAGCGCAGCGCAGACCACTCGCACTTCGCCGTGACGACGTTCCTCCGCCTGAAAAGCGGACTGCTTAAGCTGCAGGACGACTCGAGGCGCCACAAGGAACTGATGACGAATTTGCGCACGATAATAGCAGGTGACCCAAGGGATGAGTATTAGCAACGTCAAGCAGGAGATGCTGGAGCATCTAAAAGAGATTCTGCAGATGGAAGGCTCGGCCGGCGGAATGTATACTGAACTCGCCGCTGCCGTGGACAACTCCCAGCTGAAATCGTTTTTTCAGGACCTCGCCAAAGAGGAGCAGGAACACGCCAGACTCGTCAGCGACCTGATAATGCTGCTTGACAGCAGCCAGCAATCGCAGAAACCGTGGCACGAACCGTATACGGGATGAAACTGGGAAAACCCTTATTAAGCACACGCTTCACATTAAGCATAGAATACCCTTTCAGACTTTTGAATATCTGAAACTGGCGCCTTATTAGTGTCTTATTGGAACAGCGAGCGGCCGCCAGCGAGGTTTGGTATATGAAAAAAGGAACGAATCCCATTCTGGACCAGCTCAGGAAGCTGGAAAGGATAATACCCATCACCCTGAGGCCGTGGGAAGACGGCAAGGAAGACTGGAAAAAGGACATGAAGGCCGACACGGTCCTGGAATGCGGATGGGGCAAGCTCATTTTCGGGCAGACGTTCAGCTGCAGCGAAAAGCTGGCCAGGGAAATAATGAACGAGACCCCCGGCAAGAGGAACATCGCCCTGTACATACGCGACCCGCACGTCGTCCTTGCCGCAGCGCCGCACAAGATGTTCCTCGACCCGTCGCACATGTACAGGCTCTGGTTCGACGGGTACAAGAGGGTCGACCTCGAGGAGTCGCATTTCTCCGTGCGCGCCGTAAGTACGCCGGAAGACCTGAAGAATGTGAACAAGATGCTGGCGTTCAGGCAGATGACCCAGGTCGACGGGGGTTTCATGACCGAAAAGGCCGGCTCAGGGGCGGTGACTTATTTCCTGATGGAGAACGCCGCAAACAAAAGGCCCATGGCGACTGCTATGGCCGTCGACCATAAAATCGCATTCAACGACCCGGAGAACGGCTCGAGCCTCTGGGCGCTCGCCGTCGACCCGAACTCCGAGATGCCCGGGCTGGGCGAGCACATGGTAAGGCACGTCATACAGCATTTCATGGCGCTTTCAAGGGATTTTCTCGACCTCTCGGTCATGCACAACAACAAGCCGGCGATTGCGCTTTACGAGAAGCTGGGCTTCGAGAGGATTTCCGTTTTCAGCATAAAGAACAAGAACCCGATAAACGAGCACCTTTTCTCCGCGCCGCCCGTAAGGGAGGACTTCAACCCGTACGCGAAGATAATAATCAACGAGGCGAGGAGGAGGGGCATCGAGGTCGAGGCGGTCGACCCCGGGAACGGTTATTTTTCGCTGGTCCACGGCGGCAGGAGGATAATGTGCAGGGAGTCTCTGTCCGAGATAACCACGGCGATAGCGATGAGCAGGTGCGAGGACAAGGCCGTGACGAGCAGCGTCCTTAAAAACGCCGGCATAAACGTGCCCGACCAGATGATCGCATCGACGGACGAGGAGAATCTGGCTTTCCTGGCGAAGCACAATAGGGTCGTGGTCAAGCCGCGCAAGGGCGAGCAGGGCGTCAACGTCTTCGTGGACATACGGACGCCTAAAGATCTGAAAAAGGCCGTGAGGATAGCGTCGAATTACTGCGGCGGAGCGGTCATCGAGCAGATGGCCGAAGGCAGGGACCTGCGCGTCGTGCTCATAGACTACAAGGTCGTGGCCGCTTCCGTCAGGAAGCCGCCGAGGGTAACGGGAAACGGCAGACTGACCGTGAAGCAGCTCATGGAAAAGCAGAGCAGGCGGCGGGCGGCCGCGACTGGCGGCGAGAGCAAAATACCCGTCGACGCCGAAACCATGAGATGCGTCAGGGACCAGGGCTACAAAATGGGCTCGGTCCTGCCGAAGGGCACGAGAATCATAGTCAGGAAGTCCGCCAACCTCCATACGGGCGGCACCATACACGACGTCACAGACAAACTGGGAACAAAGCTGGATGAAATCGCAGAGAAGGCCGCGCGCGCGCTGAAGATACCCGTCGTGGGCCTCGACTTCATAGTGGACGATCTGAATGGCAGGGACTACGTGATAATAGAGGCCAACGAGAGGCCGGGGCTTGCAAACCACGAACCGCAGCCGACCGCAGAGAAGTTCATCGACATGCTTTTCCCGCAGACAAAATCAGAGTATGCATGATAAAGCCGCGAATCAGAGCTCGTACTTTTCCTTTTTCTTTTCCCGAGGCGCCGGGGCTTCTTTCGCTTCTTCTGCAGGCTTTTCCGGAGCGGGCGCGGACTCCATGCCGGCCTTGTAGTCGGGCCGTCTGAAATGCGCCGGCAGGTCTTTCGACTCCTTGATTACGCGCTTAGCGTATGCCTTGCGCTTGTCCTCGTTCCACGGGTCCTCAGCTTCCTTCCGTCCGTACGAATCGCTCTCGTCGTGCATCTTGAGAATAACGCCGTTATATTTATAAACTCTTCAGTCAATACATCAATCCGTTTCAAGAATTTCAGGGTGATTATGTGAAACCTTTATGCGAATATATGATATCCGAGATGCTGCCGGGCTTCCGCGCGCTCATCGCGAAGAAGCTCATCGAGGACCACGGCATGTCGCAGACGCAGGTCGCCACGCTTCTGGACACGACGCAGCCTGCGATATCGCAATACAGGCGCGACCTGAGGGGACGAAAGACGTCCGTGTTTCTCAATAACCAGAGGCTCACCGAGCAGCTGGAGAGGACCGCGAATAACATAGCGAACGGCGACATAAGCCCGGAGAAGACCGGTCTCGAGTTCTGCAGGATGTGCAAGTGCATGCGCGACATCGGCATAGTTTCCGGCTATTCGCTTTGCTGAGATGCAATTCTGTCCGGCGCTGGTGAATCTTTTTTTAAGGGGCTAGGGCAAAGTATTAGTATGGACTATTGGGAGAAGAAGATCGCGGCAGCCACCATGGGCGACCCCGTCCAGACGCTCAAGAGGGACAAGGAACTCTTCAGGAAGATGAAGCTCGAAATCGACAAGATGAAGGAAGAGAACCGCAAGCTGCTGAAGAACAACGAGGGCCTCGTGAAGCTCGTCGAGCTCATGGAGGAGAAGGTCAAAAATCTCACCATAGACATGAAGAAGACTTATTCATACTCATACGAAAAAGGCGGCTGGGTGGAGAAGGGCGCACTGGACCAGGGACGCATCGAGCTCGCTCCGTCACAGATAAGCATAGACTCGATAAACAACCAGCTGGCCGAGATACTGAAGATGATAGAGAAACAAAGGATGAAAGAATAAATAGGGCAGTAATGCTATTATAAAGTAAGCGAGGTGTCTTGATGACGAAGAAATCTATGCAGAAAGTGCATGACGGGTTGGACGGCGTTCTGAACACCCTCAGCGAGGATGTTACGAAGGCGCTTGATATAAAGGAAGAGCGCAGAATTCTCGACAAGAAAGTGCGACAGCTAAAGGACGAGGAAATCCAGCTCAGCGAAGTGGTTACCCACCTGAAGAAGACGCGCGATAAAATGCAGGACGAGCTTAAGTCGAAGACGCAGGAAGAGGAAGAACTGAAGTCGAAGGTCCTGAATCTCAAAGAGGACAAGGCGGCCATGGAATCCGACAAGCTTTCCCTTAACCAGCAGATAAAGAACCTGAAGAAAGAGAAGGAAATGGCTCAGAAGTCCCTCGAGAAGACGAACGACCTGCTGATATCACTGAAGCACCACATCGCGGAGTTCGACGAAGAGATCAGGGGATAAGCAAGCGCAAGAATCCGTCTTGAGTCAAGAACCGCCTTAACGGGCGGATTCCTGTTATTTTTATTTTTACCAATGTCATTTCTAATTATAGCGCTAGTTGGACGATATCATGAAAAGAGTTGGAGTTTCTGATCTGCCGTTGCACCCGGGCCGCTGCCCGCCGTGGCTGTTCAAGCGGATGAAAACGCTCGCGGGTCTGGTGAGCGAGGCCATCATTCTCGAATACGGCACTGACGAGTTCCTCAGGCGATTGGCGAACCCGTACTTCTTCCAGTCCTTCGGGTGCGTGCTTGGATTCGACTGGCATTCCAGCGGAGTCACGACGACTACGATGGGCGCGTTAAAGGAAGCGCTCGACCCCGAGAAGCACGGCATCGCCGTCCTCGGCGGCAAAGGAGGAACGTCGAGAAAAACGCCCTTCGAAATCGAGAGCGCGAGCCAGACGTTTCCGCTCACGGATGAGGAAACCGAGTTCCTGAAATACGCGAGCCGGATGGCCGCGAAGGTCGATTCATCCGCCGTGCAGGACGGCTACCAGCTCTATCACCACAACTTCATCCTCGCGGAGAACGGCAACTGGGCGGTCGTGCAACAAGGGATGAACAATGCGAACCGCTATGCCCGCCGCTATCACTGGCTTTCGCAGGAACTCGAGTCGTTCGTCAGCGAGCCGCACACTGCGATATGCTGCGACTTTCGGGGGCGTACGCTGGACATGACCGCTAAGGACAGCAAGAACGCGAGGAAAGCGTCTGTCGACCTTGTGAAGGACGGGCTGGGCGAGGTGCGAAAACTCCTGGTCATGGGCAGCTTCCACTGGATTGACAACTCCGTGTACAAGCGCCTTCTCGACCTGAACGAGTTCCAGCCGCGGAACTACGAAGAGCTGCTGGCGTTCCAGGGCGTCGGGCCCAAGACGATACGCGCGCTCGCGCTGACCAGCAAACTCGTCTACGGGACCGAGGCGAGCTGGAAGGACCCTGTACAATTCTCATTTTCGAGAGGCGGAAAAGACGGCACGCCGTTCCCCGTCGAGCGCGACGCGTACGATGAGAGCAGCCAGATGCTGCGCAACGCGCTCGACAACGCGAAGCTCGGGAACAAGGAGAAGCTGGCGGCGATACGCAGGCTCGAGAATTTCGCCTGAAATTTATTAAGCCGGCTGACAATTTCTATAAATGGAATTCCTCGTTCTCGGCCTCACAGGGAAACGCGGCTCAGGCAAGGACACGATGGCCGATTACCTTAAGGCGAAGTATGGATTCCGCGTCCTGACATACACGAACGACGTGCTCGCGCCCATACTGAAGGGGCAGGGGAAAGAAGTCACCAGGGAAAACTTAATCACTCTTGCTCTCAGCCTGCGCGCGAAAGGCGGGAAACACATCATAACAAAGCTGCTGTGCGACAAGATCGAGCCGTCGGGCCTGTGGGCGGTGAGCGGTGTGCGCTATCCTGAAGAAGTAGACTACTTCAAGGGCAAGTTCGGCGGGGCATTCGTTCTCATCGATGTCTGCTGCCGCATCGAGAAGCGGCACGAACGAGTCGTCAAACGAGGCACGAAAGGCGAGGGCCACATGACCATGGACGAGTTTCTCGCCGTCGAAGAGAAGGAGACTGAGAAAGTCATAAGCGACACCATAAAGCTGGCCGGCATGAAAATCGAGAATGACGGTTCGATGGACAACTTCTACAAAAAGATAGACGCGCTGATGAATAAGCTGAAAATACCTACTTCTCGCTGATTTTGAAAATCCTCACGAAAGCCAGCAGCATGAAGGCGCTTGCTATCGACGTTATTCCCGTTATGATTATGGGCACGTGGTAGCCCATCATTTCCCCGAGCGGCCCGAAGACCAGCGAGCCCGTCACCTGCCCCAGCAGCATGACTGTGAATAATACGCCTGAGCTTCCGCCCACGCGCTCTACGTGGAACATCTTCGATATCCAGAAGTAAATCGCTATCTCCGCCATGCCGTCGCCGAACTCGTGGAATATGCGCATGACGAAGGAGAACCACGGCACGGGCACTGTGTTGAGTATGTATGAAACGCCTGAGAGCAGCATGCCGGCGAAGAATATCATCTTCAGGTTGCTCCTGCCGGCGTCTATCCTCCTGCCGAAGTACAGCGCGGCTATGCCGAGGAACGGCAGCGCGAGCGACGTGTAGATGCCCAGCCAGAACATGTCTAGGCCGAGGTTGTTCTTGAGGAACAGGCCGAACGCCGTCCTCTCCGAACCCCAGTGCAGAGTGAAGATGAACATCACTATCGCCAGGAATACGACCCTGCGGTTGAGCACGTCTTTCTTGTAATGGCCCAGCTTGACCGTGTATTTGGCGGCGGACCTGAACGAGACGAATGGGATTATCAGCAGGTACATCAGGCCGATTATCATGAAGCCCGTCTGGAAGCCTACCAGGAAGACGAGCGCGCCGCCGATGAAGAGTCCGAGCGATGAAGAGAGGTACTTGACGAGGCTGTACGTCCCGAACTTCCTGCCCTCCCTGCCCACCATGTTTGTCTTGAAAGCGAGCGTGCGCAGCGAGATTTCGCACACGTTGTTGCCCAGCCCGCCTAGGAAGAACAGCGGCGCGAACAGCACGAACGACTCGAACGCGCCGATGCCGAAAAAGAACACGGCAATCATCATTATGCCGGCGACGACCGCGAGGCGGATAGTCCATTTGTCGTTTATCACGCCGGTAGGGAAGGTGACGAATATCGACGCGATTGCGTAAAGCGCGACCAGTATCCCTATTTCATAGCCGTTCAGCCCGACTGACGAGAGATATATGGGCATCACGAAAGACGTGAACGAAAAGAAGAGCGCGAACAGGAACAGTATGGCCAGCGCCCGCCTGTAATCGGGGTCCTCTATGCCTTTAATCAGACCGCCAAGGGCGCCGAGCCTGCCAATCATATTCTTATTTGACTTCAATCACTAATTTAAACATTCAAGGGCAAAAAAGTATACCAAGCAATTCGACGCATGCGCAGCATGCGTCATTCGCTGGTCACGCCTCAGTAGCTCAACCCGGCAGAGCGATCGATTTGTATCGATATTAAGAGGCCGAAAGGCCAATGATTTAAGTCGGCAGACGCATGCGCAGCATGCGTCATTCGCTAGAATATCGATAGGTTGAGGGTTCAAATCCCTCCTGGGGCTTTGGCTTTTTTCAATTTTTGGGTATCCATATTCATGTGACTACAAAAAACTGAAAGTGTAGTCACATAATAAATTAGTTTATAAATATGTAGTCACATAATATTATCATGCACGTTGAAGTCCGCAGATCCGGGAAAAGAAAGCTATATTATCTCGCGCACTCCTTCAGGGATAACGGCAGGATAAGAAAGGTCAGAAGATATCTGGGCGCCGGCCTGACTGACAAAAAAATAGCGAAAATCAGGAAACATGCCGAAAAATCCATCGCGGAGCAGATAGAAAATTACAGGAGAATAAGGGACCCTCTGCATACGGTTCTGTCTGCAGGCGAGATGGAGTTCATCAAAACCATGCTGGCGGACAGCGATATGAGAATATCACACCTTTCCGAGAGCCAGTGGGAAAGGTTCACCGAACTTTTCACCTATGACACAAACGCCATAGAGGGCTCCACCATCACGGTTTCGGAAGTCAGGGACATCATCAGAAATGACAGATGGCCGGCGAGGAGAACGAAAGAGGAAATATCGGAAACGTACGGCGTGGCAGAAGCCGTTGACTGCATCCGCAAAAGCAGGGAGCATATATCCCTAGAGCTGATTAAAAAATTGCACAGAATAGTCTTCAAAAACTCAAAGCCCTTCGCAGGGCAGTTCAGGTCCAAAGGCATAGAGGTTGCAGTTGTTGATGGTGGGGGAAGAGTGATACACAGAGGCGCTCCGCAGAAGCAGGTCGCAAGGCTGCTCAGAGAGCTTGTGAAATGGTATGATGAAAACAAGGAAAAATATCATCCCGTCGTCCTTGCGGCAGTCATCCACAACCAGTTCGAGAACATTCACCCCTTCCAGGACGGGAACGGGAGGGTTGGGCGGCTTCTGCTCAACAACATTCTCATCAGGCATGGCATGCCTCCCGTGAACATAGAGTTGAAGAACAGGACGGAATACTACGCTGCGCTCAGAGGCTATGAAACAGAAGGCAACCTAAGGCCGACGATAGAGCTGATTCTGAAGGAATACAGAAAAATGAGGTTAAGCCGAAAACTGACCAGAACATAAGCGTTGTGGCAGCGGGTATATGGCAATAATGGTACAGGAATAAACACTTTATCGTGCTCTAGGTTTTTCTCAGTTGACCTGCCCCGTGACCGTGCCTATCTCGGTGTGGTCGAGCCCGCCGGAATTGTAGACTATCGCTATCTTTATCGAATAGCTCGACCCTGGTTTCAGCACTGGCGTGGTCTCAAACTCTATCTGCCTCGACTGGCCGGGCTCCAGCACCAGGTCAACCGGGCTGTATGAGGTCGATTGGTCGCCTATGGTCGCCGTTATCGAACGTATGACCAGCGGGGTTGAGAGTCTCCCGTTCTCCAGATTCAATACGAATTTGCCGTCGGCGCTTTTCAGCTCCCAGTCAACCGGGGTTCCCAGAACCTGAAAGCCTGTGACCGTCCGTCCGGCGAACATGAGAGGATTGAAAAGCCCAAGGCCGTAAAACGCCGCGGCCAGTATCACCACGATGAATATGGCCCAGCCATACGACATCAGGTATTCCATAGCAGACTGCGCTTTCTCCCTCGCGAAATTTCTCATAATCCGACCCCTACAATCTCACACAATCACGCTGAGAATAATATGTGAACAACAAATAAAAGTAAATAAAACCCGGAATCCATTTCTTATCATGTCCAAAAAGATCCGGTTGCTGGCGAAGCTCATGCGCTCAGGCGAGTTCCAGCGAACGTCAGAAGCCGAAAAGGCAGTCCGGGAAGGGCGAATAAAGGTAGACGGCAAGCCGGCGACGAATCCGCAGCATTCCGTCAAAGCGAATGCGGTCATCAGCATCGGCGAGCGGGCGATCGAGCCCGCGGCATTCACATACGTCATTCTAGACAAGCAGAAAGGCATGGTCTGCCAGAAGACGGACAAGGAAAGAAGCGTATACGACGTCATAGCGTCCATGGAAGAGCTCGACGAGAAGACGCGGGCAAGCCTGTTCTGCGTCGGGCGCCTCGACAAGGACACGGAAGGCCTGTTAATAATAACGAACGACGGCCAGCTGGAGAAGCTGCTCACGAAAGGTAAGCGCGTAATCAAGATCTACGCCGTCGCGACGGCCGCCCCGGTCACTGACGGCGATGCCGCAGCCCTCCCCAAAGGCGTGCAGATAAACGATGACGATACAGGCATGACATTCCACGTCAAGGCCGTCGCCATCAAGCGGCTCGGCGAGCGAACCATCGAGCTTGGCATCGACGAGGGCAGGAAGCGCCAGATAAAGAAGATGCTCGAGGCGCTGGGGAACCGCGTCGTGTCGCTGCGCCGCGTGGGCATCGGCAAAATGAGAATCGAGAGCCTCGATTTCAAGGGTAAGCGCTATCTGATAACGATAAAGCAAGACCTGAAATTCTGACGAATTGACCAAAAAACAACCGCGTCTCGCCTATTGCGCTTTTTTCATGGTGGCGTAGCATTCTTCACAGTAATGCTCCCAGACCTGGGAAGGGTAAAGCTGCACCGCCCTGGCCGAGTCCTTGCCGCACATCTTGCATACGTCTTTCATGAGGCTGCGCATAAAACTGCCGGGCGCTCTTTCCGTCGTGTTGACCATGTTGACCATTTTGATTCCGTTTCCTATTCCTATATATTAGCAGAGCCGACATATAAGGGTCGGAAAGAGCGCTTTAAGGCTAATCCTGAATCCCGCTAGAAATAAGGCGGCTTAAACCTGTATTTTTGCCAGTTCGGGCACGCCTTCGACTTCCGCGCCCTTTTTCCGCAGCTCCTGCAGATATTTCACAGCGGCAGGCGTCATGCTGTCTTTTTTGTAATTGAAGCTGACAACCGCTCCGTCGCCGGGCTGCGGAAAGGATGTGTGTATGGCGCCGACATCAAGGCCTGCGTTTTCGAGGGCTTCCGCGATAGCTTCTTGTTTATTGTATATCCCAATATACGTTAAATTTTCTCCAACAAATTTAATCGTGACCATTCCCGGTATGTATGGCGCATACGGCTTGTCTTGCGGCATGATTCATATTTTGATAAAATCTTTAAATGTCATTATTGTTCCCGCACGCTGTGCCAACGCATAAAAGAGCCCGGTGGCCAAATTATATTCATGGAACGCAGGACGCACATCATCTTCGGCATCTTTCTCTTCGTACTGCTATGGGCGGCGTTCAAGCTCGACATCGCATTATCGGTCTTAGTCGCCGTCGGTTCGGTCTTCCCGGACCTCGATTACAGAAAAGGTCTCACAGTCTACCATCGAAAGCTGGCGCATAACATCTGGGTCATGCTGCTCGCTGGCATCATAATCGCGCTCGTCGCGAATAGCATCGAGTTCGGCATGGCGTTCGCGCTGGGCTTCATGAGCCATATGCTAGCCGATTCATTAACGCCCATGGGCGTCTATCCACTATACCCGTTAAAGAGCAGCCATCCATACTTCCTAGTAGGCGGAAAGGCCAAGATTACGACAGGCTCAAGAGGAGAAAAGATATTCCAAGCAGTAATAGTGATTGCGACGGTTTTTGTTATTTTGGTAATAAGTAATATTTTGTAATAAAATTGAAATTGACATGGAATTTCGAGATATTATGTAACATGTGAACTGACTATTCAGCGATGATGTATAGCTTTTAGCATTGTCATTTTTTAAATTTAAATATTTTTTTAAAATTTTCC
>JAZDFI010000010.1:0-2477 GCA_043808015.1 Candidatus Aenigmatarchaeota archaeon
CAGTTTCAAACCTTTTAAAAGCGCCGAATTAAATTTAAAACAGCCAGGGCAACTGGCGGAAACAGGCAACGCAAAATGACAACAAAGCGACACGCAAACTTGGGAGGTGCTTAGCATGGCAGAGGAAAACGCTGAGACAAGAAGCGAGCCGAGAGAAAGCAAATACATGTCCAGAGAGAACGACAACGTGATATTCGTCGGGAGTAAGCCGACAATGTCATACGTGCTTGCAGTGATGACCCAGTTCTCCGGCGGGACGAACGAAGTGCACATCAAGGCAAGAGGGCGTTCGATTTCGAGGGCGGTGGATGTAGTCGAAGTCGTCAAGAACAGGTTCGTCAACACGGCGAAGCACACTATAGAGATAGGCACCGAGAAGATGCACTCGGAGAACAACGTGGAGCTTAACGTTTCGACGATAGACATAAAGCTCGTGAAGTAAACCAGCGATTGCTTTTTTATTTTTATCCGGTTTTTCAGAAGAAGGTTTATGCGGGGGCAGGGATTCGAACCCTGGAAGGCACTAAGCCACAGGATTTCCTGAAGCGATAAGTCACAGGCCGAAGCCTCATCACTTAAGCGTTAACTTAAGTCCTGCCCCTTCAGTCCAAGACCACTTGAACACATGGCTCAGGTGGTCATGCGCTTGACCACTCGGGAACCCCCGCAATTAGATTTAATTAATCCGGATTAATAAAAAGTTCGCTAGCGCCCAGTTCAATCATTTTAAGAACTTGTCAACTTGTTTCCTCGCGTGCTCCCTCTTCCTCGCATGCTCGCGCAGGAACGTTTCCATCTTCTCCACGAGCATCTGCTTCAGCTCGCCGCTAAGTAGCTTCCCTGATTTATAGTCGTCATAAATCTGCTGCATCTTCTTGTCGTCCGGCTCGAACTGTGAATAGAGATACTGATAGGAGACGTCGACTTCAGGCACTCCGCCCTTCTTGCGATGCTCCTCCAGCGTATCGCGTCCGCCCGAGAAGGCATATTTCATTATCTTGCTCTTGGCCGTGGCCGGGTCGTCCGTGAGCGCGATGTAGGAATACGGGTCGGATGAACTCATCTTCCCGCCCTTGAGGC
Source organism: Candidatus Aenigmatarchaeota archaeon (assembly GCA_043808015.1). Taxonomy (GTDB): domain Archaea; phylum Aenigmatarchaeota; class Aenigmatarchaeia; order QMZP01; family QMZT01; genus JBGPQP01. Next base: position 1,081 of record JAZDFI010000010.1, read on the forward strand.
CCTTTATGAAAACATGATACGTCGATGACGGGAGAACGAATTTATGCTCCTTTTCGAAGCGCGATGCGATGTCACGACTGAGGCGGATGTGGGGGTCCTGGTCCGCGCCCACCGGGACGACTACGCGCCTGTATCCGCCGAACTCGGGAAGCATCGGGTGGAGGATGTCCGCGACCTGCGTCATGACTGACATCACCTTGCCGGGCGTGATTTCGCCGTAAACGGCCTTCATCTCGTTGAACGTGACCTTCTTCGCCGACATGCCTGCGAGGCGGTAGAACGCATTCGCCTTGTCCGGGTCTTTAGAGCGCGCGCTCTGGAAGTAGAAGTCGCAGTTCTTCGGGTCGAGCCCGAGAGCTATGTAATTCACAAGGTATTCGTTTATCGCGGTTTCGCGCAGCTTATCCATGTCGTCGATGCGCATATTGTACGCTTCGATGTCAGCGACGCATATGAACACTTTTGCACCGAGCACTTTCTGGTGGTAGATTATCTGCTCCGCCAGTATCTTGTGACCCAGATGGAACTTGCCGGAAGGCATGAGTCCCGTGAGCATGGCGTAGCTCTCCTTTCTCACGAGCGCGTCGAGAATCTTGTCGAAATCTCGATGTCCGAACACGATACCTCGCCTCATGAGTAGGTGAGGCTCCTTCATTCGCCTTAGTAATGGCTCGAACGGCTGGATTCCAAATTCGTCTCGCAGCTTGGCGTAGTCCTGCACTTCCGTCGATCCCCATGGATTTATTTCAGTCTTCATTTTTACCACTCGCTTTCAGCGCAGATAATCTATAATTATGTTTTTCCGCATATATTTAACAACCCCAGTGGAAGGGGTCATCTTTAACGTCCCTGTTCTTGAGCTCATTCTCTATCGCGTCCATGATGCGAAGCCTGACTTTCGCGTACGGCCCGCTTATTTCATCGTCCTTTTGGTGGTAAAGGAGCGACAGCGTGCTTACAAGCCTTTCAGTCTTCTCTTTTCCCGGGTCGTAACCGCCCAACGAAATCTCCATACTCGCACCTCCTTCTGTTGTTTACGCGGTTGCTTCGGCAACCGGATAAAGCACGCTTTCCTGCGCGCCGACGGCCGTGTCAGCCGTCGCGTTCGCCTGCGCGGCATACGCGCCCGGGATTGGATCGGCAAGATACATACTCTTGACGAAGTACGGATCCCTCTCCGTCACAATCATCCCGGGACCTCCATATGCGGACTGCAGCTGTATTTTTCTCATCATATTACCTCCCCGTCAGTTTTCCTTCATCTTCGCCGACAGCAGCTTGTATGTCAGCGAGCCTGCGAATACCGCGGCCGATGAAAGCATTATGACTTTCGGCTCGAGCCCTACAACCACCCCGGCTGCAGACAGCTCTATCGCTTTCATTACCCCGTCTTCCAG
>JAZDFI010000011.1:0-4547 GCA_043808015.1 Candidatus Aenigmatarchaeota archaeon
GAGAACAATACCAATAAATGCAACTTGCGCGTCATCAATAATAATTTGAAGCGCTTCTTTATTACTTTTATATCATATCGTTAACCGAGCCTGTGCCTTCCTTTTCGCTTGCCCCGCTCGACTATGAGCGCGTGGAATTCCTTGTATAAAGCGACGTCCTTCGGAAGGCGACTCTCGAAATGCGCGCGGAGCGTCTCGTAATCCGCTGGTTTCATGCCGAGCGGGCGGACGAAGCGTTTCGTGTAGGCGTCGATGACGAAGAACGGCCTTCCACACGCGTAGAGCAGGATCGAGTCGCACGTCTCCGGGCCGACTCCCTTGACTTTCAGCAGCTCGGGTCGCTGGACTTTGCGCTTGAAATTATCGAAGCTGCCATATGAAAGGACGAATTGTGCGAGCGTTTTCAGGCGCTCTGCTTTCTGTCTGTAAAACCCGCTGGGCCGGACGAGCTGCTCGAGTTTTGCTTTACTGATTTTCAGCGTCGTCTCGGGGGTGACGACCTTGCTTTTTATCAGGTTGTCGAGAGCGCGCTCGACGTTGCGCCAGTTCGTATTTTGCGTGAGAATCGCGCCGACGCAGATCTCCCATTCCTTCGGAGCGAATCCTCGCTTCATCGGCCACCAGGCCTGCAGACCGTACGCTTTGAGTAGTTTTTTGTACTCTTTCAGCAAGTCAACAGCCATGGGAATATTTTAAAGCCGGAAAATAAAACTTCATGCGGTGAAGGGAATGAAAGTTGACGGTATCGGATTCGATTATGGCAACACGCTGGTAAGCGACCCTTTCGAAAGGGTCATGAAGCTCAAGTCGCTGGACTTCGTGCGCGTGCTGGAGGCGAACGGCTACGAAGTCGACGGCAGGAAGTTTGTCAAGGCGTGGGCGGAAATAAACAGGAACGTGAACTATCCTTATTGCTCGCATTTCTCGCAGGAAATCCCGCTCATAAAGGCGCTGCTCGAATCGCTGGGAGTCAAGAAGACGGACCGCAACAAGCTCAGCCAGCCATTACTAGCGACGTACAGGAGCGGCCTGAAATACGTCATGAGCAACGACAAAGGCATAACGCATGCCAGGGATGTGCTCGCCGAGCTGAAACGACGGGGTAAAAAGCTGATGATACTGTCAAACGAGAGGATGGACACCATAGACATTCAGCTGCGCTGGACCGGATTGTGGCGCTATTTCGACAGGATAATCGTATCCGAGCGGCTGAAAGCGGAGAAGCCGGACCAGCGGCTTTTCACCTACATGATGAAGGCGTTCGGCATGCCGAAAGAGCGCATCCTGTACGTAGGCGACGACCCTGAGAGGGACATAAGGCCGGCGAAGGCGCTGGGCATGAAGGCCGTCATGCTGGAGCAGCCGCAGGAGATGGACAATGCGTGGAGAAGCTACAAAACCGAGCTGGCGGAAAATGAGAAGCCGGACCATGTGATAAAGGATTTGGCAGAGCTGCTGCAAATCGTCCAGTAAATGCGCGAAAGCTGCGGCCTACTTGTATTTTATTCTGGAATATACGACGAAGAACAGCACGAAGAACGGCAGAATCTCGAGTCGTCCCAGCAGCATGCCAGCCATCAGTATTATTTTGCCCACGGGATTCATGGCGGCTATGTTTACGGTGCTAAGCCCGACCGTGCCTTCAGCCGAAGCGGAGACGAAGAACGCGTCCGTCGTCGCGTAGCCCATGAAGCTTAGCGCCAACGACGAGAGAATGAGCAGGAATATGTACGTGAACGAGAACAGGGATATTACCGTCAGCTCCTGGTCGTCTATCGGTCTCGAATTGAACTTGAACGGGACGACCGCCGAACTGGGATAGAATATTTTCTTGCTTATCCACGTCATCGCTTTTCCTAGAATGCCGACCCTGACCAGTTTCAGGCCGCCTGCCAGCGAGCCGGCGAAGCCGCCGATTACCATGGCCATGACCAGCAGGACCTTGGCTATGTCCGTGTATCCTGCGAGATTCGTGAGGCCGTTCGTGAAGCTCGTCGTCGTCAGCGCTGAAAGCGTGTGGAACACGCCGCTTCTCAATGGCTCGTCGACTGCCGCGATCAGCGAGAACGATACGAGCGATGCGAATACGACAGCGAACAGCCAGAACAGATGCGTCTCGCTGCTCCCGATGTATGACGAAAAGTCTTTTTTGAAGAGCTTCTTGTGCATGAATATCGAGGTCGCGCCGAGTATCGAAAGCACGACAGCGACGAGTTCGATGGCCGGGCTCGCGTAATAGCCGAGCGACTGGTTCCTCACCGAGAAGCCGCCGTTCGAGACGGCGGTCATGGAGTGGTTAATGGAGTCGAATATGGGCATGCCCACGAGGATGAACAGAAGGATGCCAAGGCACGTGTAAATGCCGTAAATCATGAGAATCCTTTTAGCTCCGAGCAGGACGTTCGTCTCTATCCTGTGCATCTTCGCCTCGGCCTTGTACATATAGTATGCGGACATGCCAGGCGACGAGAGCAGCAGGATTATCGCCAGTAACATGCCAGCTCCGCCCAGCCATTGCGTAAGCGAACGCCAGAACAGTATGGAATGCGGCAGGCTTTCCGGAGCGGCGGTCGTGAAACCGGTCGCTGTGAATCCTGAAACCGATTCGAAGACCGCGTCCAGCGGCTGCATGTGATCGAGGTAGGCTATGGAGCCTATGAGCGAGACGGCGATAAACGCGAGACCCGCGAGAATCATGGCGGAGCCGAGCGTGAGGTTCTCGCGCCTGAACTTTTTGACGAGGACGACGCCGCACACGAACGAGACGAACGCGCCGAGGAAGAAGGGGATGAACACGCTCTCGTCGTAAACGAGACTCACTATCACCGGTAACAGCATCGCCACCGCCAGGAATATGAGAATATAACCGAGATATGAAAAAACGGATTTCCAGTTCATAATTTATAATGTAAATAAGAGTAATATTAATTAAATTGAGCTTTGCGATTCGCTACGCACGGGTTGGCTATATGGGAAAGAAAAAAGGCTTCATGCATATCGTCGAGGTTATGCTCGTGGTCATACTCGTTTTCTTCGCCTTCAGCCAGTTCTCCTCGATACCCGATACTGGCGGCGGGTGGCCGAAGACCAAGCTTTCGCTTCTGGCCAGCGACTCGCTGAAGATGCTGGACGCGAAAGGGGTGGACTGGTTCAACGGGACGGCGCTGGCGAAAGCGCTGAACGGGACGATACCAGAGAACATGATTTATTCCATAAAGCTGCAGAACGTGATAAAGCCGGTGATAAAAATTGGCTGCCTCTGCAGCGACAACGAGTTCAACAGGACGAGATTCATGCTGTCGCCGGGATGGACGGTCATAAACGGCGTGAACATATCGTTCGAGCTGGTGCAGGTGAAGAGCCTCGATGAGGCGTTCTCGCTGGAATACGACGTGACTCTGGTGAACGGATATACAGACCTCGGGTCTGCATATGCCGCACTTAGGAATTTCGTCTCGTATGACAAAGGCGTGGTCGAGATATTCGACAGGATAGGCCAGGACGATGCAAACGTCCAAGCGAATGTCTTCGGCATCGAGTCCGGGCCTAAGGCGTCAGACGCGACGGGCATGATTTTTTCGGTTTCGAGCTCGCAGAACGGCAGGGACACTAACAAGATTTACGAGAACTACGTGCACGCCCCGGTCTTCTACGACGTTTTCGAGAGTCTCGGCCAGTGGGCGGGAACCGCGGATTTGAACCAGAACACGGGCAAGCCCGTGCCTTCACTGAGGATGGGCTCAGGCGGCTGCGGCGGAGGCAGCTATGCCTTCACGCGCTTCTACGACAGCTTCAGGAACGGCGAAATCGATTTCGACGTTTTCCTCAGGAGCGGCTCGGCCCTGACCATCGCTTTCGGGAAGAGCAGCGCTGGCGAATACCTGGCCACGATATCCGGCAACTCGTCGCTGGGATATGATTCGTTTTACCAGCGCGAGCCCATGCATCCGATAGGCACCAACACGTCGCATTCCACTTCCGCGGATGCGTGGCACCACATAAAAATAATATCCAGCATGGGCGAACTAACGCTCTACAATGACGGCGTAAAAGTCGCCAGCGCGCAATCGGCGGGATTGACCGGCTCCAACATAACGCTCTCCAGCAACTGCGCGAACGCCATGGCCGACAACATGAGGGTCACGCTCGTTGAGAATAGCGAGCTGGCCAATTTTCTCGACAGCGAAAACATAACACAGAAAGACGGTAATCAAAACAAGATACTGCTCGTGCAGAAAGGCTCAGGCCTGCCGGGGGCGGTCATAAACTACAACATCGAGAGCGTCGGCAAGGGCAGGACTGCATGGCTTTCGAACATGACAACGATAAACGAGGATTATAAAAATCTGGTGAAAGCGCTTGTCATGTGGGCCGCGGGCAGCGAATACTCGCCCGTGAAGGCGAACCTCAAACAGCCCGTCACGGCATTCATGTACAAGTCGCTGGGCAACGACATGCAGCAGAACGCGAAAATAATTCTCGAGATAGACTACATTTACTGAAAGCCGCAAGCCGCGCAACATTTTTAAATAAGGCTGCCAATACTT
>JAZDFI010000012.1:0-14052 GCA_043808015.1 Candidatus Aenigmatarchaeota archaeon
AGAACGCATCTTTTTTAATAGTCACTATCTCAAAGCGTGGTATGCAAAATATGGAGTAATTGTCTTCCGCCATATTTCAACTTTCTATCTTAGTTTTATATTGATATTTTACGCTAAAAATGTTTAAACGCGGGTTTTTTAAATAGCACAAATATCAACTCTTTATGGTAAAACTTAAATTTTTCAAAAGACAGGAAGTTTTGCTTTTAATTACAGGTATTCTAATATCGGCAATTTTTCTAGGTATAGGCCTTGAAATAAATATAACTCTCGGTAGAGGGCAAATACCAGCTTTCGATAACGAACTCTCAAAGAGTTTCGTTTTGCTACTTTTAGGCATGTCTTTTGGTTATAACATTGCCATTAGCAGCAAACACAAAAATAAGTCATCGTACTTTTACACGGGTGTTCTTCTACCAATATCAATAGTTGCCTTTCTCGGTACATTTTTTTATTTTGTTTCTCCACTTCCACCATTTCTAATGTTCGTTGGTTTCTTGTTCCCAATTTTTGCGATTCATTCAGAATGGGATAAACTGTATAAGAAATTTGAAAATTTACTTACTTTGTTTGGAAAATATTTATCTAACATAGGCTTGATTAGCATTTCTATAAGCGATTATTTGTTCCCGCTAGCTGGTATAGGAACAGATATTTATTCTCGAATTTTTGCGACATTTTTGAGTTTCGTTATAACGTTCATATCCAGATGGTTGTTAGAAAATGACTTTTCTGGTGGATAATAAAGTAAATACTTCACACAAACAATAAATATCTGAAATATTGGTGAGTTTATACGAAAGACATTTTAAAGGTGCTTAAATTCATAAAATCCGGTGAAGGGCACAAAACAATGCGACAAATAATGAATCATTTTGGTTGGGATCATGAAACAGCAAAAGAATTTCAACTAACTTATTCTAAAAATCCTAGGTATATTCAAGAAGTGATGAGAATGATTGAAAATACATCAACTTCTACTTTTGAAGTTTCTTTTGAGGGTGAAAATTTTATAAAAGAAAGAACGGAAGGTTGGAAGAAAATAATTAAAGAGAAATGGATTGAGTATATTTTATTTGGATTAATTACAGTTATTATTTCAAGTTCTATCACAGTTGCGATAAATAGCTATTATATAGAAATCGCTAAAGGGCCACCGTGTAGAATTTATACTGTATACTCAGAGAATACACCATTAAGTCTTCCTAAAAATCAAAGTTATGGTCTACCATTTCTTATAATAAATATGAGATCAGAACCCATGATTATCGATAAAGTGGATGCTCTTTGTTATTGGGGAGAAATAGAACCCATTGAAGAAAATTTAGCTGTTTTAAATGACTCTACGTCTGATATTGGCCAGATAAATTTATTACAACCACAATCACCTCCGACGATACCTCCTTATCAACCTTTAAGATATTCTGGTCGTTGTAAAACTCCGTTATCTATCGGAGATTATAAAATAAACATTAAAGTTAAAACAAGTCTTGGTGATTGCCAACAAGATATAAATTTGAAAGTAAAACAATAGCGGTTTCAACACAACAAAACATGTTGAGGATGCCCCGGCCGGGAGTCGAACCCGGGTCATCGGATCGAGAGTCCGATATCCTTGGCCTTTGTCCAAGCCATTTCCGGCTTTTCGCTTAAGCCTTTTCGGAAAAGGCTTACTAGACTACCGGGGCTTTCGTCGTGTTTTCGTCTTTATTGGGCCGGCTTATTACTGGCCGGCGTATTTTAACCTTTTAAAGCATTTATATATAAATAGCAGATAATCCAAATAGTTTATTGCGCCCGAGCGCTAGCGACGGGCAGCGGTGATTTTATGACAACTATAAAAGTTATCGAGAAGCCGAAGCTCAAAAACGCGATTCTCATTGAAGGATTGCCAGGCGTCGGCAATATCGGACGCGTAGCGGCTGGATACATGGTCGAGGAGCTGAAGGCGAAGAAGTTCGCCGAGCTTTATTCCGAGTGGTTTTTCCCTTTCGTCATGCTGCACAAGAAATACAAGATTCATCTTCTGAAGAATGAGTTCTATTACGTCAAGGGCACCAAAAAAGGGCAGAGGGACATCGTTCTTCTCGTAGGCGATTGTCAGTCGCTCACGCCGCAGGGGCATTACGAGGTCAGCGAGAAGATACTCGACTTCGTCGAGGGGCTTGGCGTGACTGAAATAATAACGATAGGCGGCCTCGCTACCGGCGACCTGGAAAGCAAAAAGAAGGTCATAGGAGCCGTCACGGATGACAGCATGCTTAATAAATACAAAAAATACAATATCGATTTCGACGCTGGCGATAAAGTCGGATATATAGTCGGAGCGGTCGGACTCCTGCTCGGCCTCTGGAAGCAGCGCGACAAAGAGGGTATCTGCCTGCTCGGGCAGACAGCGGGATTCCCGATAGTCACGGACCCGAAAGCGGCCGAGACTGTGCTCGAAGTCCTGACCAAGATAGTCAACATCAAGCTTGATATGAAGAAGCTCGACAAGAAAGTGAAGGAAATGGAAAACTTCATCAAGAAGGTCGAGGCGCTCCAGAAACGCGCGCTCATGGAAATAACAAAAACAGGCAGCGGCGGCGACAAGGGGCAGAAGACCGACGAGACTAGATACATAGGGTGATGATATGGAAAAGCATTATACGAGATACGAGAAAGCGAGAATAATATCGGCGCGCGCGCTCCAGATAGCGCAGGGCGCTCCCATACTGGTCAAGATTCCCAAGGGCCTTACGGACCCGAAGGAAATCGCGAAGATTGAATGGGAAGCCGGCGTGGTGCCGATAGACATCAGGAAACTTGCGTAAGCTATTTTTATCCCCTTTGACATCATATTATTGATAGCATGATAAAGGACGTCAGGATTTATTCGGTTTACAACTCCAAGGGAGACCACGCGCTGCGCGTAAAGATTCAGACTGGCGACAACAAGTTCTTTTCCGCTTCCATCCCTTCCGGTACGTCGAAGGGCAAGAACGAGGCGAGAGACTTCGAGATGAAAAAGATCCTGGAGGTCTTCCCCAAGGTGCGCCAGAACGTGATTGGCCTCGACGAGAACGACTGGGTTACCGCCGATGAAATAATAGAGCAGACTGACAATTCAAAGAGTTATAACAACATAGGCATCTCGCTGGCGCTGGGCCTGTCGCTGGCGATTGCGAAGGCTTCGACGGCAGGCGAGCTGTGGAAGCTGCGCGGCGCGAAGACGTCATACAAGTTCCCGTTACCACTGGGGAACGTGATAGGCGGCGGCTCGCACGGCGGCGGCACGGCATGGCAGGAATTCCTGATACTTCCCTACAAGGCAAAGTCGCCGATGGAAGCGACCCAGACAAACTACGAGATGTGGAAGGTCGTCGGAGAAGAGCTGCAGAAGAACGGCTGGCTGCTCAGCAGGAACATCGAGAACGCATGGACGGCGAGCATCGACGACCTCAAGACGCTGGACCTTCTCTCTTCGATCGCCGAGGACTATAATGTGAAGCTGGGCGTCGACTTCGCGGCTTCTTCGTTCTGGAACGGAAAGACGTATGCTTACAAGCCGCTCAAGAAAATGCTCACACCCGAGAAACAAATCGATGCCATCGTGCGCACGGCAGAGGTTTACGACCTTTACTATCTGGAAGACCCGCTGCACGAGGACGACTTCATCGGCTTTGCCGAATTGAACAAGCGATTGCACGGGCGATTGATAGTGGGCGACGACCTTTTCTGCACCAATCGGGAGCGAGTAGCAAGGGGCATAGAGCTGCGCTCGGCCAACGCGGCTATAATAAAGCCCAACCAGTACGGCACGCTCTACCAGGTGAGCAAGGTCATCCGCCTCATGAAGAAAAGCGGCATGATTCCCGTCGTATCGCATCGCTCCGGCGAGACGGAAGACGACTGGCTGTCCGACCTGGCGCTGACATGGGATGCACCGATAATCAAGATAGGCAACATGGGTCCTGACATACCGAAGCACAGCAGGCTTGCCGAGTTGTGGAATGACATCCCGAACAAGCGCATGGCGCCGCTGCCGATTCTCGACGCCGCCGACGAAGCGGAAGACTCGAAAGAAAGCGCGGAAGAAAACGATGAAGAAGAGAAAGACGAGTAGTTTTCTGCTTTCTAAATTATTTTTCCAGTTCTAAACAAAAGACTGGCTTATGTCCAGCGCCCTCGCCGAGTGCGTGAGGCAGCCCATCGATATGGCATCAACGCCTGCTTTCGCGTATTGGACTATGTTGTCGAGCTTCACGCCGCCCGACGCTTCGAGAAGCACGTAGTCGTAGAGCTTCTTCTCTTTGAGCGTATTGATGACTCTTTTGATAAATTGAGGGGACATGTTATCGAGCATGATTATGCACGCCTTGATTTCCTTATCCTTGTCCTGCAGGAACTTGAACCGCTCGGCCGCGCGTATCGCCTCCTTCAGGTTCCTGGTCTCTATCTCTATGAACACCGTCCGCTTCCGCTGTTCCCACGCCTTGTCAATCGCATGCGCGATCGGATCCTTGACATTGTGCTTTTTCAGCGCGTCGATGTGGTTGTCCTTTATCAGGAAGGATTCGAAAAGGCCTAGCCTGTGCGCATATCCTCCGCCGAGCGTGACGGCTTTCTTGTCGATAAATCCCCATAGCGTCTTGCGCGTGCCTGCGACTATCGCGTGAAGTCCGTCCTTCTTAAGCAGTTCCACGTGCCTGTGAGTCTCGGTAGCGATGCCGCTCATGCGCTGGAGGAGATTGAGTCCCGTCCTTTCAATGGCAAGCAGTTTTTTTTCGGAGCCTTCGAGCATGAAAAGCGTTTCGCCTTTGCGTATCGCCTCGCCGTCTTTTTTGATGCGCTCGATGGTTATGCCGCTGCGGCCGCAAAGCCATGCCAGCTCGTCGCCTCCTGCAAGAATGCCATCCTCTTTAGCGATTATCTTCGCCTTGGCGGGCGCAGCGCCTAGCAACGCGTCGCTCGTTATGTCGCCGGCACCAATATCCTCTTTCATGAGATACGCCAGCAAGTTCTCAAGGCTTCTTTCGTATTCCGGGTTTCTCAAAACGAGGAAAAACGAGCGGTCATATGCCAGCTTTATCAGGCGAGGCCGGCTGTTCTCGCGCGGCGTCGGCTCTAGGCGGCCGACGGATTTTATTCCCATATTTCTAAATTCACCGCGCTATTTAAAAAAATAGTATCAGGCACAAGCCGTTTCATGATATCCTCTTCAAATATGACGAACTTCGTGCTGTAGTCGCTCTTCTGTTTGTATTCGCTGGTCGTTGAGTACTCGCTAGCGACGTGATAACTGGAAAGCGACACGCTTTTCTCGTGCTTCGAAGCGTATTTCTCCTCGCTTATCGCATCTTCGACGTGCATGGTTTTCTTTATTTCAAGCGTGTACTCGCTCTCGATTGAAGGCACGGAGGCGATCTGCTGGCTGCTGCTCTCGAAGCGCCATGCCTCTTCGCCAGTCCTGCGGTCGAGCGCATAGTAATGGCAATCCCAGCCGCCGAAGCATAGCAAATCGTCTATTATCTTGGCATCGTCTAATATGCCAGCGCCTGCCTTGTATCTCCACAATTCCCTGCCAGTCGCTGCGTCTACGGCATAAAAGAACGCGTCTTCGGAACCGAAATAAACCACGCCGTCGTGCACGACGTTCTTGGCTATGAAGCCGCCCGTGTGGAAGCGCCATATTTCCTTCCCTTCCATGGTGAGCGCGTAGACGATGCCGTCGCGCGTGGAGTGGTAAAGCCTGTTCTTGTAAAGCGACGGCGTGCTGACGTTGCCGTATTTGCCGGTCCTGAAGCGCCATATCTCCTTGCCCGTATTCACATCGAGGCAGTATAGGTGGTTGTCAAGCACGGCGAAATAAATCCTGCCGTCTTTTATGAGCATCTCCCTGTTTATCTGGGCATCATCGCCTGTGACGAAGCGCCAGACCTCTCTTCCGCTTTTCGCTTCGATGCAGTATATGTTGCGGTCGCATGCGCCGAAGAACAGCACGTTTTTGTAAAACGTGACAGTCGACGCTATCAGGCCGCCGGCCTTGAAGCGCCACAGCAGTTTTCCGGTCGTCGTGTCCAACGCGTACAGATTCTGGTCCTCCGAACCGAAGACGACCATCCCGCCGCAAACGCCGGGGGTGCTGAACAGCCTGCCTCCAGTCTTGAAGCGCCATGCCTCTTTCCCGGTTTTTATGTCCACCGCGTAGAGATGGTTGTCGTAAGATGGTATGAAGACAAGTGAGCCGTCAGTTGCCGGCGAGCCGTAGTTGCAGCCGTTCGTGCGGAAGCGCCAGATCTCTTTCCCGCTCTTCGCATCTATCGCATAAACGTAATGGTCGCCGCAGGGCGCGTATATCACGCCATCGTGCATCATCGTGAAGCAGAAGCTGCCGCCCTCACCTATCATGAAAGCGCGGTCCCATTTTTTGGCCTTCGTTACCGTGAAATCCTCCAGTTCGGCATTCAGGCCTTCGAAGCCCTCGAAGTCGAATTGCATACTCAAGAATTGGCAAAAAGGTTTAAAAAACGTATATTTATTAATATACCTCACATATATTAGGATTATCTATTAATGCCGGAACGCATAATACGATTGTGTTTGTCGGTAATTAATGACTTTAATGGTGAAATTACATGACGGTTAAAACCACGAAAGACGATGGAGCGAATCAGCCGGGCAGCATGCTGGTCGACAGGACCGAATACCTTACTTCAGGCGTGCATATAGGCATGAAAACCTGCACGAAATATATGAAACAGTTCATCTACAAGATCCGAGAAGACGGACTCGCCGTCTTCAACATCCAGATGGTCGACGAACGCATACGCATGGCCGCCAGGTTCCTTTCGAACTTCGACAACATCATGATTGTTTCCAGGAAGGGCAACGGTATGACGCCTGCGGATAAAATGGCAGAGATTCTCGACGGCAAGGCCATAAGCGGCCGCTTCCCGCCGGGAACGCTCACTAATCCCTCGTTCCGCAACTTCTACGAGCCCGACGTCATATTCCTTATAGACCCGCTGATCGACAAGCAGGCCATCACTGAGGCGAAGAGGAAGCGCATTCCTGTCATCGCCTTGTGCGACACCTTCAACGAGGCGAATGACGTCGACCTGATCATACCCGCCAACAACAACGGCAGGAAGTCGCTAGCGTTAATCTGCTGGGTCATGACGAGGGAGATACTCAAGAACAAGGGGAAAATAAAGGAGAATTCCGAGTACGCCCACACGCTCCAGGATTTCGGCGCGGAATGAATCATGCTCAAGTGGTATTATGAACGTAAGCTCACAGAAAAAGCTGGCCGCGAAGGTCATGGGCATCGGGCTATCGAGAGTCAGGATTGTCGACGAGAAGAGCGTCGGCGAGGCGCTGACCAGGAACGACATACGCAGGCTCATTTCCCACGGCGCGATAACGTCAGTCGAGAAGCGCGGCACGAGCAAGAAATATTCCGCTCACAGGCAAAGCCAGAAGAAAAAGGGCAGGCGCGTAGGCAAAGGCAGCTGGAAAGGCCGCAAGTTTTCCAAGAAAACCCACAAGGAGCACTGGATGTCCACTATTCGTCCGTTACGACGCCTGCTGCGCCAGCTGAGGGATGAAGGAAAGCTCAGCGTCAATGATTACAGAAGGATATACTACATGATGAAAGGCGGTGCGTTCAGGAACAAGAACCACCTGCTTTACTACCTCAAGGGCAAGGAGCTTATAGTATCCAAAGATAAAGTCAAGGAAAAGGGTGCCAAGAAATGAGAAAAAATCCTAATCTTATAGTCCCGCACAGAAGGCAGAGGGAAGGCAGGACGGACTATCACCAGCGCCTCAGGCTGCTCAAGTCGAGAGAACCGAGACTCGTCGTTAGGAAGTCGCTGAACTGCTTCTACTGCCAGGTTGTCAGGTATGAAGAAAAAGGCGACAAGGTCGTCGCTTCTGCCGTTTCTAGCGAGCTGAAGGATTTCGGCTGGAAATTCCACGGAGGCAACACACCAGCGGCTTACCTTACAGGACTGCTTTGCGCGGAGCGCGCGAAGAAGCACAAGGTCTCGAAGGCGATTCTGGACATAGGCTTATACAAAATAACACCGGGCAACACGCTCTTCTCAGCCCTCAAAGGCGCGGTGGACGGCGGGCTTGACGTGCCTCACAGCGAAGAGATACTCCCGTCCGAAGACAGGATTTCAGGCAAGCACATCGCGGAATACGCGGAAGCCGTGAAGTCCGATGCCGCCAAATACAAGAAACTTTTCTCGGCTTACATCAAGGACAAAGCCGATCCGGCTGAAATGCCTGCGATTTTCGAAGCGACGAAGAAAACGATAATGGACAGCAAGGGCGAGAGAAAGAAAGGCGCCCGCAAGGCGGAGCACAAGGAACATCACGAAAAGCCGGCTGAACACAAACACGAAGAAAAGAAGCACGAACACGCAGAAGCGCACCACGAACACAAGGCTGAACACAAACACGCGGAGCATGAGCACAAAGCCGAGCATCACAAGACAGAAGAACATAAGCACACGGAACATCACAAGAAGGAATAAGTTTTTTTCTGACGCGCGGGCAATGCTATGGACAAGCAAAAAATATCCGGGTACGTGATGGTAATTGCCGGATTTGCAATGCTCGTGCTGAACGCTGTGAGCTACATATTCGGCCTGGACACGAAAAACCCGGCTTTCAGCGTATTGGGACTGATTTTTGTTTTCATGGGCCTGAAAACTTCCCGCAAAACTTCGAATAGTCCGCATGTTAAAACTTAATTAAAGCGGCGACAATATTGATTATATGAAATCCGCTTTTTTGCTGTTCGTGCTCCTCTGGTCTTTCTGGGTAGTTATCAACGGCTACGCCTTCGAGGAGATTGTCACAGGATTTATAGTCTCGCTGATATTAGCAGCCGTTTTTGCCGGGTTTTTCATACAGAAGGCCGGAAAAAGCTACGCGAAGCGCTTCGTTTACATCCTCGCCTACATTCCATATTACATGTGGCAGGAAGTCCTCTGCGTCAGCGACGTCACGAAGCGAATAATAACCGGCAGGATTAATCCTGCGATAGTCGAGGTCGCTCATCCCCACAAGAGCGAGTGGGGCATAACCATGCTTGCCAACTCGATAACCATGACGCCGGGGACGCTTGCCCTCGAGGCGAGACCTGGCAAAGTTTACGTCCACTGGCTCAACGCCAGTGGCGACAAGAAACAGATCGCCGGCGTATTTGACAAGCTGCTAATGAAGATATGGGATTGATATGCTCGAATATGTTTTGATATTGCTCGGACTGGCGATATTCATATGCGCAGCCAGAGTGATCAAAGGGCCGACGGCGCCTGACCGCGTGCTGGCGGCCGACACGATAAACTCGGTCATAATAGCCGTGATAGTGGTTTTTGCGGTGTATTACAACAACCAGATGTTCGCTGATGTCGCGATAGTCTACGCCATGATATCGTTCCTGTCGACGATCGCGATTTCCAAATATCTAATGGAAAAACGCGACGAAGTCGGGCAGAAACAAACGGTGAAGAAATGATAACAATAGGGATAGTCATAATGCTGCTGGGAGGCGTGTTTGCCATAATCGGAGCGCTCGGGCTGCTCCGCTTCCCGGACGTGTATGCGCGCTCGCACGCACAAACCGTCGTCACCGTCGCTGGTACGTGCCTTGTTCTGATAGGCGTCATGTTAGACTACTACACCACGCCGCTGCTGGTGAAATGCGTGTTCCTGATAATCTTCATATTCCTCACTTCGCCCGCCGGCACGCACGCGATAACCAAGGCGGCCTATTTGTCCGGCGTAAAGCCGAAAGTGAAGAAAGACGAGTGGAAAGGTTAAAAACCAGAGATTCAAAAAGGGTTATTATGTTAGGCTTTCTGAAGAAGAAGCTTTCGGAATCGGTGGAAAAGCTCAGCGACAGGATCAGGGGTAAGGATGCCCCCGAGCCGCCTGTTTTAGAGGAAAAGATAGAGAAGCCGGCTCCTGTGAACGTAGAGAAAAAACCGGAGAAACCGGCTGAAAAGCCCAAAGCTCCTGAAAGGGTTCATGAGAAGAAAGGGATAAAGAAGGAAGAAAAGAAGCCTGAATTAAAGCATGAAAAAGCGAAAGAACCGAAACCGGAGATTCCGGTTGAAAAACACGTAGAGAGGCCGGCCGAGAAAATTGTAGAGAAAGCTGTTGAGAAGCCAGCTGATAAAGTCGCTGAAAAGCCTGCTGAAAAAAAAGCCAGCTTCATGGACAGGCTTACGGGCAGGGTTCTTGAAAGGAAGATTTCTGATGATGACATCAACTCGCTTTTCGACGAAATGGAACTGGGTCTCATGGAAGCCAACATGGCCATCGAGACCATTGATTTCATCAAGGTCGAGATGAAGAAGCTGCTCGTCGGGAAGCAGCTGAAACGCGGCGAGATAGAAAAGGACATACGTTCGTCGCTGGAAAAAATCATGCTGGAAATTTTCGACCAGGGAAAAATCGATTTAGAAGGCCTGGCGAAATCCAAGAAGCCCGTGTGCATCGTGTTTCTCGGCTTCAACGGAGCCGGCAAGACTACGTCGATAGCGAAGCTTGCCCAATATCTCAAGAACAGGCATCTCGACGTCGTGCTCGCCGCGGGCGATACGTGGCGTTCCGCCGCTATAGAGCAGCTTGAAGTCCATGGTAACCGCCTGGGTCTCAAAGTGATAAAGCACAAGTACGGTGCGGACTCCGCGGCAGTGATTTACGACGCGGTCGAACATGCGAAAGCGAAGGGCGCGCATTTCGTGCTTGCCGATACAGCCGGACGCTCGCACGCCAACCAGAACCTTATGGACGAGCTGAAGAAAGTCGTGCGCGTCAACAAACCCGACCTTAAAATACTGGTCATGGATTCGCTCGCCGGCAACGACCTGGTCGAGCAGGCCAGAAACTTCGACGCGGCCGTCGGGGTCGACGCGATGATATTCACCAAGGTCGACGTGAACGAGAAAGGCGGCGGCATGGTTTCCGCGTGCCTCACGGTCAAGAAACCGATTCTTTACATTGGCACCGGCCAGGCATACGACGACATCGAGCTTTTCGACGCGCAGAAATTCGTAAAAGATTTGATGGAAGGCTGAATTACCTCTTCCAAAACTTCTTGGTTTTTGCGAACTGCTTTTCAGCCTGGAGAATCTCGTTGAGCAGCTCATTGCCTTTACGGCCTTTTCTCAGGATTCTCGCGGCTGTCTGCGCGCCTATGCCGCGTCCCGCCAGTGCCAGCGCCGCGTCCTTCCCGTGGGCGACAATGAGCGACGCGGAGTCGTGAATCATGTTGTAATGCTTCTCTTCATCTTCCGCTAGCGAAATCCCTCTGAGCTGTTTTTTTATGATTTTCTGCCCTTCGCGGACGTATCTGTGTGGCACGTATCCGACGAGGATTGCCCCGCATTTTTTGCAGCGTATTTTTTCCGGTATGTTCTCAACGGAGGACGTGGAAACCATCTCGCCGCAGTTCACGCAGACCAGCCCGATTTTAGTGTCGAGAAGCCGCCTCTCGAAAGCTTTTAAAATCTCGCCGTCCGGCCTGTCTGGGGCGACGATTTCATAACGCTTCTCCAGGCCCGTCTGGCCAAATTCCGACAGCCCGGCCCTGAAACTGATTTTCATCTTGCCCGACCTTATGGAGTTCAGCGCTTTTTTCGCGCCCTCGACGTCGAGCTTCTCCTGGAAAATCTCGTTCAGCGCCTCGAGATACGGCGGCTGCTTGAAATAGACGTCGATTATCTTGTGCACGTATGCTTTCCCGAAATCCGCGTTCCTGTCTATCATGCCGAAGCGCTGCGCGACCTGCACGAATCGCCACTCGAACAGCTCGCTGCGCGGCAGCGTTATCTCAAGTATGCCGCGCATCTCATCAGGTTTCATATCCATGAAAGTATCCAGAACCTGCTGGTATTGGTGACCCGGCAGCTTGATTATGATTCTATAAGGGTCCGTCTCTAGCCCGACGGAGCCGAGCTTGTTGGTAAGCAGGACTGTGAGCACGCGTCCGAGCGTCTCGTTTATCAGCGATCCGAACGGTGCATGGAACACTACGAAATCGTCATAATACTCCACCAGCATGTTTTCGTGGTCCGGCACGAAGCCGTATTTCAGCTGCTTCTCGATTGTTTTGTGCATCTTCGAGACAACATCGCCATTTACTGGATAATCTGCGGTTATTCTGGAAATGATTTTATCTTTGCTTTCCCCCTTCGCTAACATGTCAGCTATTTTCTTCCGAAGCATGTTCACTTCCTGCGAAACATCGTAAGGCACGGGTATGAGTTCGCCCTCCCACGCAGGTATCGCGGCGGCGGCGTTCTCCTCGGGTTCAACGAGAATCGAGTTCTCGCCCACGTCTATGATTCTCCATGCCTGGCCTTTGACGACGAACGACGTGCCGTATCGTCCGTGCAGCGCGACGAACTCCTCGTCGAGCGTGCCGACCGGCTTGTTGGTGACGATGTCTATTATCCTGTATTTCTTAACGTCTGGAATAGTGGACATGTTCTGGTAGTAGTAGACCCATGCAGGCTTGCGCCGTCTCAGCGGGACGAAGTCGTCGAATTTAGAACCGACCCATATGTATCCGAGCTTCTCCATAAGCTTCGCGGTCTCGAAAAACTCCTCTTTCGTCAGGTCGCGGAATGGGTAGGCGCGTTTTATGATGGCGTAAGCCTTGTCAAACGAAATATTATATTCCTCCAGCGAAAGGCCGACTATCTGATGGCCGAGAACGTCGAGCGATTTACCATAGACGAATGTCGGCTCTATTCGCCGCTCCATGCCGAGCTTCGCTATCGCGCTCGCCTCGAAACAGTCGTCCGCGTCCGTCGATATGACAATGCCTTTCGAGATTTCCGAAACCTTATGTCCCGAGCGCCCGACGCGCTGGAGCAGCTTCGATACCTGCCTCGGCGACATGTATTGCAGGACGAGACTTATCGCGCCTATGTCAATCCCCAGTTCGAGGCTCGATGTGCAGACCAGCGACTTGAGCTTCTCCTGCTTGAACCGCTCTTCGGCATCGATGCGCACGTCCTTCGCTAGCGACGAATGATGTGTCTCTATCGGAAGCGACGGGTTCATCATGCGCAGACGCGATGATAAAACTTCAGAGAACTCGCGCGTGTTGGTGAACGTGAGCACTGACCGGTTCTTCTCTATCAGCTCCGCTATGCGTCTCAGACGGGCACTTGTCTCCGGACCCACGAATACCCTCTCAGATATCTCGTCATCCTTCTTCTCGTTACGGGGCGACTCGACGCGTATCTCTACGCCACGCTTTTCGGCCATGTTCACTATGACACAAGGCTTGCCGGCGGTAAGGAAAGCAGCAACGCTTTCAGGCGTGCCGATGGTAGCGGAAAGCCCGACTATCTGGAGCTTCTCTTTATCCTTGACAATCTCTTTCAGTCGTTCGAGAGCGACGGAGAGCTGCACGCCGCGCTTGTTCTCCACCAGTTCATGAATCTCGTCTATGACAATCCAGCGCACGTTTTTCATGTGTTCGCGCATGCGGCTGCCCACGAGCATCGCCTGCAGCGTCTCGGGCGTTGTGATGAACATGTCGCTCGGATTCGCCGCTTGCATGCTACGCTCGTATTGGCTCGTGTCTCCGTGGCGCACGCTGACCTCGAAATCGAGTTTTTCCGCCCACCACTCTATGCGTCGGAGCAGGTCGCGATTGAGTGACTTGAGCGGCGTGACGTAAAGTATGGAAATCGGCTTCTGCTTGCCCTTGTTCCTGACAAACTCGTCGAACACCGGCAGAAGCGCGCTTTCCGTCTTGCCCACGCCCGTCGGCGCGATGAGCAGCGTGTTTTTTCCCTTGATTATCGGCGGTATTCCCTGCGTCTGTATGGCAGTCGGCCTGTCGAAATTGCGCTCTTTTATCAGCGCCTGAAGTTTGTCCGAAAAAAGCTTCCACACCATAAGACCACACGCCTCGCGAGCGAGGTTATAATAAGGCCGCGCTATTTAAATGTTTCATTTCTTTTCCTTCAGTCCAAGCATGTCCGACTTGGTTATTATGCCGCATATCTTGCCCTTGCAGGAGACGAGAAC
>JAZDFI010000013.1:0-22251 GCA_043808015.1 Candidatus Aenigmatarchaeota archaeon
AGCGCCCAGTCGGCCTGCCTGACCGGCTCCAACGTAACGCTCTACAACAAGTGCGCGAACGCCATGGCCGACAACATGAGAATCACGCTGGTCGAGAATAGCGAGCTGGCCAACTTCCTCGACAGCGAAAACATAACCCAGGTGACCGGCGACCAGAACAAGATACTGCTCGTGCAGAAAGGCTCAGGCCTGCCGGGAGCGGTAATAAACTACAACATCGAGGGCATCGGCAAGGGCAGGACTGCATGGGTGTCGAACATGACGGCCATAAACGGGGACTACAGCAACTTGATAAAAGCGATAGTCATGTGGGCCGCGGGCAGCGAATACTCGCCCGTGAAAGCTAATCTCAACCAGCCCGTCACAGCCTTCATGTACAAGTCGCTGGGCAACGACATGCAGCAGAACGCGAAAATAATTCTCGAGATAGACTACATCTACTGAAAGCCGCAAGCCGCGCAACATTTTTAAATAAGGCTGCCAATACTTGTTATGGTTTTCCACAACAAAGAGGGCGAGTATTCTGAGGTAGTAAGGGTGCGCATGCCCCGCGGCACCGAGATCATCGGGGTCGTCGAGGAGATGCTGGGCTCGGGGCATTTCAGGATAAGATGCAACGACAAGTTCACGCGCATGTGCAGGGTGTCCGGCAAATTCAAGCGCAAGCAGTGGATACGGCCAGGGGATGTCGTATTAGTCAGGCCGTGGGTCGTCGAAATCAACGAGAAAGGCGATGTGGTCTGGAAATACAGGCGCGCGGAAGTCGAGTGGCTGAGACGAAAGGGAATGATGCCGAACGTCTGAGCCGCGTTTTCTAGCGAAACTCAAATATTTAAGTTTGCGTAAGAACTAAATCTCTTTATGATTGATGAGGTAAAAATCCCGGACATACGAAAAGGCGTCCTCATAGGGCCCGAAGGCGACGTCAAGAGGAACATAGAGAAGCGCACGCACACGACCATAACCGTCGACGACGCCGTCGAAATCAGCGGCGAGCCGCTGGACGTATTGAAGGCGAAGGAAATCGTCAAGGCAATCGGCCGCGGCTTCGCGCCGGACAAGGCGCTTAAGCTCATGAGCGACGACTATCGGCTGGTCATCATAAGCCTCGGCCACGAGAGCGAGAATCTCATGAAGAGGACGCTCGCCAGGGTGATAGGCAGCGACGGCAAGGCGAGAAAAACGCTGGAACTCCTGACCACGACGGACATATGCGTGTACGGCAAAACAATTTCTATCATAGGAAAGTGGGACAACGTTGACAAAGCGAACGAAGCGTTGGAGCTGCTCATAGAGGGCAAGCCTCATGCCTATGTCTACAAGAGAATCGAGGGCCAGAACGAAGGGGACGAAAAGGAATGAGGAAAGGCGCGGAGGAAATGGCCAGGGACCAGAGGGAAATCTCGGTCTCGGAATTCTTCGAGAAGAACCGCCATCTTCTAGGGTATGACAACAAGGCGAAAGCGCTTCTCATGATTGTTAAAGAAGGCGTAGACAACTCGCTTGATGCGACCGAAGAGGCGGGCATACTGCCTGACATTTACATAGGGGTAAAACAATTGGCCGAGGAGAAATACGAGATAGTCATAAAGGACAACGGCCCCGGCATCGTGGAGAAGCAGATAGGCAGGATTTTCGGCAAGCTGCTCTACGGCTCCAAGTTTCACAGGCTCAAGCAGTCGAGAGGCCAGCAGGGCATCGGCATCTCGGCAGCGACGCTTTACACCCAGCTCACCACGGGCGAGCCGCTCGAAATACGAACGTCGACCGGCGACGGGAATATTTTCAAATACAAGATAAAGGTCGACGTGCGCAAGAACGAGCCCATCATACTTGAAAGCGCTACGGAAGCCGGCGATGGCTGGCGCGGCGTGCAGCTGAAATTCGTGACCGAAGGGATATACAGGGAGCACAAGCAGTCGATCGCTGAGTATGTAAAACAGACGGCGATAGCGAACCCCCATGCACACATAGTCTTCGAGTCGCCGACAGGCAGGGCGGAATACAAGAGGGCGATAGAGCACATGCCCGCCGAAGCGAAGGAGATAATGCCCCACCTGCACGGCGTCGAGCTGGGCGTCTTCACCCGCATGCTGAGGGACACGCAGGCGCGCACGTTCGTCAGCTTCCTGACCAGCGAGTTCACCAAGGTCGGAAGAGTCACGGCAAAAGACATATGCCAGAAATCCGCCGTCGAAGAATCCAGGAAGCCGAGGAAGGTTACGGACGACGAGGCGAGGAGAATAATAGAGGTCATCAAGACCGTCAAGCTGCTCAAGCCGCCGACTGACTGTTTATCGCCGCTCGGCGAGGAAGTCATAAAGGAGAGCCTGAAAAAGGAGCTCGCACCCGAATGGGTCGACGCGGTGACGCGGCCACCTGAAGTGTACCGCGGCTGGCCTTTCCAGATCGAAGTGGGCATCGCCTACGCCGGCTCGATAGCGGAGCCGAAGGTCATGCGCTTCGCGAACCGGGTCCCCCTGCTGTATCAGCAGGGCGACTGCGCCATAACGAAATCGATAGCGGATATCGAATGGAGGCGCTACGGGCTGGCGAATTTCGTGAAAAACAACACGGACAATCCCGAGCCGGTCGTGATATTCGTGCACCTGTTCTCGGTCTGGGTCCCGTTCACTTCGGAATCGAAGGAAGCCATCGCATCATATCCGGTCATAATCAAGGAGATAAAGCTCGCGCTGCAGGAATGCGCGCGCAAGCTCGGCCTTTACCTTTCCGGCAAACGGAGAGGCGAATATCACCTGCAGAGGATGGCGACGTTCGAGCGCTACGCAGACGAGACTGCGAACGCCCTTTCCGAGCTGACTGACGTCAGCAGGGAAAAAATAAAGAAGGATATTTTCGAGCTCATAAATTCGAAAAAACATAAATTAACGGAGGAAGAAAATGGAGAAAACCAAGGCAGCAGAGTCGAAGCAAACGAGGGAAGCGATAGAGGCGAGGAAACTGCACGACCTGGGAAAGGACGTATTAAACCAGATAGAGAAAAAGGAAAGCCCAAAAATAGAGTTTCCGGTCAGGTCACTCTCGAACATTTACTTCGACGAGAAGAACGGCCTGATCCAGCTGGGGGACAAGAAGAGTGAACGCCTGTATTTTAACGTCGCCCACACCAGGAAGTTCATGCAGACCCTCATGGTCGCGGCGGAATGTAAGAAGATACGCGAGCAGGGCGTAACCACTACGATTCGTGACCTTTACTACGCGCTCAAGCGCACGATTCCGGGGACTAGGGAAAACACGTTCGAGGAGCAGGACGAGAGCGACCCTGTCATCGAAGATCTCGAAGCGATGCTCAACTCGCTGCGAGAGAACCTGAATCTCAAAGCGGACCGTAAGGGCTACATGGCGGGAAATGTGATGCTTAACGACATGGGCGACAGGATAAACTGCGCCAAGATGGGCAGCTCCGGATGGGCGATACCCAGCAACGTCGAGAGCGACGTGATAAAGTTCGAGGACGTGAAAGCCGACTACGTGCTGGTCATAGAGAAGGACGCCGTGTGGCAGAGGCTCAATGAAGACAAGTTCTGGAAGAAACATAATTGCCTTATAATCACGGGCAAAGGGCAGCCTGCACGAGGCACGCGCCGCCTCATAAACAGGCTGCATCATGAACACAACCTGCCGGTCTACGTGATGTGCGACGCGGACTGCTACGGATATTATATTTACTCGGTAATCAAGCAGGGCTCGATCAATCTTTCGTTCCTTTCGGACAGGCTGGGCACGCCTGACGCCAAATACATCGGGCTGACGACTCTGGACGTCGAGAAATTCGCTATTCCGCACAACGTGACCATAAAAATGACCAATCTCGACGTCAAACGCACGAAAGAGCTTATGCAATACGTGTGGTTCAAACCCAAGGAGTGGCAGAAGGAGCTGAAGAACATGCTGCACTTCAACCACAAGCTGGAGCTTGAAGCGCTCTCGTCGAAGGGAATAAAGTTCATCTCGGAGAAATACCTGCCGGAGAAGATAAAGCAGGAAGACTTCCTGCCTTAACAAAATACCAGACCTTACCGGTTATAATATTCTCTATTTTCAAGTCTTCTAAGATTATTTTCCATGTCGCTTTCACGTATAATGCTCTTCATGCTGTCCGTGTTCATGAGACGTTCTTGCTGCCATTTTTGTATTTTTCTCTTTATTCCCTTGTAACCGCATTTTACGCCGCACAACACACCATAAGCTGCCAGGGTACCCAGCACTATAAGCGACCCTTTGCCCAAAACATCCATCGTCTCAGCGCTAAGCGGCGGTATCAGTGGCTTGAAGTTCGGGTTCTCGGGTAGGCCCACGAGCTTTTTTGTCTGCTGGAGCTGCACGTTTTTAGCAGCGTAAATTCCATGTATATCGCCAGTCCTGAAATAATCACTCATGCCGCTGTTATCGTTCAAAACGACAGGATATTGTGATATGCCCATAAAATCACTCGATTTTAACAGTTTTGTTTCAAGAGTTTATAAATGTTACTATATAGTAGTTAATATATTTAATGTGATGAAGCCGCAGAACCTTTTTATTGCTGGCGCGGTTTAATTGATACTATTGTCCCGGTAGCTCAGCTGGCAGAGCGTTCGGCTGTTAACCGAAAGGTCGCACATGAGCTGGGGAACCATCTCGTGGACTAAAGGTTCGAATCCTGCCCGGGACGTTAAAAATGAGGGCTAACGCACCCTCAATTTATTTTTGTTAGAAATAGTTACATTAAGTTATATTTTTCCTAAACTCATTATAAAAATGGAGCTTGAATTGAAAAGTGTTGAATTCAGTGTTTTTGACAAACGTAGAAAAATCTCATTGCCGCACACTCTAAATTCAAATTTAGCTGAAGATATCGGGATACAAATAGGGGATGGTTGTTTGTGCAGAGGCAAAAAAGATTATACAATAATTTGCAGTTTTAATGCGATAGAAGACAAATACTACGTTGATAATTTTGTCATCCCTCTGAAAACAAAACTTTTCAAAAACGTGAATTTGATAAAAAACGCTAGATTTGGAGAGATGAGAATAAAAATAGGTTCCAAAGCTATATTCGATTTTTACACAAAGATTATCGGTCTTTCTTTTGGAAAGAAAGATCATGTAACTATACCGAAAATAATATTCAGAAATAAAAACAACACTATAGCTTGTTTAAGAGGTATCATTGACACGGATTTTTCTATCAGTTTCAAAAAAAGACACAAAAACATTCATTATTATCCTGTCATATCAGCGAACTTCAAAAGCAAAGAACTTGTTATACAGCTTAGTAAAATTTTTAAAGATTTGGGATTAAAAGTTCATACGGAATATGATTACGAGAGGTTTGATGAAAGATTCGGGGAGATAATAACACACTATATTTACTTGAAAGGTAAGGATAACTTAGAAAAATGGTGGGATATCATAGGAAGCAACAATCATAGACATATAACCAAATATAAAATTTTCAAGAAGTTTGGCTATTGCCCACCTAGGATAAATATCACAGAAAGGTTTAAAATGATAAAATCTGGTGTTAGTAATAACCTTTTTGAATCTTACACCCAATAAAAGACCATGGAGCTTTTCGACGTGGTCGACAGGCACTGCAACATCCGCTTTCTCAAGACCAACTGTAACTTCAGGGAATGCGGGAAGCCGCCTGAGAAGGAAATGCTTATTTTCGAGATGACCATGAACACGGCCAAGAAGAAGGACATAATTTCCCTTTACCTCTGCCGTGAACACTACAGGGAGATGGAGAAAGCGCTGGAAGGCGTTATCGGCAGGTTCAGGAACGGCCGCGTCTACAGGATAAAGCAGACGGACGATACGATAGACGTGATTAAATATTGATTAAATAACAATACAAATTATTTTATGGATTATATTGTCACATTAAACGATGTGCTGAAAATCTACAAATCACAAAAAGCAGGCGAGATGGCTTTGAAACCTTATAAAAAATGGTTTCCTTTAAAGCCCTCACCGGAGTTAGCAGGCGTAGTTGCCGATTTGATATGTGACGGTCACCTTCAGGGCAGTCCAAAATGGAGAATAGATTTTACCTTCAAAATCAACGAAGAAAAGCTGAGATTCGAAAGAAAAATTGAAAAAATATTCGGTGTTAAAGGAAAAGCGAGGCCTTGTTATTCCAACGTGTGGGGAGAAAGTTACAATTATGGTGTGAATTGCAAACCCCTAGCTAAAACCCTTTTTATGTGCGGGGTTCCCAGCGGCAACAAGGTATTGGGAAATTTCGCTTTTCCGGCATGGATTCTTGAAGATAAAAATTATTTCAGAGAATTCACGAAAAGATTTTATAATTGCGAGGGCACATGCTGGGGAGGTAAAAGTCCGGGTATAGGCTTTGAGATGTGGAAAGAAGCTGGTAAAATCGACAATTTAAAAGAATTTTTGGAAGTCATAAGATGTGGCCTGAAAAAATTTTTCGATATAAAAACAACGGAAATTTTCACGACAAGTTCCATGCATGCGAGAAAAGATGGCTATGTGACAAAGCCTCTGAGATTTTATATAAAAAGAAAAGAGTCTATATTTAAATTCTATAAAGATATAGGATTTGAATACGAAAAACAAAATAAATTGAAAAACATAATAGAAAAATGGGGCAGAACCTCTGTGGGAACTGAAGTGCCATAACAGTAGCTCAGCCCGGGAGAGCGCTCGAGTGAAACGGATTTGACAAAAAAACCGTTTTATGGCGAAGCTGAAGACCGATAGGTCGTGGGTTCAAATCCCACCTGTCCCATATTTTATTTTTATTCTTTCCATCGAATCATTCTCTATGAAAAAGATCGCCGAAGGAAAAGCGAAGCTTTACGTTCCCGAAGAGTCGCTCACGAAGGATTCTGAAACGTTCTACAATCCGGCCATGGAGCATCAGCGTAACGTGACCATCGCTGTCGTCCGCCTCGCCGGCTCGAAGGAAGCGCTCGATCCACTGGCGGCGACCGGGATTCGCGGAATCCGCCTGCTAAAGGAAGCGAACGTCGACAGCGTCGTTTTCAATGACGCCAGCCCGGCTGCGATAAAGCTCGTGCGCAGGAACATCGCTCTCAACAAGATAAAAAAGTCCTCTTATGAAATCTCCAGGAAGGACGCGAACGAACTTTTCCTCGAAAAAAGGCGCTACAACTTCGTCGACATAGACCCTTTCGGCTCGCCCATCAAGTTCCTGAGAAGCATCTCTTATGCGCTCAGGAAGGACTCGCTGCTCGGAGTGACGGCGACGGATTCCGGCGCGCTCGCAGGGAAATTCGCTGACGCCTGCTTCAGGCGCTACGGCGTTTTCGTATGCTCGACTGACTTCCCGAAAGAGCTGGGCGTGCGCGTGCTCATCACGTCGATACTCAAGAATCTCGCGACGCACGACATGACTTTCGAGCCTCTGTATTCGCACGCGAACCATTATTTCCGCGTGATAGGGCGAATATCGTACGGGCCGGACAAGAACGTCTCCAAAATAAAAATGGTTTCCTACTGCCCCAAATGCCATAACAGGAAAATCGGCGTCGAGAGCGTATGCGACAACTGCAGAGGCGAGATGCGTCACATCGGTCCCATATGGACTGGTAAAATTCACGACCGCGAATTCTGCAAACGCTTGCTGGAAACGTTCGAATTTCCGGGTAAAAAGGAGATAGAGCTTGCCGCGGAGGCGATAGACCACCCCTTCTACTACGACCTGCATGCGCTAGCGCAATCGCTCAAGACCAGCCCTCCGCGCATGGAGAAGCTGATAGAAAAGCTGAGGGTGAAAGGCTTCGAGGCGTCGAGAACGCACCTGGAGCTCAGGGCCGTAAAAACCAATGCGCCGTTAAAAGAGCTGAAAAAGCTGTTATAGTTCGTCACTTGACCGCGTATTGGCGATAAATGCTTTTCAGTTCCGGGATGTTGGTGCAGCCGCTCACCATGGGTTCTATTATTCCGGAAATAATAAACGTGATATTTTCTGCTGCGCCATATGGGTTGTCGAAGAACTCGCCTTTTTTTACTATTCCATCCAAAGGATGCATGACCGAGTATTTGACATGGACACCATTCAGACGCGGCCTGATTTCCACAGACGACCTTAATGTGCTGTTTTCCGGGACCCTTTTGAGCTCCGTTTCGCTGCCGGAATATAATGTTATCCAGCCCATGTCCTCAAAAAATTTCTTATAACCAGTACCCGTGAAACCCGTGCCTAAACATCTGTTGAATTTCTTTAGAGCGGGGTCAACCAGTAAAGTCATAATGAAAAATAAAGCGGGAGAAGCTTTAATCCACGAGCTCTTCTTCTTCCTTGACCTTTTCCTCTACTTCTTCCTTTATGCCAAGGCGCTCGACTATCTCCTTGTAACGATTTCGAATGGTTACTTCAGTCACGCCTATCGCATCAGCGACTTCGCGCTGCGTCTTTTTCTTGCCTTCAAGGACTGCTGCGATGTATAACGCCGCAGCCGCGACGCCTATCGGACCCTTGCCGCTCGTCACGTCGTAGCGCATCGCTTCGTCAAGGACCTTGACAGCCTTGACCTGGATTTTCTCGTCCAGACCAAGCAGGGAGCCGAATCTCGGGATGTAATCCTGCGGCTTTGCCGGAAGTATGCGGATGTCAAGCTTCCTGGAAATATAACGGTATGTCTTGCCGATATCGCGCTTGGCGATGCCTGAAGCCTTCGAAATCTCGTCCAGCGTCCTCGGCGCGCCTTCCTCACGGCAAGTCGTGTATAGTAACGCCGCGATTATCGATTCGGTCGAGCGGCCGCGTACCAATCCCTTTTCGACCGCTCTTTCATAAAGTTTCGCGACCTTCTCGTGAACCGCTTGTGAAAGATTCAAGTATGAAATGAGCCTCTGCAGCTCTGAGAATGCGAAAGAAAGATTGCGATCCTTCGACTTTATCAGTCTCTTGTGCCACTTGGAGAGCCTGTAGTATTGCGCGCGCTTTTTCGCAGCGACCTTGAACAGCTCGCCTCGCCCCTTGCCAATTTCCGTCGTCAGCCCCTGGTCGTGCTTCGTCACTGTAAGTGGCGCGCCTGTTCTCACGCGTCGCGAGCGCTGGCTGTCGTCGAACGCTCTCCATTCCTGGGTAGTGTCAATTATCGAAGAATTAATAACAAGACCGCAGCTGCCGCATGTCATCTCGCCGCGCGAAGTATCATAACGTAAATTAGAAGATTTGCACTCAGGACACTTCTGCTTTTTGTCATCAGATTTGCACTCAGGACACTTCTGCTTTTTGTCATCAGCTTTTGGGCACATGTTACTCCCTTTAAGTGATTATAGTAAGATAAACGTTAATATATCTTATAGTTTACTCATTTATAAAGATTTGTATGGTTCAGTGTATACTACTCCGCGACCTCTCGCATGCATGATATCGGTTTTGCGTGTTACGCCTCGGGAGTGTCTTATTATTAGCCAAAGTATTTATAAGCGCAGGTTAATATTACTAAATTAAGTTTTGAGGTATCTTTATGAGCGAAAAGGTAGTAACAGTGAAAGACTTGAAGCCGGGATCTTACGTCATGATAGATGACGAGCCCTGCAGAGTTCTTAAGATATCCACGTCAAAACCGGGCAAGCACGGCGCTACGAAGGCGCGAGTCGAGGCGGTCGGCGTGTTCGACGAAAAGAAGCGCACGCTGATGAAGCCGACTTCCGCTAGCTGCAACGTGCCGATAATCCTCAAGAAGGGGGCGCAGGTCATTTCCATATCAGGCAACATGGCCCAGCTCATGAACCTCGAGGATTACGCGATGTTCGACTGCGAGATTCCTGCGGATCTTAAGGACAATATCCAGCCCGGCAAAGAAGTGGAATACTGGGAAATAGGCGACAGGAAAGTAATAAAGCAGGCCAGATAAGGCGAAACACCCGCAATTTCTCCCTTGTTTATTTGTAATATTATTGTTTTGCCGTTCGTCAAGTTTAAACAAAAGTCTTATATACCCTTCGTTTTTTAATAATATCAGGTGATTTGTTTGATGCTTGAAGATGAGGGTGATGAGCCGGGTGTTGGAGAAGACGAAGAGACGGAAGAAGAGGAGGACCTCTAACACCTAATTAATTTTTCTTATTTTTTATAATATTGCTAGTCTTGTAATCGCCGAGCTTTTCTTTTATCCTAATCACTTTGCATGCAATACCTTCCTCGGCCAGGAGTTTCGCTAGCGCTTTCTCGTCGGCCTTCTGGTCGTGACCCAGCGCTATGATGTCAGGACGCTCGTCGCGCACGACTTTCATGAAGTCGCGCTCGTCGCCTATCACGACTTTGTCCGCGATGGCAAGGCGCTCTACACCGGCTTTCCTCATCTCCTGCGACGCGAGCTCGTATTTCTTCGTGCGGCGCGCGGTCCTGTCGCTGGCTATCACGACGACAAGATAATCGCCCAGCGCTTTCGCTTTTTTCAGAAAGAGCTCGTGGCCCGGGTGAACGATATTAAACACTCCGCCGGCTAGAACTTTCGTCTGTTTCATAAAGAACTCTTCTATTTTTGCCTTTTATTTCTTAAGGCTCATCGCATCGACAGGGCAGAAGTTCACGCAGGCAGCGCAGTTGACGCATCTCTTCGCGTCGCATTCTATGCCGTGCTCGGTGAGGTCCAGCGCTAGCTTCGGGCAGACTGCCACGCATCCGCCGCATCTGAGGCATTTTGCTTTGTCGGTTATCGCAACCATAAACATCACTTAATTTATTCAATAAGTCTATTTTTAAACCAAATGCTTAAATATTTGAAATATCCGGAGCGAAAGGTGATGTCATGGCAGAGGGTTACGGTTTCGGCAAAATCATTTTATTCGGCGAGCACTTCGTCGTATACGGGCTGCCGGCGATAGCGTCGGCCATAGGAGATAAAACCATCGCCACAGCCGAGAAGGCGAGAAAATTCGAGCTGGTCGATAAAAGGCCCGCGACGGATGGTTACAAGATAACCAAGAAAGACGAGATGAACCGTTCCATGAAGCTCATACTCGACTTCATGAAAGTCGACGTGGTTAAGACGCCGGTCAAAATCACGCTCTCCGGACGCCTGTTCTGCACGAGCGGCATAGGGGCGAGCGCCGCGATGGCGACGTCGATTGCCCGCGCCTTCTCGGAACATTTCAATCTAAACCTTAGTGATGAACAGGTGAACAGGATTTCATACGAGGGCGAGAAAGGCTCGGCAGGCACGCCGTCGGGCATCGACAACACGTGCGCGACTTACGGCGGATTGTTATGGTTCGAGAAGAACCTGAAAGGCGGCGAGAACAAGATGGAACTGATAAAGGCCAAGAAGCCGATAGAAATCGTGCTAGGCAATACCGGCATCTCTCAGGAGACGAAGCTCGTCGTCGAGGACGTTAAGAAAGCGAGGGAGTCGGATCCCAAGCGATACGACCGCATATTCAGCGATTACCTGAAGCTTGTGAAGGAAGCGAGAGGCGTTATCGAGCGAGGGGACATCAAAAGGCTCGGCGCGCTTATGGACGAGAACCACCGCCTATTGAAAGAAATGCGTCTTTCGTGCGTCCAGGCAGAAGATATAATAAGCGTGGCGAAAGCGAATGGCGCGGCTGGCGCGAAGATAACCGGGACGGGGCGCGGCGGGTATGTCATACTGCTCACGCCGGGAAAAGCGGTTCAGGACAATGTAGCGAAAGCGATAGAGGCGAAGGGTTACAAAACGCTTAAGACGGAAATCGGCGTTTAATATTCGACGATTGGCGTCTTTCAACAATTTAAAATAAGAACCCAATTTTTCTATTAAGATTATTGAATATTATCAAACACATCAAACGATTAAAGGAATTTAGGGTGATTTTGATGAACATGAGGGAATTCGTTGATTTGCTGGACAAGAAGGGACTGCTTGTAAAAGTCAAAAAACCAGTCGATACCAAATACGAGATTTCAACCATAGTCAAGATGCTCGCGGGCAAGCCCGTGCTTTTCGAGCACGTAAAGGGACACGACATGCCGGTCGTATCGAACGTCTGCTCGACTCGCGACCTAGTATGCCTAGGCCTCGATATTGACAAGAAGGACCTCATAGCGAAACTCACGCATGCGATCGAGAACCCGGCGGAGCCGACGAAGAAAGTGTCGCACGAATACCACGAACTGGAATGCGACCTCAGCAAACTCCCGATTCTGACTTATTATCCAAAGGACGGCGGGCCGTACATCGCGTCCGGCATAGCCGTCGCGAAAGACGCGGAGCACGGAGTAAACGCTTCGTATCACCGCGCCATGATTCTCGGCAAGGACAGGATGGTGCTGCGCATTCTCGAACGCCACCTGAACGAATACAAGAAGCGCGGGCTCAAGGAATTCGCCTTCTGCATCGGCAACCCGACCACAGTTCTGATTGGGGCTGCTATTTCGGCTGAACTGGGCAAGAATGAGCTGGCGATAGCGAACGCGCTGAATGAGACGAACGTTATCGAACTGAACGGGCACGTCGTGCCTGAAAGCGAAATAGTGATGATATGCGAGTTCACCGGCGACGTCGCTGACGAAGGGCCATTCCTCGATTTGACGGAGACGTTTGACATCGTCAGAAAACAGTCTGTGGTGCGCGTCAAGAAAATCTACGCGAAGAAAAACGCGATTTTCCACGCGCTGCTGCCGGGCGACCTTGAACACAAGATTCTCATGGGCATGCCGCGCGAGCCGACGATTTTCCGCGAGGTTGCGAAGGTATGCGACTGCCGCGACGTTTACATAACGCCAGGCGGCTGTTCATGGCTGCACGGAGCGGTCAAGATTCACAAGAAGCACGAAGATGACGGGCGCAAGGCTATCGAGGCGGCTTTCAAAGGCCACGCCTCGATGAAGCACGTGTTCGTTGTCGACGACGACATAAACATTGAAGAGCCGAAGGAAATCGAGTGGGCGCTGGCGACGCGTTTCCAGGGGGACAAGAACATGGTGGTGAAGACGAAGGAAAAAGGCTCGTCCCTCGACCCGTCCTCGGATATGGCGACGCGCGAAACGACCAAAGTCGGCTTCGACCTCACGAAGCCGCTCGTCTCGAAGGGCAAGGATTTCAGCAGGCCCGAGCTGCCGATGAAAATAAATCTCGATGACTATCTGGTAGAATAAGAGATGGGTGTGATGCGTATGCTTACCGCTGGAAAGGGGAAATATAAAGTCTGGCTGAAGGAAGCGAGACAAGGCAAGGATGTAATCCTTTTCCTCGGCGGCGGCGAGAGGACGCATATCGGCTCTGTGGTCGTTTGCGCCCCAGGCAAGCCGGCGAAAGTGCTCAACCGCAAAGGACATTACGACTGGATGGTCGCCATACCCATAGCGGAGAAAAAAAGCAGGAAGACGAAGAAGGCGGTCGTCTGCATCGCCGGGATTCATGTTAACAATGCCAGCAAGAAGGAAATAGAAATTCTCAAGAAGAACTGCAAGGCAATTGAAAACAAAATCTGAGAAACTAAAAACAATATCGAGGGGTGGATTATGTATCTCACTAAAGAACAGGAACATATGCTCAACGGCGGTCATGGCGAAGTCGTCGAAAGGCAAATGAGGCTTCTTGTCCGTCTTGGCGAAATATACAAGGCCGAAAAGATGATAGACGTCGGCTCCGTGCAGGTCGCCGGCGTTTCGTACAAGTCGATAGGCGACCCCGGCCTAGAGTTCCTGGAGGACATTGCAAACAAAGGTGTGAAAGTGAAAGTGCTCACGTTCCTCAATCCGGCCGGCATCGACATGGAGAGCTGGAGGGAAATCGGCTTCCCGGAAAGCTTTGCGATGATGCAGAAGAAGGTGATGGATGCGTTCGAGAAGATGGGCATCGTAATGTCGGCGACTTGCACGCCATATCTCGCCGGCAATCTCCCTCGTTTTCGCGAGCACATCGCATGGTCCGAGAGCTCGGCTGTCTCATTCTCGAATTCAGTGATTGGCGCGAGGACGAACCGCGAAGGCGGGCCGTCCGCGCTGGCGGCTGCGATATGCGGCTTCACTCCGAACTACGGCCTGCACCTCGACGAGAACAGGAAGCCCCATATGATTGTGAAAGTCGATGCGAAGCTGGAATACAACTCCGATTTTGGCGCGTTAGGCTACCATATCGGCAAGATAGCCGGCAGCAAGATACCATATTTCACCGGCATAAAGAACGCGAATACCGACAATCTCAAAGCGCTCGGCGCTGCGATGGCGGCGAGCGGGGCCGTCGCGCTTTATCATGCTGAAGGCCTTACGCCGGAAGCGGGCATGATGGACACGAAAGGCCTCGAGACAATCGAGGTTGGCGAGAAAGATCTGAAGGAAGCGTACGCGAAGCTCAACACGGGCAAGGACCCGGACCTCGTCGTTGTCGGCTGCCCGCACGCGTCTCTAAGGGAGATAATAACGATCGCGAAAAAGCTCGAGGGCAAGCATCTGAAAAAGCCGCTGTGGATATGCACTTCGCGCGTCATGAAAGACGCCGCAACACGCATGGGCCTTACGGCGACAGTCGAGAAAGCGGGAGGCAAGATAGTCGCGGACACGTGCATGGTCGTATCGCCCATCGAGGAAATGGGCTTCAAGACTACAGGCGTCGATTCAGGTAAAGCTGGTAACTATCTTCCCGGCTTCTGCAAGCAGAGCGTCGTTTTCAAAAACATCGACGATCTGATAAAAGGATGATGGTGATGTTATGACGAAAGAAATTTTGAAGGGAAGGAGCATCTCGCCCGGCAAGGTTGAAGGTGAAGCGATAGTTTCGAAGACGCCTCTCGGGTTCTACGGCGGCATCGACGCGAAAACGGGCATCGTCATCGAGAAGGGTCACGAGCTCGAGGGAAAGAATGTCAAGGATAAGATTCTCGTTTTCCCCACAGGCAAGGGCTCGAAGGTCGGCTCGTATGTAATTTACGGGTTGAAAAGGAACGGCGTCGCGCCGAAAGCGATAATCAACAAGGAGACGGAGACTATCGTCGCTACGGGCGTGATTCTCGCCGGCATACCGTGCGTCGACCAGATAGACATAGACAAGCTGGCCACGGGCGACAAGCTGAAAATCGACGCGACTAAAGGAACGGTAGAGCATGCGTGACGCTCCTGTCAAAAAAGAAAGAATCATAGTCGGCATTTCCGGAAGCTCCTGCGCCATACTTGGCGTGCGCTTTCTTGAGACCGCGAAAAAGCTCGGCCTGGAGACGCATCTCGTGATAAGCGAAACTGCAGAGAAAATCATAGAGCACGAAACCGGGCTTAAGGTCGGCGACGTGAAAAAGCTCGCGAGTAAAGTTTATGGTTACAGGGATTTGTTTGCACCCATTGCTTCTGGTTCTTTCCAGACGAAAGGCATGGTCATAATACCGTGCAGCATGAAGACGCTCGCAGGCGTCGCTTCCGGCTATTCGGACAATCTTATGCTGAGAGCGGCGGACGTCTGCCTTAAAGAGCGGCGCAAGCTCGTGCTGGTCGCGCGCGAAACTCCGCTGAGTCTGATACACATCGAGAACATGAAACGCGTCACGCTCGCTGGAGGCGTAATCCTGCCACCTGTCATGACGCTCTATGCGAAACGGAAAAACATAGAAGACCTTACGAATCACGTAATCGGCAAGACGCTCGATGCTTTAGGCATAAATAATGATGCATACAAAAGATGGAACTGAAAGGTGATTTCATGAAAATTCAAAAGGCCGAGATGTTCAACCTGAAGGCAGCGAGCGATAAAAGCAAACCGGACGAGATATTGAAAATTCTTGACATAAAATCTGGTCAGGCCTTGGCTGACATAGGCTCCGGCGGCGGCTATTTTGCGATGAGATTCGCCGAAGCTGTCGGCAGGAATGGTATAGTGTATGCTGTGGACGTCAACAAGGAATTTCTAGATTACGTCATGGAAGAGTCCGGAAAGAAGAAAATTGAAAACATAAAGCCGGTCCTCTCGGACGGCGAGACGGCAGGCCTTCCGGAAAAAGGCATTGACCTCGTTTTCATGCGCAACGCCTACCACCACATACCGAAAAGGGTGGATTATTTCAGGCGTGTTGCGGGTGCGTTGAAAGGCAACGGAAGGAT
This sequence comes from Candidatus Aenigmatarchaeota archaeon, assembly GCA_043808015.1. Lineage (GTDB taxonomy): Archaea > Aenigmatarchaeota > Aenigmatarchaeia > QMZP01 > QMZT01 > JBGPQP01. The sequence goes on from JAZDFI010000013.1 coordinate 16,025, forward strand.
TGCAATTGTTGAGCGCATTAAGGGCGGCTTCAGTTTGCGCTCGCTTTTGGGGCATTTCGTGGACAAGAAAAAAATAATGAGCGAGATGAACGACGCGGGATACGATCTCGCCAAAGAATATGACATACTTGCTAGGCAGTCTTTCATGGTTTTTAAGCCGAAAAAATGAATTGATATTATGAAAAATCTGGTATTCGTCAAGCTCGGCGGCTCGCTGATAACCGACAAGTCGAGGCCATACACCGCGAGGCATGACGTGATAAGGCGATTGTGCAAGGAGATACACGAGGCGCGCTCTGAAAAGGATTTCCCGCTGCTCGTAGGCCACGGCGGCGGCAGCTTCCCGCACGTGTCCGCACAGAAATACGAGACGCATAAAGGCGCTATTCGCAGCGACAGCTGGGAAGGCTTCGCGAAAGTCCAGGACGACGCCGCGCGGCTCAACAGGATAGTAGTCTCGTCGCTCATGGAAGCCGACGAATACGCCGTCTCGATACAGCCGTCCGCATCCTGCACGGCAAGGAACGACCGCATAATCGGATGGCACATGACGCCCATTCAAGTCGCTCTCTCGAAGGGGCTGATACCAGTGCCGCATGGCGACGTGTGCATCGACGACGTCAAAGGATGCTGCATCATATCCACGGAAGAGATTCTTAACTTTCTCGCGAAAAAGCTCAGGCCGGAGCGCATAATCATGGCTGGCAAAACCGATGGTGTGCTCGGTCATCTGGGAGAGACGATAAAGCGGATTGACAGGAAAAACTACGCTGGAATTATCGACTCGCTCTCCTCGTCGGACGGAATCGCGGACGTGACGGGAGGAATGGCCCAGAAAGTCAAGACGTCGCTGGTCATGGACTGCGAAGTCGAAATAATAAACGGCATGAAACCCGGCATGCTCAGAAGAGCGCTGCTAGGGGAGAGAGGGCTGGGAACCATTATTAGCGGAAAGTGAATGATGATAATTATGCATTCTGATAAAAAGTCCGTCACCAAGTCGCGCAAGGACGACCACATACGCATATGCCTTGAGAAAAACGTCGAATTCGCGAAGTCGAACGGCTTCGACCGCGTCGAGCTGGAGCACAGCGCGTTACCGGAGATTGAGAGAAGCGACATCGATTTGTCCACCATGTTCCTCGGCAAGAAGTTCCGCTATCCGCTTTTCATAGAGGCGATAACCGGCGGAACGGAACAGGGGGAGCGCATAAACAAAAACCTTGCACGCGCAGCGGAACAGCTTGGAATTGGCATGGGAGTTGGTTCGCAGCGCGCGATGCTGGAGGACGCGAAGGCGACTAGAACGTATGCGGTTCGCGATGTCGCTCCTGGCATATTCCTTCTCGGCAACATAGGCGCGGCGCAACTGAGTAAATACGACACGTCCCGCGTGCTGGCGCTGGTCGATGCGATAAAGGCTGATGGCCTGGCAATCCATCTCAACGTCGCGCAGGAACTCGCCCAAAAAGAAGGGGACAAATCATGGAAGGGGGTTTATGATGACATAAAGGCGCTGTGCGCCAAGTCAAAAGTCCCGATAATCGCGAAAGAAACCGGCTGCGGCATTTCGGGAAAGCTTTCGAAATCGCTGGTCACGGCAGGCGTGAAGGCAATCGATATAGCCGGCGCGGGCGGGACTTCATGGGTCAAGGTCGACAGCCATCGCACCAGCGACGATGTGAGCCACATCGCGGAATGGGGCATACCTACAGCGACTGCGCTGAAGGACGTCGCTAGCGCTGTCAAAGTCCCGATAATCGCTTCCGGAGGCATACGCAACGGCGTCGATGCCGCTAAGGCGCTAGCGATGGGAGCCGACTTGGTCGGCATGGCCTTGCCGCTGCTGAAACCGGCGACTGAATCTTCCGAAAGTGTTAAGAAATATCTGCAAAAAATAATCTCGCAGCTTGAGGATGCGATGTTCCTGGTCGGCGCGAGGAACGTGGCCGAGTTGAAGAAAGTGAAAGTCACTTACGTCTAGTTTTTTTCAACACACGGAATTCAAAAACTGCAATAAAGGGAAGTGAAAATAACAATATCCATAAATAAAAACTATCACCTATCGTCAAATTTTGACTCAACGACTCAATAAATTTTGAGTCGTTTTCTTTAATTTCGATTTCTTTCGTGTCATTGAGAATAACGAAAGAAGGTATGAAAGGTATAATATCAATTTCTATTTTTATTGTATAGTTATTTGGTCCTAAATTTTTTTCAAAAATACCACCAGAATCAGTTTTTTCAATTAAACTGGTGGAAGGTTCTTTATTCTCATCTGGTTTTGCTTCCATGAGATGATGGCTTTTCAAAATAATTCTAGATTCAGTTGGAATTAAATTATTTGTTACTTTTACTGTAAGTCTTCCAGTTTTCACATATTTCTCTGTTACATCATGTTGTATTCCAGTACTTTCTGTCCAAAAAACGTAAGATAGCCTTTTGCTTAAATTACCATCAGTCCATACGTCTGAATAAAATTTTGGATTATCATAACTTACTTGGCTACCAGTAAAGGGGTCTAAATTAATCCATCTATTTTCTGAAAAAATTTCAACCCAAAAATGACGTTCTCCGTTTGTACCAACCATTCTTGCAGGTATTCCAATGGAATTTGACATTTGAATAAAAATGTTAGAAAAATCTATACAATCTCCGATTTTTGTAAAGTAAACAGCCTCTGGTATATGAAAAAACGTGCTACAGCAACTTATATTATATTTATGAAACCACCAAGCTAAAGCCAGCGCTTTTTCTTTATCGGTGCTGAGATTTTCAGTTTCCCTCAAAGCAATATTTTTATATTCTTTTTGCGCCCATAAAAACTGCCATATACAGATGAACGCGATTGAAACAATTACGACAAGAATAATCCATAAAATTCTATTTTTATTTGTTCTTAGCCATTCCAGTGTCTTTTTCATAGCTATGTATCACGCTGACGTGAACCTGTATCGCCTGGGAGCGAACCTGCCGTTCACGCCCGAGAATCCACATCGTTGACAGGTCATCTTGTAAAGGATTTTCCTGCCCTTGAGGTTCTTCGTGTAAATCTTCTTGAGGCCGCCGTAGCATGACGGGCACTTGTCGATTTTTCCACCCATGCGCGTTTCAGTGACGATTTTCGTGCCGGGTATCTTGGAGAAAATGCTGCGCAGGCGGGCGCTCGAGACCGACAGTCGCGAGTCGACCATCTTAAGCCGCATGTTGACCAGGTCCGTGAACTCGCGCAGCGAGGCGATATCTTTATGCTTCTGCATGACCTCCTTTATGACGAAAAGTATGACGTCCCTGTTGGGGACCTTGGCGCCGTCTTTCATGCTTAACTTTTGAAGCCGGGATTTTTAAGACTTTCAGAAGCGGTAAAGGCGGTTTTTCAGGTCAATTTTGCCATTCGCTAGCGTTATGCCGTCCTTCTTCAGAAGCGCGGTCTTGGTTTTCACGCCGCCGCGGCCCGAATACCCGCCGAGCGAGCCGTCCGAGCGAATGACCTTGTAGCACGGCGTCTTTATCGGATCGGGATTGTGCTTCATGAACATCGCCACCGCGCGCGGATGCGTTCCTGTTGCTTTCGCAAGCGCCCCGTATGTCGTTATTCTGCCGCGCGGCACCTTTCTCAGCAGAGAATATACAGTTTCCCTTGCAGTTACCCTTTTACAAGCCATGTTTAAACATCTCCATTTTAGAATATATATTCCCCAAATCAATCTATTTAAATTGAGGGAATTATGCTGAAAGAGCAGAGCACGAAGGACGGGATAGAGAAGAACGACGCGGTGAAGACCATAAAGGACAACGAAATCGTCCTGTTTCTCCTGCCCAATCAGAGCTACGCCGACAAGATAAAAGTCATCGCCGGAGCGGCGGCTAAAGCTGGCGAAAGGATATGCTACGTCTCGGCCAACAAGCCGTCAGAAGTCCTTTCCAATGATTTCAGCAAGAACAGCATCGATACGTCCAAGTTCTATTTCGTGGACTGCGTCACCAAAAGCCTCAAGAACAGCGAGAAAGTCGTTTACGTTTCGTCGCCCAAAGCGCTCACCGAGATAAACATAGCGCTGAAAAAGATGATCGAATCGTCGAAGGCGGATATGACGCTTTTCGATTCGCTTTCCACGCTTCTCATATACGAGGACTCGCACGTCGTCATACGCTTCGTCCACTCGATAATATCGGCCTTCAGGACCATGAAGTCGAAGGGCATTCTTATATCTCTCAAGGAAGAGACGCAGAGCGAGCTGATAAAAGACTTGAACATGTTCGTCGACAAAGTGGTAGAGTTGGGTTAGCTGATGGTGTGTTAATGCCGGTTGGGGTAAATGGTAAAAAACACGCGCTTAGCCGCGAGGATGCTTTGCATGAAAAAATCAGGCAATGCGCTCCCATAATCGACGCCTTCCCTGACATAGCTTATTTTAAGGACATGGAACACAGGAACGTTTTCATAAACAGGGCTTTCGAAAAATTCGCCGGCCGCAAAAAAGACGCAATCATAGGCAAGCGCGACGACGAGTTCCTGCCCAAGGCGCTGGCGACTCAGTGCATGAAAAGCGACGCCGCCGCCATGAGCGGGAAGCCCGTGCGCACTGAGGAGATTTTCAAAAACAAAGACGGCAAGACTGCATTCTTCGACACCATGAAATTCCCGCTGAAAGACGGGGACCAGATAATCGGCATTATGGGCATAAGCCGCGAAATCACGGAGAAGAAGCGCGACGAGCACGAACTAAAGGAAAGCGAAGCTTCGTACAAGGCCATAGCCGGCAACATACCCGGTATCGTATACAGGATTCACCTGAAAGGTGAAAAAAACTTCACGGAATTTTTCAACGATAACGTGACGTCTCTGACAGGCTACCCGCCGGAGAAGCTCCATGTGGGGGAATGCCCGATGGACCCGCTGATAATCGGCGAAGACAGGAAACATGCGATAGAGACCATCGAAAAAGCGATAAAGAACGGGCAGCCTTACAAGGTGGAATACCGCATAAAAAACAAGAATGGCGATATCCGCCACTTCGTGGAAAGGGGCAGGCCCGTGCTCGGCAGCAAGCTGAAGGCCGAACACATAGACGGCGTCATTTTTGACGTCACCCAGAGCAAAAAGGCCGATGACGCCTTCAGGAACGTCATGGACCAGTACAAATATCTATATGATGAAAGCCCCGCAGTCAACATAATAGTCGGCAGGGATGGCAAAATAAGGGACATAAACAGGAAGTCTGCCGAATCCATAGGATACACCCGCGAGGAAATGATTGGTAAAAGCATTTTCAGCATGATGACGCCATCCGACATAAAGAAGGTGCTGGTCGTCCTCAAAGACAGCATCATGAACAAGCCGACGCCGGAACTCGAGCTGGACATAAAGGCGAAGGACGGTTCTGTCATAAAGCTGCTTCTTTCCGAAGGCGGCACGCCAATTTATGATAAAGGGAATGCTATTGGCGTGCTGGTCACGGGTATGAACATCACCGAACACATGAAGGCGGAGAGCACTCTGGACAAGAACCAAGCGCTGCTCCGCGACATGGCGCAGATGGCGAAAATCGGCGGCTGGGAATTCTACGTGGATACCCTCAATCAGAAATGGACCGAGGAAACGTTCCGCATCCTGGAAGTCGACTACGACGGAGTAGCTCCCAAGGTTCCCAAGGGGGTCAATTTCATCGTCCCGGAGTACAGGCTGATGGCTGACAAGGCCATCCAGCGCGCCATTAAGTTCGGCGAGCCGTACGACCAGGAGTGGGAAGTAGTAACGGCGAAAGGGAACAGAAAATGGGTTCGGGCGGTCGCGAAGGTGAATCGAACCAATGGAAAAATCACCAGCGTCTCGGGCTCGTTCCAGGACATCACCGAGCAGAAAAAAATGTTTGAAAAAATGAAGGAAAGCGAAGAGCAATACAGGTTCCTGGTCGACAGTATGCATGAAATAGCAATTATCCTCAGCAAGACCGGAACGATAATGTTTGCCAACAGATCTTCACTGGAAACCCTTGGCTATAGCGAAAGCGAGGTTATAGGCAAATCCATAACAGGTTTCCTCACGAAAGGCTCGCTCAAGAAAGCCTTTTGGGCTATCGGCGAGGAATTCCTCGGCAATAAACAGGGAGATATGGAAGTGAATATCAAAAACAAAAAAGGCGAGATAAGAACTTTGATTATTTCCTCGGCCTCTAACCCAGTCCACAAAGACGGAAAAGTGATAGGGACGCTTGTGAACGCCA
>JAZDFI010000014.1:0-50730 GCA_043808015.1 Candidatus Aenigmatarchaeota archaeon
ATCATGCTCATGGAGAAAGCGAGAAATATACCAGGCGTGAAAAAGATTTTCGTCCGCTCTGGCATACGCTATGACCTAGCTCTCGAATCCAGACAATACATAAAAGAGATATCCAAGCACCATGTTTCAGGCTATCTTAAAATAGCGCCGGAACACTGCAGCCCGCACGTCTTGAAGCTCATGAACAAGCATCTTCCGGGAGCGCTGGACAAGTTCGTCGCAATTTTCAAGGACATGAATAACGCCACAGGCCAGACGCTGAAATACTACGTCATAGCCGCCCATCCGGGCAGCACACAGAAGGAAAACGAGGAGCTCAGGAAATTCATAGAGAAGATCGGTCGCGACGCCATAATACAGACGTTCACCCCGACGCCCATGAGCCTGAGCACCTGCATGTATTATACTGGCATGGACCCGAAGACCTTGCAGCCGGTATACGTGCCGCGCGGCTTCAGGGACAAGAAAGAGCAGAAAACAGATTTGATAGAAGCGATGCGCGGCTACACGAGGCGCAGGCAGGATCGCAGTCCGGGTCGCGGCTTCGGCTCCGGCCCGCAGAGGGGCGGCGGCCAGAAGTTTAAAGTGCGCCGCAAAGGGCGCGGCCGTCATGGCGGCAGGACCAATAAAATGTTTTAAAACCGCGAACCGAATTAGGAATATCAAAACTCTTTTGTTGGATGTTTATGATAAAGGTCCTGCTCATCGGGAACGGCGCGAGGGAGCATGCGATTGCGGAGGCGATACGCCGTTCGGACCAGAAGCACGCTCTATATTCTTTCATGAAATCCAACAACCCAGGGATTCATTCGCTTTCAGATAAATGCGAGCTGGGCGATTACAATGACATGGAGACGCTGGTCGCGTTCGCTAAACAGGTCGCCGCTGATATATGCGTCGTCGGCCCTGAAGCGCCGCTGGATTTCGGCGCAGTCGACGCGCTCGCGAAGATCGGCATTCCATCTGTCGGGCCTGTCAAAGAGCTGGCAAAGCTCGAGACGTCGAAAGCGTTCACCCGCCTGCTCGCGCAGAAATACATGATTCCCGGCTCGCCTGCATTCAAGGTCTTCAGCAGCATGGACGGGGTAAAGGAATTTTTGCAGTCGCTGGATTCTTTCGTAATCAAGCCCGACGGCCTGACCGGCGGCAAGGGCGTCATGGTCCACGGAGAGCACTTAAAAGACGCGAATGACGCGCTGCGTTACTGCGAAAGCGTCCTCCGCTCGCATGCGTCCGTCATAATCGAGGAGAAACTCGAAGGCGAGGAATTCTCGCTGCAGAGCTTCACGGACGGGCGTTTCGTTCTCGACTGCCCGCCAGCGCAGGACCACAAAAGGGCTTTCGTCGACGATAGCGGGCCGAACACGGGCGGCATGGGCTCTTATTCGTGCGACGACCATCTTCTTCCGTTCATCAGGAAAAGCGACCTCGAGGAGGCGCACCGCATAACCGAGCTTTTCGCAAAGGCCATCGAAAAGGAGCACGGCATGCGCTACAAAGGTGTGATGTATGGCGGCTTTATGGTAACGAAAGACGGCGTGAAACTGCTGGAATACAACGCGCGCCTCGGAGACCCGGAGACGATGAACGTGCTGCCGATACTCAGCAGCGATTTCATAGATTTATGTTTCGGCATCACTAACTACGCGCTGGCGAAGACGGAAGCGAAATTCGAGAGGAAGGCGACGGTCTGCAAATACGTCGTGCCTCAGGGCTATCCTGACAACCCGGTGAAAGGTGAGAAAATCGAGCTCGACGCCGGCGCGAAAGCGAAAGTGTATTACGCATCTGTGGACCAGAAGCCCGACGGCCTTTACATGAGCGGGTCGCGCGCGATAGCGTTCGTCGGCATATCGCACGACTTCGCGGAAGCCGAGAGGCTCGCTGAAGAAGCGGTAAAGTCGGTGAAGGGCAAAGTGTTCCACCGCCCGGACATAGGCACGGCTAAGCTTATCGAAAAGCGCGTGCGCCACATGGAAATGATAAGAGGTAAAAAATGACAGCCAGGATAATGGACGGCAGGCGACTTTCGTCAAGAATAATTTCCGACCTCAAGAAGAAGGCCTGGACTTTGTCGCAGAAAGGCATCGTCCCGAGGCTGGACATAATTCTCGTAGGCGACGATGACGCATCGAAAATCTACGTGAGGAACAAGATGCGCGCATCGGAGCAAATCGGGATAAAAGGCGAACTGCACAAGTTCCCCGAGAAAACGAACAAGGAGAAGATAATCAGGGAGATAAAGAAACTCAATGCGAACAAGAAGGTACACGGCATTCTCATACAACTGCCGCTGCCGCAGCACCTTGACGAGCAGGAAATAGTGGATAAGATAGACCCTGCGAAAGACGTCGACGGCCTCACGACGTATAGCATAGGCAGGCTCACGACCGGCTCCGCTGGTTTCGAGTCGTGCACGCCAAAGGGCATAATCAGGCTCATTGAAAACGAAAAGATAAAGATCGAGGGAAGAAACGCTGTCGTAATCGGCAGGAGCAATATAGTGGGCAAGCCCATTTCGCTCATGCTGCTGCGAAGGAATGCGACAGTCACGATATGCCACTCGAAGACGAAACGCCTTCACGAGCACACGAAAAACGCCGACATAATAATCGCGGCTGTCGGCAAAGCGAATTTCCTGAAGGAAGCGATGGTCAAGAAAGGCGCGGTCGTAATCGACGTGGGTATGAACCGCGACGGCGGGAAAATGGCGGGAGACGTGGACTTCGATAAAGTAAAATTCAAAGCATCGTACATCACGCCCGTGCCGGGCGGCGTCGGTCCCATGACGGTCGCGATGCTCATGGAGAACACGCTGAAGGCGGCCTTGGCAAAACTCTGATTTTAGCTGTAGACACCTTTTAAATTATTTTACCCGTTAAAAGTGAAGATGGGAAGAAACAACCACAGGATGTTTGTAAACAACGTTCCTAAATCAGAGGAACCACGTGCTACTGAATCCACAGATTCGCATACATATTGGGTAAGAGTGGCCCATAAAGGCGTGGGAAGAGCGCTGGCTGAGCAGACTAATGGCGAATATAATCCCGGAAATAACACGGTCACAACCGGTTACATAACCAAAGAAAAGATGCAACTTCTCAACAAGTATTACGGGCCGGGCATAAGAAAATACAAGCTGCAGATGTGATTGTTTTCAAATTCTAGGAAAATTAATTTTTAAAAGGCAAAAACAATCTGGAATTATATATAATAATTATTCGTGAGTGGGAGGGTTAACATGACGGTCAAGATTGGTGTGATTGGGTCGACGAAGGGAACGGACATGCAGGCGATAATAGACGCTATCGCGCAAAAGCGCCTTGACGCGAAAATAGTCTGCGTCCTTTCGAACAAGGAGGACGCGTACATTCTCGAGCGGGCGAAGGACAACGGCATAGACTCTATATTCCTCGACTACGATGGCGACAAGCGCGTCCTGTTCGACAAAGCGGCGGCGCATGAGTTCGACCAGCGCGGCGTCGAACTCGTCCTGCTCATCGGTTACATGAAAATACTTTCGCCGTGGTTCTGCACCCACTACGAGAACAGGATAATGAACATCCACCCTTCGCTTCTTCCGCTTTTCTCGGGAGGCAAGGATGTCAATATTCATGAGGAAGTGCTCAAGCTCGGCCTCAAAGTCACCGGGTGCACGCTGCACTTCGTAACAGCGGACGTGGACCACGGGCCGATAATAATGCAACTGCCCGTGCCAGTCGAGGATATCGACACGCCCGAGTCGCTCAAGGGGAAAGTGCAGGCGGCCGAGCAGGCAGTCATACTCGAGGCGATAAGGCTTTACGGCGAAGGCAAAATCAAGGTCGAGGGTAATAAAGTGAGGCTTTTGAAATGAAGATAAAGCGCGCCCTGATTTCCGTAACTGACAAGAACGGCATAGTCGAATTTGCCAGGGCGCTGGAAAACCTGGGCGTCGAGATTATTTCTACGGGCGGCACGGCCAAGGTTCTCAAAGAGAACGGCGTCAGGATTATTCCCATCGAAGATTTCACAGGCCTGCCGGAGATGATGGACGGGCGCGTCAAGACGCTCCACCCGAAAGTCCACGGCGGCATTCTCGCGGTCAGAAGCGACGCGTCGCACATGGACCAGGCTTCCGGGCACGGCATACGCATGATAGACCTCGTCGTCGTCAATCTCTACCAGTTCAGCAAGACAGTCGAAGACGCGAATGTGACCAGCGAAAAGGCGATCGAGAACATCGATATCGGCGGCCCGGCGCTCGTGCGTTCCTCAGCGAAAAACTACAAGGACGTCGTCATAGTCACCGATCCGCAAGATTACACGAAAGTTTTGGAACAGATAGAGAAAAAAGGCGATGTCGATCTGAAGACGCGGCAGTCGCTCGCCCTCAAGGCGTTCAGAATGACGAGCGATTACGACGGTGAAATAGACCGCTTCTTCAGCCGACGCTTCAATAACGAAGACGTCGTGAGGATGCGGTTCGCCGGCGGACGCTCGCTCCGCTACGGTGAGAACTGGCACCAGAAAGCGAAAGTCTACGCTAAAGACGGCTCATCCTCGCTGGCGAGCGCGAAACAGCTCCACGGCAAAGAGATGTCATACAACAACTATCTCGATGCAGAGAGCGCGCTTGAAGCCTCGTCGGACATGATGCCCGCGAAAAGCGCGGGCGCGGTAATCGTGAAACACACGAACCCTTGCGGCTACGCGACCGGCGCGACGTTACGAGAAGCGATTGAGCATGCATGGAGCGGCGACCCTGTGTCGGCGTTTGGCGGCGTGATTTCTCTTACGAAGACGATGGACAGGGAAACCGCCGAATTCCTTAGTGACAAGTTCGTCGAGATAGTAATCGCCCCGGCTTTCGACGAGGGGGCGCTGGCGCTTCTGAAAGAAAAGAAGAACCTGCGCTTGCTCGAGATAGGAGAGCTGACGCCAGAGACGACGCATCACAGGCTCATAAAAGGCGGCCTGCTGGTGCAGGACAGGGACTCTGGTTATGCGAACAAGCACGAGTTCAAGACCGTGACCAAAATAGAGTTCCCGGAAAATAAAAAAGACGCAGCGCTCTTCGCGTGCCTGGCGTGCAAGCACACGAAGTCAAATGCGATAGTAATCGCGCGCGAATACAAACCGGGCCTGTATCATGTGATAGGCATGGGAGCGGGCCAGCCCAACCGCGTCACGTCGATGAAGATTGCATTAAAAAAAGCCAAGGAAAATCTCGGAGCGATGAAACTCACCGAGCATGAGATTGCTAACTGCGTTCTCGCTAGCGATTCCTTCTTCCCGTTCCCCGACTCTATAGAGGAAGCGTGCAAGCACGGCGTCCGCTTCATCGTCCAGCCCGGCGGCTCGGTCAAGGACAGTGAAATCATAGAAACGTGCAACCTCCACGGCATAGCGATGGTTTTCACTGGACGGCGCATGTTCAAGCATTAAAAACGCGGCGCGATTATTTCTCTTATGAATTACGCTGAGGCGACGGGTTACATACAACGACTGAACAAGTTCGGCATGAAGCTCGGCCTTGAGCGCGTCGAGCGGCTGCTGGGACTTTTGGGAAACCCTCAGAAGAGCTTCCGCTCGGTTCTTGTAGGCGGGACGAGCGGTAAGGGCTCGACGACAGTCATGATTGGTGCCGTGCTGCGCGAGGCGGGTTACAGGACAGGCGTCTTTGTCAAGCCGCACCTCTCGGATTTCATGGAGAGGATTTCGATTGACGGCAAAATGATTTCAGAAAGAGATTTTGTCAGCCTCGTGGGAAAAATAAAGCCATTCGCTGAACGAATGCGCGGCGAAGGCGAGAGCCCGACTTTTTTCGAATTTATCACTGCCGTCGCCTTCGAATATTTCCGCGAGCAGCGCGTGCAGTTCGCTGCGGTCGAAGTGGGGCTCGGAGGCAGGCTTGACGCGACCAACACGCTCACTCCGGACGTGTGCGTCATAACGCACGTCTCGCTGGAGCACACGGACATACTCGGCAACACCGTTGAAAAAATCGCCCGCGAGAAGGCGGGTATTGTGAAGATGGGCGGGATTCTCGTGACTGGCGCAAACGAAAAAGCGCTCACAGTAATTGAAAAAATATGCAGTGAAAGGAAAGCGAAGCTGATAAAGGCGGCGAAGCTGAATAACGTAGAATCATCGGAAAAAGGCAACAGCTTCGACTTCGAAGGTATGAGGATTTTCATACAGATGGCCGGAAGGTTCCAGATCAATAACGCTGCGTGCGCGCTAGCCGCGCTGCGTGCGCTAAAACCGAAGATATCGCTCGATGCGATAAAAAAAGGTTTCGAAAAAACAAGATGGATAGGACGTTTCGAGCTCGTTAACTGGCATCCGAAAGTCCTGCTCGACGGGGCGAAGGACGTCACTTCAATGAGAAGCCTCGCAGAATCGCTAGACCTGATAAAATACGATAAGCTTTACACCGTTTTCAGCGCATCAAAAGACAAACTCGTGCCGCAGATGATGGCGGCCATCGCCGTCAAGACTGATTTTTTCGTGCTGGCCGGGCACAAAGTAATGGGCAGAGCGGCGGGACCGGAAGAACTGGCAAAGGAAGCAAAAAAGCACGGCAAGGATTTTTTAGTCATCGAAGACGTTAAAAGTGCGGTCAGGAAAGCAATAGCCCTTGCGGGTGACGGAGATCTCATCCTCGTAACGGGCTCGCTATTCGCTGTCGGGGAAGCGAGGGAGCTGTGGTTCAGGAAAAAGGCGAGAATGGGCCGCGAGTTCAACGAAAATGTCAGAACGGGCAGATGAATATCTGATTACTTCTTTCTCGCTTTCTGGAACTTGGTGCAGTTGACGACGCCTTTCTCGGTTACTATCTTGTGCACCTTCACGTCCATCTTGTTGGATGGTATCTCGTGCACGAGCTGGAAATCGTATCCGAGCGCTATGACCGGCACCCCCTTGCTTATCTTCTTGAGGAACCTGTCGTAGAATCCCGTTCCGTAACCGACCCTGTTGCCGTATTTGTCGAACGCTATTCCCGGCACTATAACCAGATCGACGTTTTTTATGTCCATCTGCTGCGGGTGCTTGGGCTCAGGTATGCCGAACGAGCCCGGCGAAAGGTCGTTCAGGTTGTCGAGCTCGGACAAAAACAGTTTTTTGTTTTTCACGTCGGCCAACGGCACGAGTATCTTTTTCCCCATGGTAAGGGATTCTGAAATCATTTCGTATGTCCTCACTTCGCCCCTGACTGAAACGTAGAATAGGATTGTCTTTGCGCTCTTGTATTCAGGCAGCTCCATGAGCCTTTTCTTTATGGCCTCGTCTTTCGGTTGTTTGATGTCGCCTTTCTGTGTCGACCGTCGTGTGAGGATGTCTCTTCGTATTATGTCCTTGGGATAAAGCCATGCCATATTACATACATATTGTGCTAACCAGTTAAAAAGCATGATGTTCCGAAAGCAAACTTTTATTGTCCAACCTTATAAATAATTTATCCGGTGAATTCATGTGGGTTGTGGGAGTCGGCTACAAACAGGAACATAGGGACCCTGCCGGCGAAAATGCAAAGGCTGACATTCTTGGTCTTGGACCATATGACGTGAAAAACGTCAAGGCACTCCAGACGTACGTTATAGACGGCGATCTGGAAAGCGGAGACGCCGAACGTATAGGCAGGGAGCTGTTAGCCGACGGAGTAATACAGTATTTCAAATTCAGCCATTTCTCGGATGACGGCAGCCACGCGGCCTTCGCTAGTGCGTCCAACGCATGGATAGTCGATGTGTTCTTCAAGCCAGGAGTGATGGACCCTGTCGGCCTCTCCGTCGCTAGCGCCATAAGCGTTCTCGGTGTGAAGGATGTAAGGTCTGTGAGAACCGGCACCACTTACGTGATAGAGGGTGACCTGAGCGAAAGCGATGTAAAGGCGATTTGCGAAAAATGCCTGGCCAACGGCCTGATACAGACTTATGCTTACAGGAGAATCTGAAATGGATGCGAGACACATAGAACTGCTCGGTAAAGGCGACGGCGAATTGATGGGAATATCCCGCAGGTTCATGCTGGCGCTCAACCTGGAAGAGATGCATGAGGTGCAGGATTATTTCAGGCGGCACGGGCGCGATCCGACTGACATAGAGCTGGAAACGTTCGCCCAGACATGGTCGGAACACTGCGTGCACAAGACGTTCCGCGGCAACATAGAATACAACGGGGAGAAGATAAGCAGCCTTCTGAAATCATACATAATCAAGGCGACCAATGACCTGCGAATGCCGTGGTGCGTGCACGTTTTCGAGGACAACGCCGGCATCGTCACCTTCGACGACAAGCACAACATCGCGGTGAAAGTCGAGACTCACAACCACCCTAGCGCGCTCGATCCGTACGGAGGCGCAGGCACGGGCTCTGGCGGCGTGTTCCGCGACGTCATGGGCGTCGGGGCGAAGCCGATCCTGTCGACGGACATATTGTTTTTCGCGCCGCCGGATTATCCGCACGACAAGCTGCCGAAAGGCGTGCTGCATCCGAAGCGTTTGATGAAGGGAGTCGTGGCCGGAATTCGAGATTATGGCAACAGGATGGGAATCCCTACCGCGAACGGCGGATTCGGATTCCACGAAGGTTACGTGGGGAATCCGCTTGTTTACGCAGGCTGCGTCGGCATAATGCCAAAGGACAAGTACGTCAGGAACGCGAAACCGGGCGACAAGATCGTCCTCGCTGGTGGCCGCACAGGCCGCGACGGCATACACGGCGTGACATTTGCTTCGCTGGAACTATCGACTGACTCAAAGAAAACTTCGAGCGGCTCGGTGCAGATAGGCAACGCCATCGAGGAGAAGCGCGTGCTCGACGGCCAGATGAAAGCAAGAGACGTTCGTGACGCTCCTCTATATTCGGCCATAACGGACTGCGGCGGCGGCGGATTATCTTCGGCGATTGGAGAGATGGGCAAACAAACCGGCGCGCGCGTCTGGCTGGACAAAGTCCCGCTCAAATACGAGGGCCTCGAGCCGTGGGAGATTTGGATTTCAGAGGCGCAGGAAAGGATGCTGCTGGCCGTGCCGGAGGCGAACGTCGCAGAAGTGCTGGAGATTTTCAGGGAGGAGAACACGGAAGCGAATGTGATAGGCGAATTCACCAATGACAAAAAGCTCACGCTCATGTTCAACGACAAAACTATCGGAGAGCTCGACATGGGATTCCTGCACGACGGCTTTCCTAAAGCAGAGAAGAAAGCAGAGCTGAAAATAACCGAAAAAAAGGACCCGGATCTGACGGACGCGAAAGATTTCGGAGTCGATTTGAAGACGCTTCTTTCTTCACCGACCATCGCCAGCAAGGAATGGGTCATACGCCAATACGACCATGAAGTGCAGGCGAAGACTGTGATAAAGCCGATACAGGGCCTCGGAGGACCAGGGGATGCATGCGTGCTCAGGCCGATATACGATGACTGGAAGGGGGTCGTCGTTTCGAACGGTTATAATCCCCGCTTCTCTTCAAGTCCCTACAACATGGCTCTCTCCGCGATAGACGAAGCGATGCGCAACAATACGTGCTGCGGAGGACGAAGAATCGCGCTTCTGGACAATTTCTCATGGGGCAATCCCGAGAAGCCGGACCGCCTCGGCGCGCTCGTGGAGGCTGTGAAAGCCTGCCACGACGGTTCGCTGGCGTTTCGCGCGCCTTTCATATCCGGCAAGGATTCCCTTTACAACGAATACAGTCTCGGCGGAACGAAGGAGACGATATCGATACCGTACACGCTCGTTATTACTGCGGTCGGCATAATACCCGACGTGCGCAAGGCCGTGACCATGGACCTCAAGATGGATGGCGACCCGGTTTACATGGTCGGCGAGACGAAAGACGAGATGAACGGCTCACATTATTACATGATAAAGCACGTTGATGGCGGAGCGGTTCCGGGCGTTGACCTGGCGAAGGCGAAGGAGAGTATGGATTCGCTTGTGCATGCGATGGATATGGGTATGGTCCGCGCATGCCACGACTGCTCGGAAGGAGGGCTAGCCGTCGCAGCCGCGGAGATGTGCTTCGCCGGCGGCCTCGGCATGCGCATCGAACTAGAGCGTGTTCAGCAGAAAGGCATCGTTAAAAATTACAAGCTGCTGTTCTCGGAGAGCAACTCGCGCTTCCTGGTAGAAGTGGCGAAGGGCAAAGAAAAGGAGTTTGAAGAAACCATGGGTTCTCATGTTTCGAGAATAGGGGAAGTTACCCAGCGCAACAACCTGCTTGTCGCCGGTCTCGATGGCAGGGCGATAATAGACGAGGACATCGACGGCCTCAGGAAAGCGTGGAGGAAGACTTTCGACTGGTGAAACGTTAGAGGTGTCATGATGGTAAAGACTTTGGTGTTAAGGGCTGACGGGACAAATTGCGACGAGGAGACGGCATACGCATTTCATCTTGCCGGCTCGCATGCAGACAGTATCCACATAAACGAACTCATGAAAGGGAAGAAATCGCTGGACGATTACCAGATACTCGCGATTCCGGGCGGCTTCGCCCACGGCGACGACGTCGCCTCCGGCAAGATACTGGCCAATCTCATAAGGTTCAGGCTCAGCAGGGATTTTGTAAAATTCATAGAAAGCGGGAAGCTTGTGATTGGCATATGCAACGGCTTCCAGGCTATAGTCAAGGCCGGGCTGCTTCCTGCATTCGCCGGCTTCGGCAATCAGGAGGCGACTCTGGCGGCGAATGACTCCGGCTACTTCATTGACAAATGGGTCACGCTTAATCATGTCAACAAGGGCAAATGCGTCTTCACTAAGGGCATGAAAAGCGAGATTTTCGTGCCCATAAACCACGGCGAGGGCAAGTTCATAGCGTCTCCGGAGATACTGCATTCGCTAGAAACGAATGACCAGGTTGTTTTCACGTATAAGGACAATCCCAACGGCTCGATGAACTCGATTGCAGGCATATGCAACACGCAAGGCAATGTGTTCGGGCTTATGCCGCATCCGGAAAAATTCGTATCGAAATACACGCATCCGTCATGGACGCGCGATAAATGGCTCCCCGAGGAAGGCGACGGCCTGGCGATATTCAGGAACGCGGTGAATTACGCCAAGAAGAAATTCTGACCAGCGAACGGCTCATTTCTTAACCATTGAAGCGACGTCTCCCGGCGAAGCCCAATGAGAAAAGCATGGCAGTAAAATATTTAAACTACATCAACAGAATAATGAATTAAATATAAGACAGGAGAAGATAAAATGGCATTTAGAGAAAGACGTTTCGACGAAAGATCGGAAAGAAGAGACTTCAGACCACGCGAGATGCACAAAGCTGTTTGTTCTGAGTGCGGAAAAGAGTGCGAAGTCCCGTTCAAGCCCACTGATGGCAGACCGGTTTTCTGCAGAGACTGCTTCGCAAAAAAGAGAAGGTTCTAAGTAATGCGGGACCAGTGCAGAAATTAAATTTGGTTAGTTTTTACTTTATTTTTCCAAAATTCTCCAAAAATATGTTTCAGAAGCGATTTCAAAGTTGCATTTTCGCTGTTCTCAAATAGCTATCGCTATGAAAGAGCAGATGAAAATGGCGGCTATGGAAACGAGCAAACCCGCCTTCAGCAGTTCCCTCAGCTTGACATAACTGGTGGAATATGCGATAGTCGTCGGCGGCGTCCCGCTGGGCATGATGAAGTCGAGCGAGACTCCGACGCCCGCGAGCATCGCCAGCATCCGCGGGTTTATGCCCGTCGCGACCGCTAGCGGTATCATCATCGGCACGATCACCGAAGCGGCTGCGGTGTTGCTGGCGAATGCCGTGAGAGCTACGCCGAATGTTATTATGACTAACGCTATCAGTAACGCTCCCTGCCCGGATATTATGTTGCCTATCGCATTCGCCATGGTCACGTCAAGGGCTGAAGCGTGCATCGCGAAGCCGAGCGAAATGCCTCCGCCGACGAGTATGAGCGAAGCCCAGTCTATCTTCTTGAAATCCTCGCCTTTCAGCAGTCCCAGGCCGAACAAAAGGAAAACGGGGACCAGCGATATTGTGCCTATGTCTATCTTATGGATTTCAGTCGTGACCCAGAGCAGGATGGTTATCACGAATACGGCCAGGACTTTCTTCTGGTCGATGTTAAGTCGTCTCTTGTTCTCCTGCATGCTTATTTTCTTCACTTCCGGTTTGAACAGCAAAGTGAGGATTATGAAAGTCGAGAATATCAGCGCCACCATCATGGGGAAGCCGTAATACGTCCAGTCCATGAAGCCGAAAGAATAGCCTGCCTGGTTCAGGAATTTCGCGACGAGCACGTTGGGTGTGCTGCCGACCATTGTACCCAGCCCTCCTATGGTAGCGGCGAAGCCGATGCCGAGGACGAGCGACTTGCCGAATGTGGATTTGCCGGGAAGCATCTTGTTGTCCTTGAGTATGATGAGGCCGATGGGCATCATCATGGCGGCTGCCGCCGAGTTGGCCATCCACATCGATATGAAAGCCGTCACTCCTATCATGCTGAAAAGGACGATGCGCGGGCTCGAGCCGCGGTGCACGAGCTTGTGGCCTATGTATTCGTCGACCTTGTATTTGCTCAGGGCGAGCGCTATGACAAACCCTCCAAGCACGAGCACGACGACGGAATCGAAAAACGGAGAGAACGCTTCCGCCGGTTTAAAGCCGCCAATTATGACGAGCAGGAAAGGTATGAACAAAGCCGTTATGTGAAGGGGGACTATCTCCGTAAGCCACATGCACAGGGCTGTGAACGTTATGGTGAAGACGATTTGCTGCGGCGTGCCGAAACCGAGGAAATAAGACGACAGAGCAGTTGAGACCAAAACGCCTGCAATCACAAACAGTATCTTCTTGACAATGCTCCACGTGGGAATCTCGTGACGCATATTATTATTTTGGGAGCCACAGATAATAAGATATTTTATTAATCATGATGGTTAAAGGTATGTAATGACCAAGAAGTCCGGGAAGCTGTCCAAAGCTGCCAATTCTGAAACCATCTCAGACAGCATCGGGAATTACGCGAGGGGGAAGATGCCGTGGGAGCTGAGGATGGACACTAAAATCGCCGCGGCCGTCTCGGCAGTCGCCGCCCTGTTACTCTTTGGAACGTTCGTTTACCACTTCATGGAAAACTGGAGCTGGATTCAGTCGTTCTATTTTTCAGTCACGACGCTGAGCACCGTCGGATACGGCGATATCTACCCGACCACCGAACTGTCGCGGCTTTTCACTGCGATATACATCCTGACCGGCGTCGCGATAGTGCTTGCGTCGCTGGAGATAATAGGCACGACGTACATAACCAGACGAGAGACTCAGATACTGATGAGAAAACAGAAACTCGAAAGTGAAAAGGTGAAAAGGAAAAGACATCGGCAAACAAAACTTATAAAACACACGTAGAAAAGATTAGTATATTGTTTTGCGGCGTCTGGGGTGATGGGATGAAAGTTCTTATAATCTGCGGCAGCGAATCCGACCTTGAAATCGCCAGGAAGGCGGAGAATATACTCAAGAAGAACAAGATTGCCTTCGATATCCGCGTTTCTTCAGCGCACCGCGACCCCGAAGGGACCAGAAGGATTGTCAAGTCGACCGACGCAGACGTCATAATAGCCGTAGCCGGCCTTGCGGCCGCGTTACCGGGCTTCGTCGCCTCGCTGACTGACAAGCCTGTAATCGGCGTGCCTGTCGGGGTGAAGCTCGATGGTCTGGACGCGCTGCTTTCCATGATGCAGATGCCATCGGGCGTTCCGGTCGCGACCGTAGGGATAGACAACGGGAAAAACGCAGCGGAACTCGCGATACGCATCCTCATGCTAAAGGGGAAGACGCAAAAGAAAAAGGGTAAGAAAAAATGAACGTAGAAATCATCAGAAGAAACATAGGTGACACTCTCGAAAAAACAGAGCTGAACATAGGCGACAAATACGAGGGCAAGGTCAGGGATAATTACATTATCAAGGACAAGAGGATAATAGTCACGACGGACAGGATATCCGCTTTCGACAAGGTCCTGGGCACCATACCATTCAAGGGGCAGGTCCTGAACCAACTCGCAGCTTTCTGGTTCGACAAAACCAAAAACATCATTGAAAACCACATGATAGACATTCCTGATCCCAATGTCATGGTTGTCAAGGAATGCAGGCCCATCGCCATAGAGATGGTGGTGCGCGGCTACATGACCGGCGTGACGACGACGTCGGCATGGTACAACTATCAGAACGGCGTCAGAAATTACTGCGGAAATCGTTTGCCCGACGGCATGCGCAAAGATCAGAAATTCGAGCGTCCCATAATAACGCCGACCACCAAGGCCGGCAAAGACGAGCACGACAGGCCGGTATCCGGAGAGGAGGCGATTGAAGAGGGACTGGTAACGAAGAACCTTTTCGAAAAATTGTCCGAGATAAGCCTCCTGCTTTTCGAATTCGGCTCGAAGTTCGTGGCGAAGCACGGCCTGATTTTGGTCGATACCAAATACGAGTTCGGCCTGCTCGACGGCGAACTCGTCCTTATGGACGAGATTCACACGCCCGATTCCTCGAGATTCTGGTTCGCGGATACGTACGAAGAACTTTTCAGGAAAGGCGAGGAGCAGAGGAAGCTTGACAAAGAGTATGTCAGGACATGGCTCGCTAACCAGGGATATCTTGGCGATGGAAAGCCGCCCGTCCTGACCGACGAAGTAAAGATTGAAGCGGCGAGGCGATACATAGAGGCTTACGAAAAAATAACAGGCAAAAAATTCGAGGTGGCGGAAGGCAACGTCGCTGAAAGGATAAGGGAAAACCTCGAGAACAGAGGATATCTTAAAAGGATTAAGAAGTGAGTTTGAGGTGGTTTTATGGCAATACATCCGATAGAGTATCGTTATTGTTCTGATGAGATGACAGCAGTCTTCGACGAAGAAGCGAAGCTGCAGAAATGGCTCGACGTCGAGGCCGCGCTGGCCCGCGCGCACGCGCAGCTCGGCAACATTCCCAAGGCGGCTGCTGCGCAAATCGCGAAGAAAGCCGACACGCAATTCGTGACTGTAGACCGC
The DNA here is from genome assembly GCA_043808015.1 of Candidatus Aenigmatarchaeota archaeon. GTDB lineage: Archaea > Aenigmatarchaeota > Aenigmatarchaeia > QMZP01 > QMZT01 > JBGPQP01. The sequence goes on from JAZDFI010000014.1 coordinate 15,002, forward strand.
GTGCACGAAATCGATGCGGAGATACATCATGATTTAATGGCGATGGTGCGCGCGCTGACTGAAGCCGCCGGCGACTCGGGCAAATACGTGCATTACGGCGCGACTTCTTATGACATCGAGGACACAGCCCTAGCGCTGCAGCTTGGCGACGCGATAGGCATAATAGAGATGAATCTCGATAAGCTGAAGTCGACGCTGGCCATGCTTGCTGGAAAACACAAGGACGTCGTTTGCATCGGCAGGACGCACGGCCAGCACGCAGTGCCCACGACGTACGGCCTGAAATTCGCCAACTGGCTCTGCGAGATCCAGAGGAACATCGAACGTCTGGAACAGGCGAAGAAGCGCATACTCGTGGGCAAGATGACCGGCGCGGTCGGGACGCAGGCGACGTTCGGAACGAATGCGCGACGGCTGCAAGCGTTAGTCATGAAAGAGCTTCGCCTCACGCCGGTCATGGTTTCGACGCAGGTCATACAGAGGGACAGACATGCAGAATTAATCTTCGTGCTCGCGCTGACAGGCACGACGCTCGATAAAATAGCGAAAGAGATTCGAAATCTCCAGCGCACTGAAATCGGCGAGGTGCTCGAAAGCTTCGGCAGCAAGCAGGTCGGCTCATCGACCATGCCGCACAAGCGCAACCCGTGGAAGTCCGAGAACGTCTGTTCGCTGGCGCGCGTGCTGAAGTCGCACGTCATGATCGCGCTTGACAACAATCCGCTGGAGCACGAGCGCGACCTGACCAATTCGGCCAACGAGCGCATCATATTCGCCGAGAGCTTTATGCTGCTCGATTTCATGCTCAGGCGCATCAACGACATACTGCTGAGCCTCGAGCTGAGAAAGGAGAACATCAGCAGGAATCTGCATATGACGAAAGGCCTGGTCATGAGCGAGAAGATAATGATACACATGGTGAAGAATGGCATAGGCCGTCAGGACGCGCACGAGATAATGCGTTCGGCCGCGATGGCGTCTTACGAGACGGACGAACCGCTCATCGCAGTGCTCATGCGCAATTCGCTAGTCAACAAGAAATTCGGCCGGGCGGAACTCGAGCGCCTGCTCGACCCGCGCAACTACGTCGGAACCGCCAGGGAGCAGGTTAACGATGCGCTGAAAGCGGCGCGCAAAAAATAATTTTTGTCACTTGCGGCGAAACTTAAAAACGATTCGCTACATATTATTTACAGGAATGAATTGACATAGCTGAGTTGCAGCAATTTGCAGAATTGAGAGGTTGATGGTAATGGCTGGCGGTTTCAAGGAAATAAAGAGCTTCAAGGAAAACGAATCGAATTCGAAGGAATTCACTTACGCGAAGGCAGGCGTCGACATAGAGAAGGTCAAGAATTCGCATACGGCGATGGCCGAGATTTTCAGGCAGACATTCGCCCACAGAGCGGGCAAGTTCGGCCACGTGATGAGCGAGATAGGCCACTACGCGGGCCTGATAGACATCGGAGGCGGACGGGTTCTCGCCGTCCATGTAGACGGCGTCGGGACCAAGACTCTCATTGCGCACGCCATGAAGAAATACGACACCGTCGGCTTCGATTGCGTCGCGATGAACGTCAACGACCTCATCTGCATGGGCGCTGAACCCACGACGCTGGTCGACTACATAGCCCTGGAAAAGGCGGACGAAAACATGCTCACGGAGATTTCAAAAGGCCTCGCTGCGGCAGCGAGGGAAGCAGGAGTCGCGATAGTCGGCGGCGAGACTGCGATAATGCCGGACGTCGTAAAAGGGTTCGACCTCGCGGCTATGTCGCTCGGCGTCACATACAAGGACAAAATAGTGACTGGACAGAAGATGCAGCCAGGCGACGTTGTCATAGGCCTCGAGAGTTCAGGCGTGCATTCGAACGGCATTACGCTGGCAAGAAAGCTCCTCACAAGCAGATACGACATCGACGCTTATGTCAAGGAGCTTGACTGCACGGTCGGCGAGGAACTGATGAAACCGACCAGGATTTACGTCAAACCCGTCCTGGAAATCCTGCAGAACTGCAAAGTGCACGGTCTTGCCCATATAACGGGAGGCGCTTTCTCCAAACTCAGCCGCATCGGCAGCAAGGCGGACGTGGGCTTCGACATACATCTCCCGAAACCCAAACAGATTTTCAAGCTGATGCAGAAGATAGGCATGCTAAGCGATCGCGAAATGTTCAGGACTTTCAATATGGGAATCGGTTTCGTGATAGTCGTGTCTGGCGAGGATCCCGAGGACTACGAGCGCGTCGCTGATGTCCTCAAAAAATACAAGATGCCCTACAGCAAGATAGGCACGGTGACCAAGATAAGCAAGGTCACAGTAAACGGCATTGACGTGCTTTGAGGCGCTGGTAACATGATAAACTGGAGAATGATCGTGGTTGTCGCCGCCTTTCTGACTACCATTTTCTTTATAGGAATCGCGGTATTTTTCATCAGCCTGCCACCACAAACGATAGATGAGAACACCAACGAGAAATACTGCCTCGCCGACTCGGACTGCGCGTGCGGCGTGCACATAAAGTCGAGAATCTGCTTTTACGGCAATGAAGATTATGTCGACACGAGCGAGCAGTGCCCGGACTTCTGCAACGGCATCGCGGCCCACCTGATAATAAAATGCATCAACAACGAATGCGCTCAGATAAACAGGCTCGGCCAGTGAACATGTGATGTCTTAAAACTTTTTGTCAATAAACAAGCGTGGAAGAATGACCGCAAGCGGCTTCAAATACATTGTCCCCGTAACCATCCCCGGAAAGACGGGCGACTGCAACGGGCGGCCGTGCGTTTTCTTCGGCAACTGGAAATACCCGGTGGAAACTGACCCGGAAACGAAGTCCATGTTCGTGAACATGGACAGTAAAATTTATCCCGTGATGGAAAGAAAGCCATGCGGACCAGGCAGGCTTTACATAGAAGTTGAAGAGGCGCCATTCGCCAGCAAACTGACATTTATTGGCATGCTGGCTGAGATTGAAAAATTTCTAGAGTATTCGGAACGTTACGTGCTGAGGACTGACGTGGAACCGCTTTTAAAGTAAGTACTGCTAATCATTTTATCATGAAAACCGCGAAAAGGAAAGAGGGCTGGAAATTCTTCGTCGGCATATTTGTCGGCATGGGCATAATAGTCGTCCTTCTGCTCGCATCGATGATTTCGTCTTTTTCGTCGCCTTTTACCAGCAAGATTGCAATCATAAAAATCCGCGGCACTATCGCTTCAGGTCACAGCCTGCTCAGTGAAACTGTCACGCCGGACGACGCACTTCCGCTCATACAGAAGGCCGAGGAAGATGCGTCGATAAAAGCGGTCATGTTCGACATCGATTCGCCTGGAGGCTCGGTTGTCGCATCGCGTGAAATCGCGTATGCCGTCGCGGAAATGAAAAAGCCCACGCTTTGCTGGATGGGCGACGTCGCGGCGAGCGGAGCTTACTGGATCGCTTCTTCTTGTGATTATATAATGGCCGACCCGCTTACTTTGACGGGCTCGGTCGGAGTGACGGCTTCGTATCTCGAGTTCTCGAAGCTGTTCGAAAAATACGGCATAACTTATGAGCAGATTACTTCCGGCGAGAGCAAGGACGTGGGCTCGCCTTTCCGCAACATGACGACCGGCGAGCGCAGCAAAATGGAGTACATAGTGAATGAGACGTTCACGTATTTCATCACCGACGTCGTCAGCAGACGCAACCTGACGCAGCCGCAGATCGACACGATAAAAACCGGTGATATATTTTTGGGCAAGGATGCGATTGCGCTGGGTCTCATAGACGCCACAGGCACGCTCAGCGACGCGCGGGAAAAAGCGAAGTCGCTGGCGAACGACAAGAACGCGAATTTCGTGTCGCTCCAGAAGAGCGGCTTGAGCATATTCGACCTGCTTGGCATGCTCGGCTGATAGCGATAAAGATGAAATAAACACTGGTTTATTTTTAGGTTCCAAAGTTCCATTATTGGCTTATTTATGCATATTTTCATACTTTTAACATTTTGTTCAAATAAATAACAAAATAATTGTATAAAATACCTAAAATATTACAATTTTGGAACAAAAATACAAAAATAATAGAATAAAAGGCGGAAAAAACCTTTCAATAAAAAACTGCAGTCATGTCAGGAAACAACGCACAAGATTATTTTAAAAAACTTGGCGTGTCAATCTTAAAAATGGAAAAAAATTACGCGGAACTTGGGAAAAATTTTATCCAGACTGATGAAGCGGCTCTTAAATGCATGATAGAGCTCTCGAAAGAGTTGACCGGACCTTATGGCAGCATAGGCTGCGTTTTATACATTCAGAACCGTGCAATGAAAGCACTTATGCAGAAGACAAGAAAAGAAGGCTCCCCTCCGCCTTACATAATCACAGAAGATCTAGTCAGAAGCCTTGGAATAACAAGAGAAGATTTTGCACAGGCATCTGAAGGTCTTGAAACATTCAAAATGCCGGATCCCAAACCTCTGGAATAGTCTTGTTTTGACTTGCAATATCATTTGTGCGCGAAATAGATTGTGATTTCCTTGCCGTCGTTCGAGTCTACGCGCCCGAATCCGACGCGCTCCATCTGTATCATGTCGCCGACTTTGAGTTTCGCCATTTCAGGCTCTCCGATGCCGTGCAGGATTCCGTCTTTCGTCACGACCCTGACTTTAACATGCGGCTCGCTGACCCACTGTATCTTCTGCATGTCTTTCAGGATTTCGTCGCCCACGCATTTCGCCGTTCTCACAAGCGAGATGTTGCACAATCCCTTCAGCCGGACCACGTTTCCTTTGAACTTCTCGTAATCTTCATTCGCTATGTGAATGCTTTTGTGATTAAGCGGGATTTTCTTCTTGCCGCGCTCCGGGAAATCCGGGTGCAGCGCCTCGAAGACCTCGCGCTTCTCTGGCATGCCTTCCGGCGTGATGTTCACCTGGTCTATGACAACCATATAGCGGTTCGCGAGCGGGTCTATCAGCTTGCGGTTGTGCGCGTCCAGATTCTCCCAGCCGAGCTCGATGTCGTTCTTGCTCAAACCGCACTGCATCGCGAGGCTCTTTATCGCGTCGGGCCTGAATCCCCGTCGCAGCAGCGCGCGTATCGTCGGGAGCTTCGGGTCGTCCCAGCCAGCGACTTCGCCGTTCGCTATCATTATCTTGATGTCTCTCGTGTGGACCGCGCCCTCCGGGAAACGAATCATGCCGAAGTTGACGACATTCGTGAATTTCCAGCCGAGCATGTCCGCTATCGTCTTCTGAACGGCCGTGTTGTGCTCGTGCTCCTTGCCTCGGAAGACATGCGTAACGCCCAGTTCATGGTCGTCGATCGCGCAGGAAAAATTGTATAGCGGCCAGGCGGAATATTGCGTTCCTTTGAGCGGATGAGGCGTCTTGCTTATCCTGAAAATGGGCGGGTCGCGGAGAACCGGGTTCGGATCCGACATGCTGGTCTTCAGCCGCAGCACCGCGGAACCGTCTTCCATCCCGCCGGCGACCATCGCCTCCCACATTTCGATGTTTTTCTCCGGCGCATGGCGCCTGCAGGCGCACTCGCTCTCCTCGAGCTTCTGCTTCCTGAAATCCTCGGTCGCGCAGGCGCAGACGTAAGCCCTGCCATTTTCTATCAGATGCTTGGCATGCTTGTAGTAAACGGGAATCCTGTCGGACTGAAAGACGAGCGAATCCCATTTCGTATCCATGCGCTCGAGATCCTCGCGCAGCCAGTCGTAAGCATTCGGCTCGATCTTCTTCGCGTCCGTGTCCTCGATCCTCAGGATGAATTTGCCCCTGTATCTTTTCGCGTAATAATAGCTGAGGAAAACGGCGCGCATGAACTGGCCAATCGATAGAGGTCCTGTCGGCGAAGGGGCGAAACGGGTGACTACATGCCCTTCGACCGCGTCTTCAAGCGCGGCAAGGCCTTCCTGCTTTTTTTCATGTTTTTCCAGCAGCTCGGGAGCGAGTTCCTCGAGCTTCTTTCGCTGTTCGTCGAGATGCATGTGGTTCACTTCTTTTACAATATGATCTATAAGCGTTCGAGTCTCTGCTATGTTTGCCCTCGCCTCGTGGTCCTGCGAGACGACTTTCCCCAGAACCGCGGAAGGATTGGCCTTGCCTTTGTAGAATATCGCGTTCTGAAGCGCGTATTTCAGGACGGCTTCCTTCAGCTTGGAATTGGCCTTCATGAAAACATATTAAAGCGCTGTAATTAAAAATAAATGTGGTTCAATGCGCTTCGACGTGAAATGCAGGGATTGTGTATTTTTCAAGGGCAAGGCGCCTGACGCGACGGACTGCGCCAACAACGACGGCTCAATATGGGACCCGGCGCAGCGCGCGTGCGACAACTTCGTGAAAGGCAAGAAAAAGGCGGATTAGGTCCGCGGCCTGTCCAGCTGCCTGGCATATCTTGTCTTATTAGCCGTCGTCTCACTCGCCGCTTTTTTTAAGGCTGTGGTAAAAGCTCACCAGCGACGCCACCGAGAACAGGGCCAGGTACGTAGTCACGAGCGTCCTCACGAGCATGAACGCGAACCCGTCCATGGTCAGGCCCGTCAGCTGGGCCGTGAAAATGTAATACAATGATTCTGGCAGCGAGCCTCCCAGCGATATGGCTATGTAAATGATTGCAAACAGCACGTCAAACAAGAGAACGTTCATCTTGTTCTTGGTGACTGTCTTCCACGACTTCTTCAGCGATTCCAGCGGACCCGCGTTTTCGAGCACGCAGAATGCCGGGGACAAATAAGTGAAAAACGCGGCCACGCAGAAAACAACTATGCCGATAAGGAGCCACACGCCTCCGGCGGCGACCATGGCCAGTCCTTCAGCGGTCGCCATTACGGGCAATGACATGGTCGTCAGGACCAGTCCTCCGAAGCATGCCGCTATTATGAGGGCGTATATCAGGGACAGGCCCAGGAACGGCATGAACCTTTTTCTGGATACGTCGAGACTCTCAGTTATACCTTTCTTCTTGGCCTTGTGGTAATGCGAGGCGTTGTCCATGTAAGCTGAGATGAGATAAATATTCACCAGCCATCCTAGGACGGTTATGGGGACTATGTAAACCATGAAAGGCATGATGTTGGCAGGTATGATGGTGCCCTCGCTGGCGATGATGTCCGCTCCGAAATAGCCTATCACGAACCATCCAGCCACGGCGAAAACAAGCTGCACGGCGAAAGCCAGCAGGAAAACGTCCTTCCTCAGAGGATACCTGACCGAATTGCTGAAAATCTTATTAAAATCCACACCCATAACCATCCCCACCTCTGTTCTATATTTATACTACCCTTCTTAATATCTTTGACTAATCATAGTCATTCGAACCTGAAGTGGTTGCATGAAGATAACGTTCCTTGGCACCGCTGGCGGACGCATACTCATAATGACGCAGATGCGCGCATCCGGCGGCTGGATACTGGAAATGGACGGCGAGACGATCCACATAGACCCCGGGCCAGGCGCGCTCGTCAGGGCGAAACAATACGGTGTCGATCTGCGTAAACTGACCGCGATTGCGATTTCTCACGCGCATCCTGACCACTACACGGACACGGAAATAATAATAGAATCAATGACCAACGGCACCAGGAAAAGGCGCGGCATACTCATCGGGAATGAGCACGCCATAAAGGGCGGAGTCGATTATCGCCAGGTCGTTTCACCTTTCCATTTGAGGCTTCTTGAAAAATACAGGGCGCTGGAACCCGGCAAGATGATGAAAGTCGGAACCATCGACGTGACTGCGACGCCCACGAAACACAGGGAGGAGAAGGGCGTAGGCTTCGTGTTCCGCGGCTCGAAGACGCTCGGCTACGCCGGAGACGGCGAGTATTTCCCCGGTATGGAAAAACATTTCGAAGGCTGCGATTACCTCATTCTCAACGTCCTCAGGCCGCGCAACGCCAACTGGCCCGGCCACATGAACACGCACCAGGCCGTGGAGCTCATAAGAAAAGTCATGCCCAAGCTCGTCATAATACAGCACTTCGGCATGCTGATGGTTAAAGCAGGTCCGGAAAAGGAAGCGAAATGGATTGAAGAGCAGACGGGTGTCAGGACCATCGCTGCGACGGACGGCATGAGCGTGGACCCGGAAAAACTGCATCTGAACGGGTTGGGCAAATGGACATCTGAAAAAAAGCAGAAAGGATAACTTTCAAATTTTTGCAGCAATTTCATCCGCATGCTTTTGCCACGCGCCGCTGGTATCGATTGTGAAATGCTTCTCTTTTATCTGCTCAAAGGACTTCCTGAGTTTTTTGTAGACGGCGAAATCAGCGTCGCTGGCGCAGCACGTTTTGCAGCGTTTTTCCAGGCGCTGCCTGACGACGCTCTCATCGCAGACGACTTCGACTACGAACAGCCCGCTCCTGGTTTTTGTGGCGAGTTCCCTGACATTGTCGCGCAGCTCCTTTTTGTAGAAAGTCCCGTCTAGCACGACGTTCCTGCCATCCTTTAGCAACATGCCCGCCATGTTAAAGAGCATGGAATAAACCAGCGTCTTCTCATCTTCCGTGTAGGCCGGATTGGACAGCAGCTCTTTTCTGAGTATGTCCGTGCTGAGAATGCGGGCGTTAGTTTTTTTCGCTATCGCTTCAGCGACAGACGTCTTGCCCGTTCCGGGCAGGCCGCAGACCAGAATGAGCTTGGTTTTCTCATTTGCTTTCATGCGGCATCATGTCCTTATCGACTATTTCGGCCGGCTTCGTCGATAGCGAAGGCCATATTTTTCTTCCCGGGTAAATGGAAGTGTTTATGCCTGTGCGCACGTTGTCGCCAATAAAAGCGCCGAGCTTTTTCATGCCAGTGTGTATCTTCTTTCCATTTACAATCGTCGCGTGCTCCTCGCCGTCGTGGCGGTAGTCTGCGGTCACCGTTCCGGCTGCGATGTTGACGTTCTCGCCGACGACCGAATGGCCTATGTAGCAGCTGTGCTTGGCCGTTGTGTTGTTCATGATTATCGAATCGACCACCTCGCCGCGGAAACGGACGCCGCTGCCAAGACATGTATCCGGCCTTATGTACGCGTTCGGGCCTATGATGCAATTCTCCCCAATGTATGCCGGGCCTTCTATGTGCGTCCCTGGGTGCACGATGGTGCCGGCACCTATGTGGACGCTGCCTTTTATCGTAACGTGCTGCTCCACTTGGCCGAAAGTCCTGCCTTTCATTTTTGCAAGGACTGACCTGTTTGCTGCAAGCAAATCCCACGGGTAAACGATGGGCATCCAGTCTTTCGTGTAGAAACATCTTATGCGCATGGTTTTCGCCAGTTCGTTTACCGCTTCGGTGAGCTCGTACTCGCCGCGCTCTGACCTGCCAATCCTTTTGAGCGCGTCGAAAATCCTGCTGTTGAGAACGTAAAAGCCCGTGTTGGCCGTGCCGCTAGCGACGTCGAATGGCTTCTCATTTATTTTTGTCAGGAAGCCGCCGTCCGTTTCCAGCATGCCAAAATCCGAAGGATTGTCGACCTTCTGTCCCAGCATTGAAATGCCGTATGAGAAGCATTCGGACATCGACTCCTTCGGGTAAATATCGTCTCCCATCATGACCATGAATTTATCGTCCTTCTCTATCAGCTTCTCGGCCTGCAGCAGCGCGTGCCCCGTGCCAAGAGCCTGGTCTTGATTGACGTAAGTTATAGCGATGTTGCCATACCTGTTCCCGAGTTTCGCTTTTACCTGCTCGCTGCCGAAGCCCACGACAATTATCGCGTCGCTGGCCAGGCCTGCAAGCGAATCAAGAACATGCTCTATTATAGTCTTCCCGCCGACGAGCAGCAGCGCTTTCGGCCTGTGAACCGTGAGCGGATACGTTCGCGTCGAGCGGCCGGCGCATAGAATGACGGCCTTCGCCTTCGCGCGTCCGCTCCCTTTAAACATTGCCATAAAACGAATTTCATTTACTGTCTTTTAAAGTTTTTTTGCCTCTCGCTTTCATGCGCCTTCTTATCAGCTCAAAAACGAGCGGAGCGAATGATATCGCGATTATCGCTATCATGACCAGGGCGAAATTCTCCCTGACTGAAGGTATGTTGCCGAAGAGATATCCGCCCGTAAGGAAAACGGCCACCCAAGCTACCGCGCCCAAAATATTGTAGACGATGAAACGGCGATAGTTCATGGCGCCTATGCCTGCGACGAACGGCGCGAACGTGCGGATGATTGGGATGAATCTCGCGAGGACGATGGTCTTGCCGCCGTGCTTCTCGTAGAAGCGATGCGCGCGCTCGAGATACGCCCTGTTCATGAAGCGCACGTTCTTCTTCGTGAAGACTTTAGGCCCGACGTAATGGCCTAGCCAGTAGTTCACGGTATCGCCTATTATGGCGGCCGCAGCCAGCGAAGCGAATAGAAGAGCGAAGTCCAGCGAGCCGAGCGCCGCGAACGCGCCTGCTGCGAAGAGCAGCGAGTCGCCGGGCAGAAACGGAGCTACGACTAATCCGGTCTCGCAGAAAACCACGATGAAGAGAATGACGTATGTCCATATTCCGAACGTTTGTATGAGAAAACCAATATACTGGTCCAGATGCAGCACGAATTCAACAAGTAACGTGAAAATGTCCATACAAATCAGATATCTTCCGCATATTTAAGCGATTATGCCGGAGATGAGAAGCCACAGTATCCCGTATCCCGCAAGGCAGCCGGCCGTGATGAAAGGCATGGCCGGGTAGAAGCGGTCCTTCTTGGCCATCGCTAGCAATGAGAAAAGCGCGATTGCGACGACGACCGGTATGATTAACGCGAGAAGGAATGCCGTCGTTTTCGCGATGCTCATCTTTATCAGCGAGTCCATCACAACGCCCGCGAAAATCAGCGGGAATGCGATGTCGCCGCCTCCTAGGATCGCGTTCCTGTATTCCACGTCTTCTTTGGCTGCGACAGTTCTTCCTTTCGCTGCGGTTTTGGCTTTCCTGCCCTTGACCGTTTTGGCGGCTTTGCTTATGCTTTTCTGTGTCTTCAGCTTGTACGTGACGAACACGCCCGCGAAGGCGCGGCTCTTGGTCTGGAACTGCGCCATGGAAACCATATGCTTCGACTTCCACACCGCGAAAACGTCGTAAGCCGATATCGCCAGTAACAGGGCGATGACCCACGGCAGGTCGAGAAGCGGCACGAAAATCACGGCTATGCCCGGGTATATCAGCAGTTCTGTCAGGTTATGTATCCATATGTTGGGCCTGTAAACCTTGACGAAAGCGAGGAAGATGCAGAACACGAGTGCGATCAGCGGGTCTATGAATACGCCCAGCGTTATGGAGCATGTCATCCATACCGCGAAGAAGAACATGGCTTTCCATATGCCGAATTTTTTGAACTTCACCAGCAGCAGGATGAGGCCCGTGCCGACCAGTATCGCGCATATCATGTAAAGGAACGTCTCCGGTCCCTGCATTTCCGGCCGCTCGCCTATGGTCGTGTCCGCGTGCTCTACAATCGTTTCGCCGCCCGGCGTCTGCGTCACTCCCATGATGTTGGCGCCGAGCGCGTAAAGGCCGATCACCTGGGACAGGAAAAATATCAGGATGATAATGAGCGTCACGGGAATCGTATGCTTCATGAAAATAATTGGTCTGGAACGCTTATTAATCACTTTGAATAACAAAATATTATGGCGTTTCTTTCTCCCATGGAAATCGAGATCGTAGTGAAGCTGGTCGTCGCCGCGGGCCTCGGCCTGATACTGGGTTTCGAAAGGGAAATGCACAAAAGACCCGCAGGACTGCGGACACATTCGCTTATCTGCATGGGCGCGGCACTGTTTACGGTTCTATCAATGTCGATTGTCGGAGAGAACGTCGACGCCTCGAGGATAGCGGCCGGCATTGTGACGGGCATAGGCTTCATAGGCGGAGGCATGATATTCAAGTCCGACGACCGCGTCATCGGCCTGACAACAGCGGCGGAGATATGGGTCGTGGGCGCGATAGGCATCGCGGTCGGCGTAGGCTATTATTTCGCGGCAGGCGTGGCAACAGCGATCGTGCTTTTCATTCTCGTTCCCCTGAAGCACATAGCCGAGCAGGCCAAAAGAAAAGCTATCCTGCAGTAGCTCTTTTTATTAATTATTAAAACAAATTGAAAGATAGATTTTCATATAGACGGTGTTTTGATGCTGCCGAAAGACTACGATTTCAGGGAAAGCGAAGAGCGGTTGCAGAAGTTCTGGGAGCACGAGGGCGTTTTCAAGTTCAATCCCGACAGCGAGAAACCGATATTCTCCGTCGACACGCCGCCTCCAACGGTCTCGGGAAAGATGCACATAGGGCACGCGTTCTCATTTTCACAGCAGGATTTTGTCGTCCGCTACAAGCGCATGCGAGGTTTCGAATTGTTCTGTCCGTTCGGCACTGACGACAACGGACTGGCGACGATACGCCTGGTCGAGAAGATGACCGGCAAGAAAGAGAAGTTCATGACGCGCAAGGAATTCATCGCGCTCGTCCTCGAGACGCTGAAGCAGATACGCCCGACATATATACGCGACTGGAAGCGCATAGGCATGAGCTGCGACTGGTCGGTTTATTACACGACCATCGATGACCACTGCCGACGAATCTCGCAGAAGTCGTTCATCGACCTGTTCAAGGACGGACGAGTGTATCGAAAGCGCACGCCTTTCATGTGGTGCCCGGAATGCCGCACCTCGATAGCGCAAGTCGAGCTCAAAGACGAACAGAAGGAATCGCATTTTGTTTACATGCGTTTCGATACGTCTATCGGCGAGCAGATAACCATCGCTACCACGCGTCCGGAATTGCTGCCCGCTTGCGTCATGGTCCACGTCCATCCGCACGACGAGCGCTACAAGAAGTTCATCGGCGCGAAAGCGAAAATCCCGTTCTTCAGCCGCGAGGTCGGCATAATGGCGAATGCGGACGTCGACCCGGCATTCGGCTCCGGCGCGGTTTATCACTGCACGTTCGGCGACATGGACGACGTCGAATGGCTGGAGCGGTACAGGATTCCGGCGATAGAGATAATGGGCAAGGACGGGCGTTTGAACGAACTGGCCGGAAAATACGCCGGCCTGAAATCCAACGAGGCAAGGAACGCCATAATCGACGACCTGAAGGCCGAGAATAGAATCGAGAAAATCGAAAAAATAACGCACGTCGTCAACACACACGAGCGATGCGCGACGCCCGTCGAGATTCTCATGACAGAACAGTGGTTCATCCGCTATCTCGACCTTAAAGGCGAGTTCCTCAAGGCGGGCAGCGAGATGAACTGGTTCCCGCCGTACATGCGCTCGCGCTACGACAACTGGATAAAGGGCCTCAAATGGGACTGGAATGTATCGAGGCAGCGCAGCTTCGGCGTCCCCGTCCCGGTATGGTTCTGCGAGAAGTGCAGCAATATCATGCTTCCGGAGGAGACGGACCTGCCAATCGACCCGACTATCGATAAACCTAAGCATGCATGCAAATGCGGCTCGCGCTCGTTCAGCGGCGACCCCGACGTTCTGGACACGTGGGCGACATCGTCGCTCACACCACAGATCGCGGCTTCGCTCTACCCTCAAGCGTATGGCAGGCTTTATCCCATGTCTTTGCGGCCGCAGGCGCATGACATCATAACGTTCTGGCTGTTCAACACTGTCGTAAAATCTCGAATGCACAATAACGTGAACCCGTGGAAGGATATCATGATTTCCGGCTGGGCGCTCGACCCGAGCGGCAAGAAGATGAGCAAGTCGAAAGGCAACGTCGTCGAGCCGCAGGCGCTGATGGAGAAATACGGGGCCGACGCACTGCGCTTCTGGGCGGCCGGCTCGAAGCTCGGCGAGGATTTGGCATATATGGAGAAAGACTTCGTCACGGGCAGTAAATTCGTAACGAAACTCTGGAACGCCTCGAAATTCGCGCTCATGCATCTGCAGGACTACGAGCCGGTAAGGCCGGCGAAATTCGCGGAAGCTGACAAGTGGCTGCTCACGAAAATCAGCGACATCATAAAAGTCTCGACCGAATCGTTCGAGAACTACGAGTATTCGAGAGCGAAGGCTGAGATAGACAATTTCTTCTGGCACACGTTCTGCGACTATTATCTCGAGATGGCGAAGGACAGGCTTTACAACCCCAAGGATTACGAAGAATGGGAAGTCGACTCAGCGAAATACACGCTTCACTACACGCTGCTTGCGGTGCTGAAGATAATCGCGCCCATCACGCCGCACATCACCGAGGAGATTTACCAGCACCATTTCAGGCGCACGGAAGGCGCTAAGAGCATACACGTTTCGGAATGGCCGAAATACGACTCGTCGCTTGTCAACAAGAAGGCCGAGGAGGCGGGCGACATCGCCACGGACGTGATAGCTGCCGTCAGGAAGTTCAAGTCGTCGAATTCGATGCCCATGAACGCGCCGCTGCGATATATGACCGTCGATTCCGTAGCTGTAAAGCCGCTGCTCAGGGACATAGAGAAGACCATGAAAATCGAGAGCGTGCGCGTGGGCAGCGTCAAGGCGGCGACTATCGAGACAGAGAAATTCAGGCTCGCGCTAGAGATACTTAAATGATTTAAAACAGGAAAGGCAAACTTAAGCATGAAACTTGCTTTGTCACTATTTTTCGCTATAATGATGGTGCTCATTGTTTTACAGAATGTTCGCGCCGAAGACCCGGCCTGCAAAGAAGGCGAGCGCAGGCTGTGCGGTTCCGATGTCGGAATCTGCGAACCGGGCAGGTCGACCTGCAGGGACGGTGTCTGGAGCGCATGCGATGGCGGGATCGGGCCTAAGGACAGCGAAACGTGCGGCAACTCGCTTGACGACAACTGTGACGAGGCGATAGACGAGAACTGCTTCCCATGGACGTCGTTCGTGCTCATCGGCGTGGGAATGCTGTTCCTGGGCATAGGCATGATTTACATGCAGAAGAACAAGGGCGAGCGCATGCTGAGCGAAGGCGTCAGTAAGGATTAACGCACACGCGACAAAAATCCTAAAAAGCGGCATATACAGGCCAATTCCTGCGAAAACTTTAAATAACCTTTATATATAAATCCCATATACTATACTATACCTTAATATAACGGACAGACAGCTTTCACGCTGTTCAAGCTAAAATATAAGCTAGGAGGGAGAAAATGGCAGAAAAGCCGCACATTAACATTATAACATCAGGTCACGTAGACCATGGAAAATCAACCTTAATAGGCCGATTGCTCTTCGATTCGGGAGCGATAGACGAGCAGACCATGAGGAAACTCAAGGAGAAAGCGAAGGAGTTGAAGAAGGAAACCTTCGAATTCGCATTCGTCATGGACAACCTCAAGGAAGAACGAGAGCGAGGAGTAACCATAGACCTTATGCACAAAGAGTTCCAGACATCGAAGTTCTACTTCACTGTCATCGACTGCCCCGGCCACAGAGACTTCGTCAAGAACATGATTACAGGCGCGAGCCAGGCAGATGCAGCGATACTTGTCGTTTCAGCAAAAGACGGCATCCAGGAGCAGACAAGGGAGCACTTGTATCTGGCAAAGGTTCTGGGCATCCAGCAGCTTGTAGTGGCAGTCAACAAGATGGACGCTGTCAGCTACGATAAGGCAGCATACGAGAAGACCAAATTAGAAGTCGGAAAGCTGCTTCAGACGCTGGGCTACAAAATAGACAAGATACCGATGGTTGCATGTTCCGCGTATGTCGGCGACAACGTGTTCAAGAAATCGACCAACATGGCGTGGTACGCGGGCCCGACACTCGTCGAGGCTCTGGACCAGACAATAGTGCCACCGCACAAACAGACTGACAAGCCGCTCAGGCTTCCGGTGCAGGACGTCTTCGCCATCACAGGCGTAGGAACGGTCCCTGTCGGAAGAGTCGAGAGCGGTGTCATGAAACCGGGCGACAAGATCATTTTCGAGCCGTCCGGGGCGCAGGCTGAAGTCAAGTCCATAGAAATGCACCACAAACAACTGGCGAAAGCCGAACCGGGCGACAACGTCGGTTTCAACCTCAGGGGCGTTGCAAGGAATGACATAAAGCGCGGCGACGTTGCAGGTCATCTTAACAACCCGCCAACGGTAGTCAAGGAATTCACGGCGCAGATAATCGTTCTGCAGCACCCGACCGTCCTAACGAAGGGTTACACGCCGGTATTCCACTGCCACACGGCGCACGTTGCGGGCAAGATAATCGAGCTTGTGAAGAAGCTTGACCCGAAAACCGGCGCAGTATCCGAGGAACATCCGGAGATGCTTAAGCCGGGCGATGCGGCCATCATAAAGGTGCAGCCGTCGCAGCCAATAGTCGTTGAGAAACAGGCTGACTTCCCAGGTCTAGCAAAGTTCGCAATCCGTGACATGGGCAAGACCATCGCTGCAGGCATCGTAATCGACGTTGTGAAGGCGAAGTAATTTTTTACTTCCCTTTCATATCTTTTTCTTTTATTTCATTCCTTAGCGCGAGCTCCATTCAACCGGCTTACTCCGGGAAAAGCTGCACTGAAGTTATATAAAATTCAGGAGATACGAAAAAATCATGGGGCGAAATATCTCAATTCAATACACAGCTTGATCGGCGCAGCCGTCTATTTGGACAGCCCCAGCAAGAAAGACCGCAAATACGGAAAATTTCTTTACACTCATACAATGAAAAATTTTTTCAGGGATTATGAGTGCGGCGACTGCAGCGGCAATCTGGAAATGGAACTGGACAAGTACTATCGCCTGATACAGCATCTTGAATACAAGAAAGCGAAGAAGTTCGCCGAGGACTGGTTCCATTCGGAATGGAAGGACTTCACCGACTCGCTGAAATGGAAATATAAATCGGAAAGCTGATTATTCTCTATGAAGCCGAAGATGTCCGACATATGCAACAGGATTGAGATGTGGCTCGAGACAAAGCTTGCAGAGTCCAGCGCCAGCGGCGTCGTAATCGGCCTCAGCGGTGGCGTCGATTCGTCTGTTGTGGCCGCGCTCGCGAAGCGCGCGCTAGGAAACCAGCGGGTACTCGGCCTTATACTGCCTTGCGAATCCGACGTCAAAGACGCGCAACGAGCGAGAGCGCTGGCCAAAAAAATCGGCATCAAGACCGACACTGTCGATTTGACCACATCGTTCCGCTGCTTCAGCGACGCGCTGCCGGAAGCGGACAAGAAAACTCTGGGCAATCTAAAATCGCGCCTGCGCATGCTCACGCTGTATTACTATGCCAACAGGAACAATCTCATCGTCCTCGGCACGTCGAACAAGTCGGAAATCGCGATAGGCTACTTCACGAAACACGGCGACGCTGCAGCGGATCTGGAGCCGATAGGCGGCCTTTACAAAACCCAGGTTCTCGAACTCGCAAAACATATCGAAATCCCGGAAGAGATAGTCAAGGCCGTCCCTTCGGCCGGCCTTTGGGACGGGCAGATAGACGAAGACGAAATTGGAATGAGCTACGCGGAACTCGACTCTATTCTTAAGGCGGTCGAGGGAAACAGAGACCCTGAAACAACTAAAGAAAAAATGGCGCGCGTGGCGGAGATGATAAAAAAGTCATCCCACAAGAGGAAGCTGCCCGAAGTCTGCGAGATATAATTGTTTCAGATTTTCATTCTCTTGAATGCTTGCGAACCCACCAGAATCATTGCAACTGAGAATGCGGTCACCACCAGGAAATCAAGTGCGATGTTCATTGTTGAAATCCCCAGTATCGCGCCTCTTATGCCGTCCACTGCATACGTGGCCGGATTCACGAACACGAACGGCGACAGCCATGCAGGAAGGTTGTTTATGGGGAAGAGCGCGCCTGAAAGGAAGAACATGGGAAATATGACAAAGCTGCCAATTAACTGAAAGCCTTCAGGGCTTTCCATTTGGGATCCTATTATCAGGCCTATGCTTACCAGGCCAATAGTCGCCACGATCAAAAATGCCAGTGTTATTAAAATTGAAAACAAATTGAGTTGAAGGCCGCTTATTATACCGCTTATTGAAAAAACAAAGCCAATCGTCAATAAAATTGCCACCTGGATTAGCGTGTCCGTCGAGCCGCCGAGCACTTTACCCATGAATATCGACGTCCTTGACAACGGCGCTACCAGAACCTCTTTCAGGAAGTCTATCTTCTTGTCCCACACTATATACACGCCGAAGAAAATCGATGAGAATAGCGCCGACTGCATGAGCACTCCCGGAAAAATGAACGCCTGGTAGTTTACGCCGCCGAAAGAAACGGCGGATCCGAGTCCTCCTCCGATTATAAGAAGCCACAGTACGGGGTTAACGATGGATGCTACTATCCTCGACCTTTCCCTGAGAAATACTTTGGTTTCTCTGTACCATAGCGCATAAATGCCTTTCAGGTCGCTCATCTTCTCGACCTCGCGTGCATCATTCTCTCTGCCCAGCCGCCTTCCGGTGAATTGTCTCTCAATGCCTTGCCGGTGTAGTGAAGGAAGACATCATCAAGCGTCGGGGAGCGGATCTCGACCGAGTCCACTTTACCGACAACTCTGAGGATTTCCTGCAGGTGTTTGTTGATGCCATCAACCGTCAGGCAAACTTCCGAATTGCAAATGGATATCTTCTTGACGAACTTGAGTTTCCTTATTGCTTTCACGTTGAGGTTTTTTGCTTTGAGCCGTATTATGTCTCCGCCCAGATTCTTTTTCAGTTCTTCCGGCGAGCCCATGACGACTATCTTGCCTTTGTCTATTATCGCCAGCCTGTCGCAAAGCTTGTCGGCCTCATCCATGTAATGGGTCGTGATTATGATCGTGACTCGCTCTTCTTTCGCCATTTTTTCTATGTACTTCCATATGTTACCCCTCGACTGCGGATCGAGTCCCAGCGTGGGCTCGTCCAGAAACAAGACTTTCGGATGATGCATGAGGCCCCTTGCTATTTCAAGCCTTCTTCTCATGCCGCCTGAATATTTTTTAACCAGGTCGTTTTTTCTTCCAGTGAGGTCAACAAGATGAAGAACTTCCTTTATGCGTTTTTCCATCAGCTCTCCAGGCATGTCATAAAGCCATCCGTGAAGCTTGAGATTCTCATAGCCAGTGAGTATGTCGTCAGAGCTCGGGTCCTGAAAAACGATGCCTATCGACTTTCGCACTTTGTCCGGCTGCTTTATGATGTCGAAATTGTTCACGGTCGCCGTTCCGGAAGTCGGCTGCTTCAGAGTCGTGAGCATGAGAAGCGTCGTGGTTTTGCCTGCGCCGTTCGGCCCCAGCAACCCGAATATCTCCCCTTCTTTTATCTGGAGATTGAGATTGTCCACCGCAGTAAGATTCTTGTATTTCTTCGTCATCCTGTTAGTTTCTATGACATTCATAAAATCAACCACGAACCATCGAGATATATGATGGTCGCCTGGGCTTTTAAATGAAATCCAAAACTCAAAGCGTCCCTTTGAGCGCCCTGGCCTTGTCTATCTCGAGACGGTTGTTGAGCGCGTTGACGAGGTATTTCTTCTTCTTGTTCGTTATGACCCAGTACGGATAATAGACGGGCTTTATCTCGAGAATGTTGATGTTCCATATCTCCGCGACTTTCTTGACCGCGTCTTTCGTGACTGTGAAGTTCAGCGTTTCGCCTTCGCGGTCCCGCTCGATTATCTTGCGGCTGAGTTTCATCGCAGTCGCGTCGGATGGAAGATGGATCAAGCTCGAAAGCGCGTATTCCTCGCCGACGCGAATGACGAACTTCTTTTCCGCGAGGTGCTTCAGCGCGCTCTGCGCGTCGCTGAGGAGCATCTTGGCATTGCCTGATATGTTGTCTATGCCAGCCGCGCCTGCGCCTGCAAGATAAACGATAATGCTTCGCTGGTCATGCGGCAGCTCTAGTATTGATGATATACCTTTACTGATGTCGACGTCCTCGTCCTTCTCGAAGAAAATTTCTCCTGTTATACCATCGACCAGCAGCTCAACATCCTTGCCCAAGCGCACGCCATCGGCCTTCCACACCGGGTAGTTGAGGAAGCGCAGGTCGTCGACGCTCTTGAAAGTGCGCATGATGTCCTCCTCGAAGAACCTGGGCGCGTAAACCTGCAGCTTGCTCTCGTAGACCGGCGTAACGCCTTCGATAGACTCAGCTCCTTCCTTGCCGGGCTCAAGCTGTTTGACAACCGCCTCGCCTCCGTGCTGGCTTCTTCTAATGCGAATGTCCACTATGAGCGGCTGTTCTGTAACGCCGACTATCATTCCAATCCCGACAGGCAGGTCCTTTATCTCTTCGCGCGTTCCCAGCTCGATGCCCTCGACGGAATCCATTATCGCGCGGATGTCGTTGGGGTTCGTGACTTTGAGAATTATCTGCGTCGAGCACTGCGACAGCACGTTCTTGTCGACTTTCGCCGGCCGTTGCGAGATTATGCACAGGCCCACGCCGAACTTTCTGCCTTCCGACGCTATGATTCTCAGCAGCTTCGAGCTGGCAACCTCGCCCAGCCCTCGTTCCGGACAGAAGTTGTGCGCTTCTTCGAAGACGAGGAAAAACTCCGGAATCTTGCCGTATTTCCTGGCGTTGAAAAGCTCCTTGGCCAGTTTGTATACTATGATCTGCTGGACGTCCGGACTCGCTTCCTTCAAATCGATTATCGTCATCCGCCCTTCCTTGACCAGCTCCTCTGGCTTGGTCGGGTTGGCCGAAAAAAGCTTCGTGCCCTCGAGAAACTCGAGGAGAGACGATAGGTTACGTTTGGCGTTGCTGTCGACTGAGTTGACCTCTTCTATCACGTCCCTGAGAGTGTAATCCTTGCCAGCGAGATTTTTCATCGCGGAATAAAGGATGCCCTCCTGGCCAGCGGATATGTGCGTGGGTAGCATCTCGAATATGTCCTCAGTCGATAGTTTGGCATCGAGCTTTATCGGGTTCTGCGCGCCCGCGTCGAAAATGTGTATCTTGTTCTTGTATGATTTCGGCTGGATGCTGAAGCGCTTCATCTGCTGGACCTCGTTTTCCTTCCTGTTCTCGTCGACCATGGTCCTGTATTCGCCGTGCGGGTCTATGACGACGACCGGGATTCCCTTTTCAGCCAGTTCTTCGAGAAGGACGCCTGCGGCATACGATTTGCCCGCGCCGGACTTGGCGAGAATCGCGACGTGTTTCGTTATGAGATGCTTCGGCGGCAGGTTTACGGCGATGTCATATCCCTCGAGAATCCCTATGTAAAGCCCGTCGTCCTTGAGGCCGAGCGTCAGCTTTATCAGCTCGTCGTCCGCCGAGTATACGGGCGTGTCCGGCTCGAACGGCACTGGCAGCGGCTTGAGAAAATTCCTCGAGTCGCGGAAGCCTATGACCTTCGCCTTGGCGAGCGTGCTGTTCATGTAATTGGTTATGGAATCGATGTAGCCTAGAATCCACTTGCCCTCGTAGTCCTTGACCGCGACGTACTGCAGCTTCTTGATCTTGGCCTCGGCCTTGAAGCTGAAGTCCCTGGTCGTCACGCTTCCGGAAATGCGGCCGAGCATCATGAAAATTAATTGGCTCCGTGCTTAATAAAAAGTTGAAGCGTCACCATGTCCAGCCGAAGCATTCCTGCGGCTTCTTCCCAGCGTGCTTCCTGACGCGCTTCTGCCTGTGTTCGATTCCTATGAGAACGTTGGCCGCGATTATCATGGCCGCGCCGAGAATCACGTTCTCAGGGACGGCTTCCGCCAGAACGACGAAAGCAATCGCTATCGCGGAGAGCGGCTCGACGAGAGTCGATATTATAACCGAGTCGTGCGCCCTCACTGTCTTCAGCCCCTCCGCGTAGAACATGTAACCCAGGAAGCTCGAGACCGCGATGCCGGCGATGAAAAGCGGGACGAAGCCATCGGGCGCAAAGGTTACTGGCTCGAATGGCAGGAATAGCATCAGCAGGAGCCCGCCTATCAGGAGAGGCCAGAACGTGACCTTCCAGTAGGGCATTCCCTTCGATTCGAAGTGGCGCATGGACACGATGAAGACCGAGTAGCCGACGCCCGCGATAAGCGCGAGCATGTTTCCGAAGGCGCTGGCCGCCACGTCCATTTCCGGGCCGTATATGGCCACTATGCCCAGTATTATCAGAGCGTTAGCGACGATCTCCTTTTTCGTAATTTTTTCTTTCAGGAGAAAATACGAGAGTATCGAGGTCGCGACGGGATAGACGTAGACCAGCGCGACCGCGTTGGCGACGGGTATGTAGGAGAAGGATTTTATGTAGAATCCGAACCCTATCGTCACGCCGAAGAAGCCGGCCGCCAGGAAAAGGGGGATGTCGCCCTTCTTGATGCTAAGATTCTGTCTCGTGTTTATTTTTCTGGAGACTATGATTAACGCCAAAATCATGGCGGCCGAGAGAATCGTCCTCAGAATGGTCAGCAGGAACGGCGAGACGCTCGCACCCACGAGCTTCGCCCAGATGCCTGTAGTGCCCAGCAGTATGCCGGTTATGACGAGATAGAACGTGCCCTTCATGCTCTATAGTTATTTTTCTCGGTATATATGCGGCTTAAAAAATTTTGCTCCAAAATAAGCGCATGGCATCAGATTATCAGGAACGTCATGAACGCAAGCTGGATAGAAGCGACCTGCTGGTGAATTATTTACTCGCGCCTCCGGCATGGCTCACGGGCACGCTTTACGGGCTCGAGACCGACGGCATGGAGAACGTGCCTGAAAAGGGACCTGCACTGATATTGTCCAAACACTCGCACGGCTTACTGGACGTGCCGCTTCTCGGCATCGCGATACACAATCAGCCCGGCAATCGCGGCAGGAACGCCAATTACATCATGAAGAGCATTCCGTTTTTTAATTACATTATGAAAAAATTCGGCGGCATCATTATTCCAACGGCCAGTGACATGAAAAGGGACGACCCGGGCTACAGGGACATGATAAAGCACGCCAGGGAAGAGATGGATGGCATATTCGATGACAACATCAGATTTGTGTATAAGCATAAGAATGGAGAACTGATTGTGCTTTATCCGGAAGGCAAAGTGGTAAGGCCGGGTATGGGGAAGCTCAAGGAAAGGTTTGTCAGGAGAACATTGGAAGCACAGGAAGAGATAGGCGAAATTCCCCTGATTCCTGCGGGCATAGAATACGGCGGGTGGATAAGCGACAGAGTGCCCAAAAGGCCCGTGAGGATAAGAATCGGCAAGCCCATGACAGCGGACGCCCAAACCGCGCAGGACAATAAAAAGTTCCATGAACTGATGCACGAAATAGGCGGCGAGATCGGTCGCCTTAGCGGCGGCCTTAAATACGAATTCTGAAATTAACAGTCTGTTTTTTTAACACACAGATTTCTATTATTAATATGCAGGTTTATTTCGCGACAGGCAACAAGAACAAGTTCAGAGAGGCCGTGATGATTTTCGGCCCGGGCCTCAGGCAGAAGAAAGTCGACGTCGCTGAAATCCAGTCGCTGGACGTGCGAAAGGTGACCGAGGCGAAGGCGAAGGCCGCTTTTGATAAGGTCAAAAAGCCCGTGATCGTCGAGGACACGGCGCTCTACATAAACTCGTGGAAAGGCCTGCCCGGACCGCTCATCGCCTGGTTCGTGAAGAGCATGGGAATCGAGAAGCTATGCAAACTCGCCGGGCCCGACAGGGCTGCGAAAGCCGAGGCATGCGTCGCCTACTACGACGGCAGGACCATGAAAGTCGTCTCAGGCACCGTAAAGGGCAGGATCGCGTTCGTCCCGAGGGGCGAGGACAGGTTCGACTGGGACAGGATTTTCATCCCGGAAGGGCACGGCAAGACTTTCGCCGAGATGACGCTCGAGGAAAAGAACCGCATATCGCATAGGATGAAGGCGTTTTCGCAGATGAGGAAATACCTGAAGGCGAAACGTGTTTGAGCGCACGCAACTGTTTTAAAATTTTCGGCCATATTATCATTCTATGAAAACCGAGAAAACCAGACCTTTCGCTATGGTTTATCTTCTGCTGGCATGCATACTGGGCGGCATAATCGGTTCAGCTGTAACTCTTTCAATCTTGTCGCCGCAAGTTTTCTCAGGTACGCTATCTAACACACAGCAAGCCGCTGGCGGCGTGACCCAGACCATTTACTCCGGGCAGACTGTCCAGATGGAAGACAGGATAACCGGATTATTCGAAGACAACAAGGAGTCGGTCGTTTTCATCAACTCCGTGATATACACGCAGACCATATTCGGCGTCGCCCAGTCCGAGGCGTCGGGCTCCGGCTTCATCGTCTCCGACGACGGATATATCGTAACGAATGACCACGTGGTCGCCGACGCGACGAACATAACGGTCACGCTAGCGACGGGCGAGGAGTTCGATGCGACGCTGAGAGGCGCGGATCCGCTCAACGATGTTGCAGTCATAAAGATAAATCCAAGCAATACCCTCAGGCCGGTCGTGATAGGCGATTCCGACAATGTTAGGGCCGGCGAATTCGTCGTCGCGATAGGCAGTCCGTTCAGACTGCAGAACACGATTACGCTTGGCATCGTTTCCGCCCTGAACAGGACTCTCGAATCCGAAGGCGGGTTTGTGATAGAAAAGGTCATACAGACCGACGCCGCCGTCAATCCCGGCAACTCAGGAGGGCCGCTGCTCAGCCTGGAGGGCAAAGTCATAGGCATAAACACCGCGATAATCTCGCAGTCCGGCGGCTCCGAAGGCATAGGATTCTCGATACCGATAAACACCGTGAATAAGATATACACTGAGATAATAGAAAGCGGCAAGGTCAAGAGGCCATGGCTCGGCATAACCGGATCTGACGTGACGAGCGAGATGGTCAGGGTGTGGGACCTGAAAGTTGATTACGGCGTCGTCATAGTCGACTTCGCCGACAACAGCCCGGCCAAGAAAGCGGGACTCGTGGAAACCATGTCGAGGCCGGGAAAGCCTGACTTCGTCCTCGGTGACATCATCGTCGCGATAGGCGGACAGAAAATAGAGGACAACGGCGGCCTCCTTAACGTCCTGCTGAAATACAAGCCAGGCGATACAGTCGAAGTTGATGTTTACAGGGACGGGGAGTACGTGAAAGCGAACGTCGTACTTGGCGAACGACCAGAAGGACTTTAAGCGTTTTCTGATGTACAATTCGCGATTCACAAATCCAAAAACATGAGACCGGTTTCCGCATCTTTTTTCCTATGAAGCTTGGCTTTCAGCGGGATGAAAATTATCTCGCACATCGGCGAAACGTCCGCTTCGTTGAGATGCCCGCCGAAAGCGCGGAATTCCGAATCGCTAAGGACTATGTGCGCGTGTATCTTTAATTTTTCTGCTGCGATTGAAACGTTGCCTTTCAGGCTGACGACTTCGTATGGCGGCTTGTCAAAGACGCGCGCGTGGTATTTTTTGTCGCGCATGTCGTAATAAGCGACTTCCGCTTTCGCGACGCCGCCGATGCCGGAAAGCGAGCCGGCTTTTATTTTTTCTTTCGTGCAGAAACGAAGCAGCGAATCGATTATCCTGTCGCCTTTCTCGAGCAGGATGACGTACGCATCCCCTGATTTCTTGTATTTCATACTGCCTCTTGGATGTCAGGAGCGAGCGAAGCGAGTGACGTTGACTCCTTTTTCGATTAAGCCTTTTTGAAAAAGGCTTATATGAGCCCGGAGGGATTCGAACCCCCAACCTCTCGGTCCGAAGCTTCGCCGGTCTGAAAAGACCTCGAGCGCTCTATTACAGACCGAAACAGACGCTTCCGTTTCTTATTTGTTTCCGGTTGAGCTACGAGCCCGTTGAATGTTTTCAGGGTTGATACTACCACTTATTATTTTCATTCGTTCTTTAAAAGTTGTTTTCGGCGGGCAAAATCCATATCTTTTCCAAACATCGAACCTGCTGTGCTTAATCGGATTTTTGCTTCCAATCACGTTCATCCATTTTTCGACATTTCTACCTCTTATCCAGATTCTAAACTTTTTGCTTTCGTTTTCTGATTTAGGAGTATATTCATCCACCCAAAAACCAATGCCAGCATCTGTTATAATTTTTTTCAAATCTGTAAATAATGAATACGACGTTGTCACCAATATTATCCTCGGGTAGATATGATGTTTTCTTCTGAATAAACTGTAACTATCGCTATATCTTCTATCGAATGTTATACAACCATCCGTATCGAAAAATCCTCGTAAAAATAATTTTTTAGGCTCCAAATTTTCACTTTTTAGTACAAATTCAGGCACTTTGACGATGTTAGTCTTCTTTCCATACGGAAAACCCAAACTGTGAATTTTTTCAACAGTTTTTAAGTCTCTTACAACAAAACCATAGGTGTTCCTATGTGGAAAATATCTTCCTTCTATTTTCACGCCAAAAACTTTAGAGAAGAGTGGAGTGACGTGTTTATCGTAGTAGATTTTTTCTTCAGTTGAACCGCTTATATCCAATTCTATGCGTCTTCCGTCATTTCTAAGATAACCGTCGCCCGCATGTATTCCGCAGATTTCCGATAGTTCATTTTCTAGCATAGCCGAGTTCCAAAAATTATGCAAAGGCACCTAATTTACTTGTATACCAGTTCGCTTCTGACCTTTTCTGCCTGGCTGCTGCCCAGAAGCATCTTGACTATTTCAAGCGCGAAGTCTATCGACGTGCCGGGGCCCTGTGACGTTATTATGTGGCCGTCCGTGACGACGTTTGCCGGCCTCGGGCGGGGGACGTCCCTCTCCATGCCCGGGTATATGGTCGCCCTTCTTTCGTCAAGGATGCCCAGCTTGGCGAGAATCGACGGCGAAGCGCATATGGCGGCTATCATTTTCTTCGACTTGTCCAGATCGTTGATTATCTCAATGATCTTCTTCGACTTGCCCAGGTTTATGTAGCCCGGGTTGCCGCCTGGAAGAACGATGCCGTCGAGGCTCTTTTGGTCGATCTCATCGACTCTTTTGTCGGTGACGACCTTCACTCCGGAGCGTCCCTTCACAATCGTTCCCGGCAGACCAGCGACGATGACGTCGATGCCTGCCCTTTTGAGAACGTCGATGGCGGCCATGGCCTCAAGCTCTTCGAAACCCTCGGCCAGCGGAACAAGAACCCTTTTCATAACATAACACCCCTTTCGCGACCCATATGCCGATTTTGACGAATTGCGATAGACACCGGCTTATATAATTAAAAGGTCCCGGAGCTTTATAAACAAACTATTTATATATAGAAGTTAAAATAATTGAATAATCCGAAATGCGCAAATTGCGTTTAATCATATTTAATCGAGGAGGTTTGAAATGCAACCTACACCGCCTAATTACATGGCATATGACAGGACGATTGTCGTCTATTCACCAGACGGAAGGCTCTTGCAGGTAGAATACGCAAGGCAGGCCGTTAAGCGTGGAAGCACGGCAGCAGGTTTGGTCGTGAGCAACGGCGTGTTACTTGGAGCTACGAAATCGTCAGCTCCACTGAGCGTCAGCGATTCGTACAAGAAGATTTTCGCAATCGACGATCACATAGGCATAGTCGGTTCAGGGATACTGGCGGACGCAAGATACCTTGTGGAGATAGCGAGGGTCAAGTCGCAGATAAACAAGATTACATACGGCGAACCTGTTTCAGTCCAGACTGTTGCCAAGTCCCTGGCGAATCACAAGCACATGGCGACGCAATACGCGGGTTTGAGACCGTTCGGTATAGGCCTGCTCGTTGGCGGAGTCGACAGCACAGGCGCCAACTTGTATGAAACTGACCCGTCCGGCACCATGCTGCAGTGGAAAGCCCAGGCAATAGGCAGAGGCTCCGACAAGGCGAAAAAAGTCCTCAATTCCGGCTACAAGAAAGGCATGTCCGTGAAAGAAGGGCTTAAGCTTCTTGTGAAGGCGCTGAAAGCGGGCGAGAAAAGCTTGCCGAAAGAAGGCATCGAAATCGCTGTGATAACAGAAAGCGGCATGAAAAAGATTTCTCCGGGCGAGTTCGACAAGCAGGAAGAGTAAGTGCCAGTGTACAGGCGGAAGTTGCAGAAAGTGGTTCTATGGTTTCTGTTGAAGACGCAGTCATAGCTCGGATTACGAAGGCCGGCATGAATTTCGAGATTCTCGTCGACCCGGACAAAGCGCTGGAATTCCGCCGCGGCAAGGAAATCGCCATAACCGACATGCTTGCCGTAGCCGATATTTACAAGGACTCGAAAAAGGGCGACCGGCATTCTGCCGAAGAGCTGCAAAAGGCCTTCGGAAAAGCGAGCATCTGGGACATCGCGGCGACGATACTCAAAGAGGGCCATATCCAGCTCACCACAGAGCAGCGCAGCAGAATGGTCGATGAGAAGAAAAAAGAAATCGCCAGCTACATAGCCAAACAGGGCATGGACCCGCGCACCAAGATGCCGCACCCGCTCACCCGCATCATGAACGCGATCGCCGAGGCGCGCGTCATAATAGACCCGTTCAAGCCGGCGAAAGACCAGGTAAAGGCGGTTCTCGACAAGCTGCAGGAAATCCTGCCTATTTCGCTGGAGAGGATAGAGGTGGCGATACGCGTGCCCATCGAGTTCGCTGGTAAAGCCAATTCGATAGTCCGCGAGATAACCGACGTCAAGAACGAGGAATGGACTAATGTTGCATGGATTGCATTGATAGAAATACCCGCAGGGATGCAGAGCGACATATACGACAAGCTGAACAAGCTCACGTCCGGCAGGGTTGAAGTCAAAATAGTTAAGGAGCACAAGATATAGGTGATTTGAATATGGAAACTGAAAAGATAGAAATGGATGAAAGCATACGCAAAGAACTTGAAGAAGACGTTATGGAAGAGATAAAGGCGATACAGGAAAAGGAGAATAACGGTTTTGACGAGAGTGATGAGCCGGCTTTCGAGAAGCAAGAAAGTCCGCACGCCGCGCCCTCGCATGTGCACGAGCAAATGCACCTGGCGCATGAAAGAGTTGAAGAGCGAAGGGAAGAATCGGTTAGACGGGGCAAGAACGTCGTCCTTCCTGGCGACAGGATCGTCGAATCGATGGAATACCTTCCGGGCAGGAACTGCTACCGCGACGGCAACTCGATATATTCGAAGCGCTTAGGCGTCGTGTACTATCGCGGTCACGTGATAGATGTCGTCCCGCTTTCCGGCAAATACATGCCCGAGGCAGACGATATGGTCATCGGCAAAGTGAGCGAAGTCCAGTACTCAGGATGGACCATCGACGTTAATTCGCCTTACAGGGCTTTTCTGCCGCTGTCCGGCGTGCGAGGCTTCATAGAGCCGTCCAGGACCGACATCTCGAAAATCTACGGGGTCGGCGACCTGATATACGCAAGAATCTCTGAAGTCACGCCTCTTAAGGACATCCGCATATCGATGAAAGACCCGAGCACCAGGAAATTCGAGAACGGCAGGATAATAAGGATTTCGCCTGTGAAGGTCCCCCGAGTCATCGGCAAACAGGGCTCGATGATAAACCTGATAAAGGACAAGACGGGCTGCAGGATTTCCGTGGGCCAGAACGGAGTGATATGGATCCAGGGAGAAAAAGAGCAGCTTGCCGCCAGGGCTATACAGGAGATTGAGGAAAAGTCCCAGATACAGGGTCTGACCGACCACATCGGGAAGCTCCTCTCTCAGGGCATTTAGGAGGAGATGATTATGACAACATACAAAAGAAACGACGGCAGGAAGCTTGACGAGACCAGACCGGTAAAAATGAAAGTCGGCGTGCTGAAACACGCGGACGGCTCGGCGCTCGTCAGCATAGGCAGGACAGTCGCTCTTGCAGCGGTATACGGGCCCAGGGAGCTGAACCCGCGCCACATGCAGGAGTCCGATCGCGCGATACTCCAGTGCAACTACACGATGGCGCCTTTCTCGACCAAAGAACGCGTGAGGCCAGGGCCTTCGAGACGCAGCACGGAAATTTCCAAGGTCACGCGAGAGGCGTTAGAACCCGCGCTGTTCCTGAAGGACTTCCCGAAAACGACCATCGATTTGTACATCGTGATACTGCAGGCCAACGCAGGCACGAGGACGGCAGGCATAAATGCAGCCAGCCTTGCGCTCGCAGACGCCGGCATCCAGATGCGCGACCTTGTCACGTCGATAGCGGCGGGCAAGATAGAAGGGCATTACGTTATCGACCTGAACGGCGAAGAAGAGGAGCTGACGGACTGCGACCTTCCCATCGCATACATGCCGCGCGAAAAGAAATTCACTTTAATCCAGATGGACGGCAAGATAACGAAGGAAGACATGAAGAACGTCATAAAGCTCGCGGTAAAAGGCTGCGAGACGCTTTACGAACACCAGCGCAAGGCGCTGCTGGAGAAATGGTCAAAGGAGGGATTTGAATGAACATACAGACGAGCTACATAATTTCCCATCTCAGCAAGGGCATGAGGCTCGACGGCCGCAAGCCCGATGAGCAGAGGAAAATCGAGATAGAGATAGGCCCGATAGAGCAGGCCGAAGGCTCGGCCCGCGTGAAATTAGGCGGGACTGAAGTCATAGCCGGAGTGAAGCTGGAAGTTAAGGAGCCGTTCTCCGACACGCCCAACGAGGGCGTGTTAATGGTGAACACGGAACTGTCACCGGTCGCTTCGCCGGAATTCGAGCTCGGCCCGCCGAGAGAAACGGCGATAGAAATGGCCCGCATAGTCGATAGAGGCATACGCGAGTCGCACTGCATAAACACCGAGAAGCTATGCATAAAGGTGGGCGAGAAAGTCTGGATGGTCATGGTGGACATACAGCCGCTCAGCCACGAAGGCAATCTCATCGACGCGTCAGGCATCGCTGCAATCGCGGCGCTCATGACTGCGAAGATGGTCAAATACGACGAGGCTGGGGACAAAGTCATCTACGAGAAGACGGGCGAAAGCGTTCCTCTCGACGACATTCCAGTCCCGGTCACGTTCGGCATAATCGACGGCAAGCTTATCGTGGACCCGACCCTCGAAGAAGAGGAGTCCATGGACGGCAGGCTCACGATAACGACGAACGAAGCCGGCGATGTCTGCGCCATGCAGAAAGGCGGCGCGTGTTCGCTCACGTTCGAGATGATAGAGCAGGCCGCGGAGATGTCGATAAAGAAAGGCAGGGAAATACGCGAGCTGCTGAGGCAAAGCTTATAAGTATGCGAATAGAAACAATCAAAATCAAAAACGTTCGCATGCTTAAAAAGCATAGCTGAAAAAAACGAAAGTGATGCTATGGGAAGAACAAAAAAAGTAGGTTCGACCGGAAGGTTTGGCGTCAGATACGGCAAGGGTGTAAAGAAGCGGTTTCTGAAAATAGAGACCGTGCAAAAAGCGAAGCACGTCTGCCCGCGCTGCCTCAGGACGGGCCTGAAAAGGGTTTCGTCCGGCATATGGCTGTGCGAGAGGTGCGGCCTGAAATTCGCCGGCAAGGCTTACGAGCCCGGATCGAAGTGAGGCTGATTTTATGGAAAGGAAAGATTACGGTTACAAGTGCCTTAACTGCGGCAAACCCGTCGAGATAGACCTGCAGAAGGCGAAGAAGATCATCTGCCCTTACTGCGGTTACAGGATCCTCGAGAAGCGCAGGCCTTCGATGGGCAGAAAGGTAAAAGCGAAGTGATTTCCATGGAAAAGGACCAGACTTCTCAGATTCTCGGGCAGGCGCAGCTTTACAGCCAGCAGATACAGACCGTCGCTGCCCAAAAAGCCGCGCTTACCATGGAGCTCAACGAGATAAAGAGGGCGCTGGAAGAGGTAAAGAAGGCGAAGGAGAAGTTCGTCTACAAGCTTTCCGGGCCTATTCTCATCAAAGTCGATGCACAGGAGCTGGTAAAGGACTTCGAGGAAAAGGAAACCATGGTCAACCTGCGGCTGAAGACTTTAGAGAAGCAGGAACTGAGGCTCAAGGAAAAAATCGAAGAGCTGCGAACGCGCATGATAAAGGTCACTCCTTCGAAAGATGAAGAGGAAAACGGGAGATAGATGATTTCTATGGGCAAAATCGACAAGGCAATCGAACTTATCGAAGACATAATGAATGACCGCGGCGTGCCGAGGAATGTCAAGGCGTCGCTGGAAGCGTCGGTAAAGTCCATAAAGACCGAGAACGAAAGCGACGGCGTGAAGATATCGACTCTCATCAGCATACTCGACGAATCATCGAACGACACGAACATCTCGCTTTACGCGAGGACGAAAATCTGGGACGTCGTAACGAAGCTGGAAGAGCTCAGCAAGAACTAGCTTCGCAAAAAGCGTTATGCGCCTTTCGCGTCTCACCTAATCTTTTTAAGTCTTTTAGTAACTATATAATTATCGTTATTAATGGTTTAATCTCGGGAGGGGTTTGATATGGTGCTTGAAAAACTCAGGAAGAGCCTAGCAAGAGACATGGATACCGACGACATACCGAAGGAAGATTTCATAGAGGTCGGTGTAGAGGAAGCGAAGATGCACGGCAAGATCGGCATATCCATCGAGAAGCTCGATGATTTCGCGGACACGGACAGGGTTCTGAAAGTCGTGCGAGAAGGATCGCTGGTCTTCCTCAAGATAAAGACGCTTAAAGAGAAAGACTTGGGCGAACTCAAGAGAGCGGTCGAGAAGCTGAAGAAGACCGTCCTCGCTCAGAACGGCGAGATAATCGGAGTCGAGCAGGACTGGCTGATTCTCGCGCCAGAGCACGCCAGAGTCATGAGGTAAAGCCTTTATTTTTGCTTCGCTTTTAATTTTCCATTTTCCGCGGTTTAGAAGAAGTTATATCACTTCAGCCTGATTACTTCCAGAAGCCTCGGGGCGAGCGTTTCGACCTTGTTGTATTTGTGCAGGTCCCGCGAAAGCTCTAGCGTCGCATATCCGTCGCCGTGGTTGCATATTATCCTGTCGGGCCTGCTTGCGAGCCTGCTCACGAAGCCAAGGAGTTGTTTCCGGTCCGAGTGGCCGGACAACCCTTCTATCGTATCGACAGCCATCTCCATGTTTATCGTCCTCGTCTTCCCGCCTGCGGACGATATCGGCGTCTCTCTCCATCCCTTTTGTATTCGCCGGCCCGGCGAACCCTCGGCCTGGTAGCCGACGAAAAGGAGCGTGTTCTTCTTGTCCGACGCGAACGCCTTAAGATATTCCAGCGCCGGCCCGCCGACGAGCATGCCTGACGTCGCTATCACGACGCACGGGTCGGGTGAGCCAATCGCCGCCTCACGTTCTTTAGCGACTGTGACCCTCTTGAAAATGTCGGATATGAACGGGTTCTTGCCGAAATGGAAAATCTGCTTCTGCAGGTAGTGCGACAGGTATTCCGGATACGCCGTATGTATCGCAGTCGCGTCCCAAAGCATGCCTTCCATGTAAACAGGATACTTGAAGTCGTTCGCCGCGAGGATGCACATTATTTCCTGCGCACGACCGACGGCGAATGATGGTATGAGCACCTTGCCGCCGCGGGCCATTGCTTCGTTTACGACGCGCATGAGCTTTTCTTCTGCTTCCTTTCTCGTCGGCTTCAGGTCGCTCGAGCCGCCGTAGGTCGACTCCGTTATCAGCGTCTCGACGCGCGAGAAATTCGTGTATGCCGGCTCGAAAAGCCTCGAGGGCCCGTAGAGCAAATCGCCCGTGTAAAGTATGTTGTGCAAACCATCGCCGACGTGCAGGTGCACCAGCGCCGACCCTAGCAGGTGGCCTGCTGGCTGTAACGTCAGGCGAATGTCGGTAGTCATGTCAGAGACTTCGCCGTATTCCAGTGTGACCGTGTGCTTGACGACCTTCTCCACCGACTTCTTGGTGTAGGGAACCTTCTTTCCCTCCCTGTGGCAGATGTCGACATAATCTAAGCACAGCAGGACCATTAAGTCTCGTGTGGGCGCAGTGCAGTAGACCGGTCCTGTATATCCGTTCTCGTACAACCAAGGGACGTATCCGCAGTGGTCGAGGTGCGGGTGTGAAATCACGACGGCGTCGAGCTTGTCAATATTGAATTCAGGGACTTCGAAATATGGGAAGTTGTCCGATGCGACGTTGACTCCGCAGTCCAGAAGCACGTTAGATTCCGGCGTCTCGACCAGCATCGCTGAGCGCCCGACTTCGCGGAAGCCGCCGAGACAGGCGAGCCTTACCCACCGGTCCGTTATTTCCTTTTTAGGCGCGTTTATCTTCTGGCCTATCGAGTTAAGGAATTTCTTGCGATAGTCGATTTCAGTATGAAGCAGGTTGCGCACAGCACGCACGATCGCGCTCTCGATTGCCGGCGCCCTTTCAATTTTTGGAAGCCAGAGCGTTTCATTCTTTATCTTCTTGTACGTCTCGCCGCCCTTGCCTATGACCATCCCTGGTTTTTGCGACTCGATGACGACCTTCCCCATCTCCGGCTCGAAATATATTTCTCGTATGCCCGCGTCTTCGGGGACTATTTCCTTTATCTTTTTCTTCGTCTTCTCCATGTCCATCGTTATCGAAAGGTCGGGACGTATCTCTATCCTTTTCTTCAGGTTCGAGACCATCTCCCTTACGATGCGGTCATGGTCGCGGAAGAATTCCGGGCTCTTCGTGTAGAGCACGATTTCCGGCCCCTCGAACTTGACTTCCGTAATCTGGGCTTCCTTGGACAAACTTTTCTGTAATTCCTTCAGAATATCGTTCATTGTATTCGCCTCGTGGATATAAAATTCGCGCTATGACGCGTCGAAAATATCACTACTTCATGCGATCTTTTTGACTTCCTCGTCGCTCAGCGACGTCATGCCTTTCGCGGTTATGACCATGACATCTATGCCCGAACCACCGGAAGCGATGTCCCTCTGTATGGCTGCCCGTATGGCGTGGACCGCGAGCTTCTTGGTGCTTTCGACGTCTAACCCTTCCTTGAACCTGTCCTCAAGGACACCGAGCGCCATGACCGAGCCAGAACCGGTGGAAAAATAACTGTCCTCCTCTATCACCGAGCCGCTCGGGTCGAACGAGAAAAGCCTTGGGGCGGCATCGTATCCGCCTATCAGCAGCTGCACGTAATAAGGATAGTAGCTCCTGGCGTAAAGTATGTTCGCGACTAAAGAGGCGATGGACTTGATGTTCATTCTCCTCGATTCCTCGAGCTCATAGAGCTTTATCTCCGCTTTGACGTAGCGCTCCAGCGCCTGTGCGTCTCCCACGCTCCCTGCGATGGTCATGCCCGCGTGGTCTGCGAGCTTCATTATTTTCTTCGTATTCTTGCTCGCGACAAGGTATCCCATGGTCGCCTTTCGCTCGGCCGCGAGCACGACAAAGTCCTTGCCCACTATGCCGAGCGTCGTCGTCCCGGTCTGCAGATTCTCAATCTTTCTTTCTGGCATAATTATCACACATCACTTATACGCATATAACACGGCCCCAATTGCCGCAACAAAGAACCCGTGCATTCAGAATATTGATATTGTATTAGGAAGGGTATTTAAATATTTTGTCGGCATTGCAAATTACTATTTTTTTATCAATGTTGATATTTTATCGAAAAGAATATCACCTTCTAACATGTCTTTAAAATCTATTTTATACACCTTTTTAGCAGGTGTGCCGAAATTCTCTATTATTAGCTTTTCTTTTAATTTTTCGGTCAATTCTATACCGAGAAATGTAAATGACCAACCTTCAGTCATATCTACTCTGTAAACTTTGATTATGTAAATAGGACAATTTATATTTTTACTTTCTTTGAGGTAAGCGTCGTAACTGTCGACATTGCATAGGATTATCTTGTTTTCTCCCTTTGTCACTATGGATATTAGATTAACAAAATTGTTTGAATCTTCCAAATCTTTCAATTGATTATATTTAACATCAATCAAAACTTTGGGTTTTATAGCATCAGAACAAATGACTAAATCCGGTCTGTTTGGAGGAAAATTGAAGTTCTTAGAACTTTCATT
>JAZDFI010000015.1:0-16437 GCA_043808015.1 Candidatus Aenigmatarchaeota archaeon
TATCTCCTCTTTCGCGATGGTCATGTCAGGCGTGACGTGGGTGAAAATAGTCGGCGCGATGAAGAAACCCTTCGCGTGCTCGGCGTCGCCCAGCCTGTGGCCGCCGTAAAGCAGCTTCGCTCCCTCTTTGCGCCCCTTGTCTATGTAGCCCATAATCTTGGTCATCTGGGCCGCGTTTATTATCGGGCCCATGACTACACCCTTCTTCAGCCCGTTGCCGACGCGCAGCTTTTTCACGCGCTTCAGCAGGCGCTCGGTGAACTCCCTGACGACGGGCTTCTCGACTATTATTCTCGAAGTCGCGGTGCAGCGCTGGCCTGACGTCCCGAAAGCGCCCCAGAGAGCGCCGTCGACTGCCAGCTCGAGATCAGCGTCAGCCAGAACGATCTGCGGGTTTTTGCCGCCCATTTCCAGCTCGACTGAATCGAGCTTCTTCGCTCCCTCGGTGTAAATGTGAGTTCCTGTTTCAGTCGAGCCCGTGAATGAGAGGTGGTCGACACCCTTGTGCTTGGTGATGGCGTCGCCGACGGATGCGCCCGACCCCGTGACCATGTTGAGTACGCCCGGTGGCACGCCTGCTTCTTCGAGAATCTTAACCAGCTCTATGCCACACGCCGGCGCGTCGCTGGACGGCTTGAAGACGATGGTATTGCCGCATATAAGCGCGGCGGGAATCTTCCATGCGGGTATCGCAATCGGGAAGTTCCACGGCGTTATTATGCCACAGACGCCTTTCGGCTCGCGTATGAACATGGCGAACTTGTGAGGCAGCTCGGACGTCGTCGTCTCGCCCAGAAGCCTTCGCCCCTCGGCTGCGACGTATTTTGTTATGTCTATCGCTTCCTGCACTTCGCCTCTCGCTTCCTCGATGTTCTTGCCGTTCTCTTTAGTCAGCAGCGTTGCTAGCGTCTCTTTGCGTTCCTCAAGGATTCGCGCGGCCTTGTATAATATCTCGCCCTTGTGCGGCGGCGGCAGGAACTTCCAGTCGGCGAAAGCGTCTTGCGCCGCGCGTATCGCAGCCTCGACGTCTCGTTCGCTGCCTGCCTGGCATTCGAAAATCGCTTCTCCGTTCGCCGGGTTTATTTTTTTGAACGTCTTGCCCGACGACGACTTGACCCATTTGCCGTTTATGTAATTAAGATAAGTCCTGAACATACACCCACACCCCACGCATCTCGATAGGAATAGTTGGGTTTGGTAAAATAAAAAGTTAGAAAAAGAGATAAAAGGAAAATGCCGGAGAAATCCGGCCTGGATGCGGCTCAGTACATCTGGATGCCGAGATCCTTACTGAACAGCTTGTCGACTTTCTTCGTCTCCTCGGTCTTGCTGCCCAGGATGTATGGCGAGCTGACGCCTGTTATTATCGTTATGACCTGAAGCTTGCCCTTGAATTCCGGCAGGACACGCGCGCCCCACATGACCGTCGCGTCTGGATTCATCTTCTTCGACACGGTTTCGCCGATAAGGCTTACCTCTTCGAGCGTGAGATCGTCGCCGCCGATTATCTGTATCAGCGCGCCTGTCGCACCGTCGTAGTCGACGTCGAGCAGCGGGTGGTTCAGGGCGTTGTCTATCGCTTCCTTCGCCCTGTGCTTCGTGTCCGAGATTCCGACTCCGATCGTCGCCACGCCTCCGGAATGCATTATCGCCTTGACGTCCGCATAGTCGAGGTTCACCAGCGACGGCTGCGAAATCGTTTCCGTCACGCCTTTGATCATCGTGGCTATGAGGTTGTCCGCGACCGCGAACGCCTCGCTAAGCGGCTTCTGGCCGGCGAGCTCGAGAAGCTTCTGGTTCTCTATAACAATGACAGTGTCGCACGCGTCGCGCAGCTTCATGAGGCCGTCCTCCGCCTTTCGTATGCGCGCGCCTTCCATTTTGAAAGGCAGCGTGACGGGAGCGATTACGATGGAACCGAGCTCCTTCGCCATCTTTGCTATGGCAGGTGCGCTTCCTGTTCCGGTTCCGCCACCGAGGCCGCAGGACACGAAAAGCAGGTCGCAACCCTTGAGGACGTCTTTTATGGCGTCCTTCGATTCCTCAGCAGCCTTTCTGCCAACATCCGGGAATCCGCCGGCGCCCATGCCCCTGGTAAGCTCCTTGCCGATAAGAATCTTCTTGTGAGCCTTCGTGACCGCGAGATGCTTCGCGTCCGTGTTGACCGCGACCGTGGTCGCGCCCTTTATGTCCATCTCGGTAAGCCTTGTTATGGTGTTGCTTCCCCCGCCGCCGCAACCGAAAACCATTATCTTTGCCTGATAGGCATCAAAAACTTCACTTGCATCCGGACACATACACACACCCCCGACAAACGCAAAACACGCTCATTGAGCGCATTTTGATGAACCTGATATATTATATTTAACTATTTGTATATCTACATATTTAAAAATTTAAGCGGACCAGGCAGAAAACTTTAAAAAGCATGAAAGTATTTATTTACCATGTCTTCAGAGGAACTAAGACAGGAAAAAGTGGAAAAAGCAGAGACCATAACGACTACCATAGAGGTTGACAAAGACCTGTTTCTGAAATTCAAGGCGTTCTGCGTTCTCAACGAGACCACTATATCCGGCGAGATAGAGAAACTGCTCAGGAAGCGAGTCGAACAGATGGCCAACAGGAGCGAGTCGACCATCGTCACGAAGGAATCCAAAGAGTAATCTGATTCAGCAAGCATTTACTTTTCTTTTATTTGCAGGTATCCAAATATGAAATAGAGAGAATGAGACTTAATTGTTACCAATTAAAAAGCATTGAAAACTTGACCAAAGATGGCAAATCCTTGCAACATATATCAAATA
This sequence comes from Candidatus Aenigmatarchaeota archaeon, assembly GCA_043808015.1. Taxonomy (GTDB): domain Archaea; phylum Aenigmatarchaeota; class Aenigmatarchaeia; order QMZP01; family QMZT01; genus JBGPQP01. The sequence continues at coordinate 2,808 of JAZDFI010000015.1, forward strand.
TCACAGGCATAAAAAAGACGACTATTTACTACCACACACGAAAACTCAAAGGAAAAAGCATACAGATGCCTCTCATAAGATTCAATTCAGATGAAAAATTGGGAGAAGCCGTCGGTATATTCACAGGCGACGGCAGTTTATATTTTGAGCCAGGAAGATATCACTATCAGGTTAGAGTGCATTTTGGTATAAAAAACGTGAACTATTTGAATCATGTTAAAGCTTTATTCGATGCGTCATTTGGTAAAAAATTTCTTATAAAAATGGACGGCCCTAGAAAATTTGTTTTACAGATATATTCAAAAGAAATATTTGCTTTTTTCCATGACTTTCTCGATTTCAAAAACCAAGATAAATCAAAAAGTGTGAGTCTGAAAGAGAAATTTTTGAAAAACGAGGTCTTTGCCAAAGGTTTTCTAAGAGGTTTGATCGACACGGATGGTACAATATCGAAAACCGAGAACGGCATAAGAATAGCTTTTTACACATCATCTTACAAACTAGCTCAACAGATATCGTTTTTATTGAACATGTTTGAAATAAAACATGGTATAACATCATCAAGAGAAGGTCAATATAATGTTTATATATTGAAAAAGGATAACAATAGAATCGTCAAACTACTAAAACCATTTAAGGGCCGGTAGATCAGCGGTAGATCGCCACCTTGGCATGGTGGAGAAACCTTGTTTCTGCAGAAAAGAAACATGGTTCCATAAGCCTCGGGTTCAAATCCCGACCGGTCCATTGCTTCTTCTCTATCCGCCATTGAATAATTTTGTGCTCAGGTATTTCTCCCCCCTGTCCGGAAATATCACCACTATCGTGCCTCCGCTTATTTTCTTCGCGACTTCGACCGTCGCGTACATCGCGGCCCCGCTGCTCATGCCCACGAATATGCCTTCTTCTTTCACGATTCGCCGGGCCCATTCGAAGGCGACTTCGCTGTCGACCGTTATGTTCTCGTCGATTTCGAACGGCCTGTATATCGACGGCACCATCGCTTCCTCCATGTTTTTCAGTCCCTGTATGTAATGTCCTTTGTGCGGATAGGCGCAGATTATTTTTATTTTTTTATTCTTCTCTTTCAGGCCCATGCCTACGCCCATTATCGTTCCCGACGTGCCGATGGCCGAAACCATGTAATCAATTTTGCCGCCGGTGTCGCGCCATATCTCCTCGGCAGTCGTCTTGTAATGAGCGATCTTGTTATACTCGTTCGAGAACTGGTCGGGCATGAAATATTTTTCAGGGTTCGCGCTCACGAGCTCCCTCGCTTTCCGTATGGCGCCGTCCGTGCCTTGGCTGGCCTCCGTCAAAGTTATTTTTGCGCCGAACGCCTGTATCATTTTCTGGCGTTCTATCGAGACCGCTGCGCTCATCACTATCTCGACTTCGTATCCCTTGACCGCGCCTATCATCGCCAGGCCGATGCCCGTATTGCCTGACGTGGGCTCTATTATCGTTTTTCCGGGAACCAGCACGCCTTCGCTCTCCGCCTGCTCTATCATTTTCAAGGCGATGCGGTCCTTTATGCTGCCCGTGGGGTTGGTGCCCTCGAATTTCGCGTAAATGGTCACGTTCCTGTTCGGATTCAGCCTGTTTATTTTCACAAGCGGCGTGTTGCCTATCGTATCCAGTATATTGTCGTAAGTCCTTTTCGCTCCGTCTTCAGCAGAGTCGTTCACCCTTTTTCATGTTATGACCTCCTAAAATTTTTTAAATTTCCAAAAAAACCGGTGTAAAAAATCGGTGTAAAAGCCAGTGTTCAATTTACTAACGACAACAGCAAGAACTAAAATTTCTGGCCAGCGTTCTCTTCTCGGTAATGCCATTCGCCGTCGTCATGAGCATACTTGGAAACAAGCTTTAAAAGTGAAACTGCCTCTAGAAACTAAAAAAACTAAGAATAAAACCTGTGTCCAGGTTGCGCTAGGAACTTAACAGCATGAGCAACCGGATTCTTTCTTCTTTGCGCTTTTCTTTTTGACCATGAAAATTTATTCAGTTTCCGCCTTAAATACCACGCGGTTCGGAAAGGGAACTTCACTGCACGGCCTTGTTAAAAAGTGAAAATAGAGGCGCTATCATTTCATTTAGCATCGCCAGGAACTGCTCGAAGAAGTTCTTCTCGCGGAACTCGATGGTCGCCGGCGTGACGTATCGGTTGCCCGCGACGTCGTAGCATACGAGTTCCATTGGATATGTGCCAGGCGCGAGCGCGAATTCGACCTGCGCCTTTCCAAACGCCTCTGCCAGCGTCTGCGTCTGCCCGGCTATCGCTATTGAAATGTTTTTGGCTTTCGAGTTGCGCACGTCGAGCTTCATAATCGCCTTGCCTTCGGCGTAGTCGGTATCATAGACGATGACCGGCTCATCGTAAACCTCGATGACATGCGCCTCCGATATGTTCATACCAGCGACCGAAGCTTCGAATGTGACGGTCTTGGCTCCCTTTACAGTGAAGAACACCGGCAGCGATACGAAATATTTCGTCTTCAGCTGGAAGTTCGCGAAATTGTCGGCGCCATTGACGTTTATGTTCATGTGCACACTTTCCTCGCTTGAGCCGTGGTTAACAACGAATGCGGAAACGTTTTTCTTCTCGCCGACTTTAAGGTACGCTGGCACGGCCACGTCGTCGAGCGTGACCTGCATCTGGCTTGTGACAGTGTATTTGAGCGACACGAGCTCGCCTTCCGAAAGGTAAACCACCACCTCGTTCTCGCCCAGTTCTTTCGGCTTGAACGTGAAGAAAGTCTGGAAATCGCCGTCGATGCTCCATTCCTCTTTCGCGTCGCCAGCTATAACGCCGACTTTCGCGGCTTTCGCCAGGTCCTTGACCGTGATGTAGACTCTCTGCTCGCCGCCCAGCTCGACCATGCTGGAAGCGACATGCGCAGAAAGGCTGCGCGTCCCGCGCGGCGAGTATTGAGTGTTCACGAAAGCGTCCGTTGTGCGCAGCGCTAGCGAACGCGAGTTGAGAGTCAGCGGACATGTGAACAGCAAATTTCTGGGCAGGTCTTCGCTGATTTTAATTTTCCAGTAGACCTGCTCCCTGACGCCGGGCCTGAGGATGACGTTCTGCTGCTTGTCTATGACGTCGACGACGCCGTATTCGCCAGCGCACGGCTCCAGCACGATGCTGCCGACTATGAATTCCGTAGGCACGAGCGCGAGCGAAACGACGCCCTCGTCGCCGCGCCTGAAGTTCTGGCCGGATATTGTGAGGTTGTATTCATCCTCTTTTACGACGGGAGAATAAGTTATGGTGGATAAGACCACGTCGTCAGCGGCCCAGTTTATGCTGTTGACGCCGTAACCAGTGACTTCGACGTTGTTCTTGACCACGCTGTCGAGATGGCTGCCGAACTTTATGTGCGTCGCGTCCATGTATCCGATTTCCAGCCACAGCGCATCGACGGGCACCCATTTGCCGAGATACACTTCCGAATACGCGTGGCGCTCCCATCCGCGGTCACCGTATGAATAGCCTGAAACGAATTTCGCGGGTATGCCCATTGAGCGGGCAAGGGCGATGAACAGCGTCGTGTACTCAGAGCATACGCCGCGTCGGCCGGCGAGAACGGAAAGCGCGTCGAGATTCCTGCCAGAATATGATAAATCGTAGTCGAGATGGTCGTGCACCCACATGGCCAGCTTCGCGACGCGCTCGAAATCGTCCTTCGAATCCTTAGTGATTTCAAGGGCGAGACTCTTTATGCTCGCGTCGCCTGACTGGATGTTTTGCGTGGGCTGCATATAGGCCTTGACGTCGTTCGGTATCGAATACGACGAAGGCAGCGAAGTGAGATGGTTCGCCCTCGACTTGACGACGCCTTCGATGCTGTAAGAGAATCTGTTACCCGGACTTGCCTGCTCTATAATCCCGATGTCAGTTCCTAGTTCGTTCCTGACGCGATTGACGTCCATGACGACGTCCTGTCTCTCGTCGTCCTGCGGGATGTTCATGCTGATGGTTACCTTGGTCGGCTGGCCGTCGGTTATGATGGTGCCGGACTGTGTGATATTGACTATCAATTCGTTGACGCTGGCCGGGTTCTTGAGGACGTTGTCCTCTATGCCGGCCGCCATGGCGCTCTGGAAAAGCGAAACTGAAAGAATCGCAACCAGCGCAAAAAAAGCAAGGGGCTTGAGGCCTTTCATCGCCTACTCCTTCTTAGCAAGCTTGTCGTTCCTCTTGCTTACCCATATTTCATCGAACATCTCTTCCTGGCGGGCGGCGACTTTCTTCTGCTGCTCGAGATGGACGAGCGGCACGAAGCTGTTGACGACGTTCTCACGGTCCCATTCGCCGACGATTTTCGAGAACTCGACTTCCTCGTTTTTGACGCGCGAAAGCAGCGAATTGAGCTTCGAATAAAGCATCTTAATCCTCTCGTTTATGTTCTTCTCCTCGGTGACCTGGACGTCGCGTCTTAACTTCTCTTCTCTGTAGACGCGTCTATCATGAGCGTTGAGGACTTTTTTCAGCGCGTTAACCAGTTCGGTGACGACAATCCCTCGCACCGGCTCCCTGCGCGGCGGCATGCTGAGCGGGTCGAACACGAACGCGTCGGTAGCGATCGCATCCGTCGCTAGCGCGGCCTGCATCTGCTGCTCCGCTTCGCCTGTTACCTGCTCCTTGAACTGGCGGAGGTAGTCGGATTTCATTTTAAGAAGAATCGCGGCGACCATGATGTATTTAGCGGGGAAGCGGAAGTCCATTTCCTTCATTTTTCTAAGGTAAGTCATGAAACCGCTGGAAAGCTTGCATACGTCGAGGTCCCACGGGTCCAGTCCTTCCCAAGCGACGACCTCGTATATTATCTGTTCCCAAGTGTAATCCGACTTGATAAAATCGAGAATCTTGTTTTCGTCGAGCATTGGTCATCAACATTAGGAGCGCCCTTAGCGCGCGCTCTTCATGTTTATTATTAATATAGAAGCAAGTTTATTAAGATTGGAATCGCGTCCGCGGATGCATACCAGCCGCATGTTCGGAAAGCGAACCCTTCCGCAAATATAAAAGGTCGCGGCACAAAGATTTAAGATAACAAGTTTTGGGGTGTTGTCATGAAGAAAGTTGTGAAAAAGGTTTCTAAGGGTCCTGAGTCGAAGAAAGACGTCGCTGGTATCACGAAGGAAGGCGTGCTGAAAGTCCTGAAGAACGTCATAGACCCGGAAATAGGGATGGACATAGTCGACCTGGGCTTCATTTACGGCGTTGATGTCAAGGGGAAGGACGTTCATGTCCGCATGACGCTCACAAACCCCGGTTGTCCGATGCATTCCATGTTCACTCACGAAGTCGAATCCGCGCTAAAGATGGCTTTCGGAGACGTAAAAGTCAACGTCGAATTAGTGTTCGATCCGCCGTGGACGCCGGAAAGGATGACGCAAGATGCGAGAAAAAAGCTTGGCATTAAGTAAAGAAGCCGAAAGGATAATACTCGACACGACAAAGGACAGGCTTGTAGACATCGTTCTCAGGGCTGACAACGCAGACGACTACGCCAGAGTCGCCAGCGAGAAGCTCGGCCATTTCTACGAAAACCTCGTATTCTCATCGCTCGACCTCGGGGTCAGGAGCGGGAAAGCGCTCGACTTGGGCACGCAGTTCGGCCTGTGTGCGCTTTCGCTGGCGAAACAGGACTTCGACTTCGAAATAACATGCTTCCAGGACACGCGCAGGTTCATGAACACGGGCAAGAAGTTTGCCGAGAAAGACATGGTCGAAGAAAAAATAAGATGGGCTCTGGGGAAACAGGAATCGCTGCCCTTCGCGGACCACACGTTCGACCTTGTCGTGAGCGGCTTCGACATGCACCACTGGGAGAACCCGGTGCAGGTGCTTAATGAAATAGAGCGCGTGACGAAAGCGAACGGCGTCATTCTCATAGGCGACCTGAGGCGCGACGCGTTCGGAGCGATGATTCCCTTTGTAAAGACGATAACACACATGCTGAAAAAGGACATGGTTTACAGCGAACTGAAGCATTCATTCATGGCTTCGTACAAGAAGAGCGAAGCAGAAGCGCTGGTCAAATGCGCCGGCCTGCAGAACTGCGGCGTGACCAGCGACTTGCAGTTCATTTACATAAAGAGGGCCAGGCCGGAAAAGAAACACATAAAAGTCGAAATATCACAATAAAGACTATCCGGCGAAGATGACGGGTATGCGTCATGGCGCAAAGCTTAAAAAACTTCATACGATATATTACATCATCATACCTTGTAGGAACGGTGCTTTTGCATGGAAATCCCATCGATAAGGGACCTGGACGTTGAAGGTAAGACTGTAATCATGAGGGTCGATTACAACCTGCCTCTAGACGAGAACGGGAGGGTGACTGACCACACGCGCATAAGCACGACGCTCAAGACGATATATTATATTCTCAACAATGGCGGTAAGATTGTTCTCATCTCGCATCTCGGAAGGCCCAAGAGCAGAGAGGCGCATCTTCAAATGGACGTCGTGGCCGAAAGGCTTTCCGACATAATCGGCGTCCCTGTCAAAAAGCTGGACTACTGCTCGGGCGACGACGCGGAAACGTGCGTCAGGAAGATGAAGCCCGGTGACATCGTGCTGCTGGAAAACATAAGGTTCTACGGCGAGGAAACCGAGAAGGACGAAGCGACACGCGACGAGTTTGCCAAAAGACTCGCGAGGCTCGGCGACATATACGTCAACGAGGCCTTCGCCGCGTCGCATCGCAGCCATGCATCCATAACCGGCATCCCGAAATACATGCCCAGCTGCTGCGGCCTGAGCTTTCTGAGGGAAGTCAACATGATAAACAGCATCGTCAAGAATCCCGACAGGCCTTACGTCGCCATAATAGGCGGCGCCAAGGAGGACAAGATGCTCTGCATCGAAAGCCTGCTGCCGAAGGTCGACCGCATACTCATGGGCGGCATCATAGGCAACACATTTCTGAAAGCGGCGGGTTACGAGATAGGCGATTCCAAATGCGACGAGGCGCTCGTGGCGAGGGCGGCTGGTATACTCAAGAACTGCGGCGACAAGATAATGCTCCCGCAGGACGTGATGGTCGAGATACGCGGCGAACCCGAGAACCTGCCGATATCCGAGGTGCGAAAGGGAATGAAAATCCTCGACATCGGACCGGAGACCATCGTGCATTACAAGAACGTGCTCAGACCAGCGAAAACGGTGGTCTGGACCGGGCCGCTCGGCTTCTTCGAGAAGAAACCATACGAGAAAGGCACGCTTTACATCGCGAGCTTCATGGCAGGCCTCGACGCCAAGACGCTCGTCGGCGGAGGAGACAGCATATCGGCCATGAAGCGGCTGAACATGGTGGAGAAGATGACGCACCTTTCAACTGGCGGAGGCGCTTTCGCTGACTTCATAACTAAAGACTCGTTCCCCGGTATCGAGGCGCTGAAGCACTCGTACGGGATACACAGTCATGCTATTAAAAAGAAGGATGAGTGAGGGGTGGGTTATGGCAATCAAAATCGCGGTTAACGGTCCGGGCAGGATTGGCAGGAATTTCATATGGTCCTGGGCCGACAGGAAGAAGCACGGCAAGACTGACATTGAAATAGTCGCCATAAACGGCGTGCGAGGCGTCGAGGATGACGAGAGCGTCGAATTCTTCACTGAACTTTTGAAATTCGACTCGACGCACGGCCATCATTTCGAAAGCGTGCCTTTCGGGAGAGAAACCGACGGCACCGCATGGGTCGACGTCCTGGGGCAGAAGATTCATCTTTACAACAACCGCGGCGACCTTTCAACGCTTCCATGGAAGAAGCACGCAGTCGACGTGGTCATCGAATCCACCGGCGCGTTCAGGAAGCGGAAAGAAGTGGAAGGTCACATAAAGGCCGGCGCGCGCAAGGTCATAATTTCCGCGCCGGGCAAGGAAGACGTGACTACGTCGATAGTTATGGGCGTCAGGCAGGACATTCCAGAGAGCGAGACGATAATCGACTGCGCTTCGTGCACGACGAACGCCATCGCGTCCGTGACCAAAATCGTGAACGACAACTGGGGCATAGAGAGAGGGTATGTCATCACGGTCCACGCCCCGACAGAGGACCAGAGCATTCTCGACGGCAGCCACAAGGACATACGCAGGGCGCGCTCTCTTATCAATAACATAATACCTACATCCACAGGAGCGGCCAAGGCCGTTGCCAAGATCATTCCCGAACTGAAGGGCAAGATTGATGCCGTCTCGATGCGCGTCCCCGGGGCGATGACCGGCTCGATAGTCGGGCTCATCGCAGACGTGAGGAAGACGACGACGAAAGACGAGGTGAACAGGACCATCGACAAAGAATGCAACTCGAATCTGAAAGGCGTCCTGGCATGCACGGACAAGGAAATCGTCTCGTCATACATAATCGGACGCAGCGAGTCGGGCATCATCGACAAGCCGCTGACGAACGTCATCGACGGGAAGCAGATAGTCGTGTGGTCGTGGTACGACAACGAGCGCGGCTATTCTAATCGACTACTGGACGTCGCCGAGATGTTCGGGAAGAAATAAGCGAGGAAGTGATAAGCATGAGTAAAAAAACAAACAAGAAACTTGATGCGAAGCGTCTGTCAAGGCGGACGAAATACCCGATGCAGCACAAGGGCGGGAAACAATGACGTTAAAAGATTTCACAGAGGAAGTCAGGAAGTAGTCTCGCGCCAAGATACTTTGCATTTTTCTATCATTTTTATTAATATGAAAAGCAAGAGATAGGCATGATTACAGTTGACGCCTCGATTCTGAAGGAAGTTTTCAGGGAACGCGCCAAATGGAGCCATAAGGGCGATTTCGGCAAGCTGCTGGTCATCGGCGGCTCGAAAATATACACCGGCTCGCCCGCGCTGGCGGCATACGGGGCGATGGCCGCGCTGAGGACCGGAGTCGATCTCGTGACAGTCGCAGCTCCCGAAAGAGCGGCGGACATGGCTGCCAAATATTCCCCGAACCTTATAACGGTGCCTTTCGATGGCGATTTTTTCAGGCACGAACATCTGAAAAAAGCGCTTGAATTGGCGAAGGGCTTCGATGCGGTGGTCATAGGCACGGGCATGGGCCTCGAAAAGGAGACTCAGAAATTCATAGCCGGTTTCGTCGACAGGGTGAAGAAGCCCTGCGTAATCGATGCAGACGGCATAAAGGCGATAAAGGGTAGTTTCAGCGACAAGTTCCTGCTTACGCCGCATGCTTACGAGTTCTTTCACATGACAGGCGACAAGCCCAAGTACGATGTGATGGGCCGCGCGGAACTGGTCAGGAAGCACGCCAGGAAGATAGGCGCCACCATTCTTCTGAAGGGAGCGGTAGACATAATCTCCGACGGCCGCGAGACGGCGATGAACAAGACCGGCAACACGTTCATGACGGTCGGCGGAACCGGCGACGTCTTGACGGGCATATGCGGCGCGCTCATGGCGCAGAAAATCCCGCCTTTCAAGGCCGGCTGCGCGGGCGCGTACCTCAGCGGATACGCGGGAGACCTCGCTGCAAAGGAGAAGCGCCCGTTGCTGGCGACGGACATAATAGAGAAGATACCGCAGGTCCTCATGGAAGTCCTGCCCGAGCCGGAAAGCAAGGACGTCAAGGCAGAACCAGCGGAAGCGACGGTGGTAAAAGGGGAAACAAAAGACATCAAGGAAGCGGCTGCGGAAAAGGAGAAAACGGAAGATAAAAAAGAAGACAAGGAAGCACCTGCAGTGAAAAAAGAAGCCGCTAAAAAGAAACGCAACCAAGCATCCGAATTTGCCAGGAGCGTCGCCAAGATTTCTGTCAAAAGCATCAGGAAATACACGGCTTCCCGCCCGAAGGCAAAAAAATAATTTTAATACACGTTCCAAATGATTTCTATGAAAGTTCTGGGCCTTGTCGGTTCGCCGCGCGAAAGAAACACCAAGCTGCTCGTTTCGATAGCACTGCAGGAATGCAAAAAGCTCGGCCTTGAGACGGAGCTGGTTCACTTGGGCAAGATGGACATCGCGCCATGCGTCGATTGCGAGCGCTGCAGGAAAGAGAGTCGCTGTGCGATAGACGACGACTTCCAGGCCGTCGCGGACAAGCTCGAAGCCGCCGACGCCGTCATAATCGGCTCGCCTGTGTATTTCGGCTGCGTTTCCGCGCAGCTCAAGGCATTCATGGACAGGACGCGTTATCTAAGACGTAACGAGCGACTGAAAGACAAGGTCGGCGGAGCGCTAGCGACGGGCGGCTCGCGCAACGGCGGCCAGGAACTGGTCATCCGCCAGATTCATAATTTCTTCCTGATACAGGGCATGCTCGTCGCAGGCGACGAGAAGACGATGCACTTCGGAGGCGCCAGTTACGGCGACGCAACCAGCGACCACGAAGGCCAGGAGACGTCGAGGAACGTTGGTCGCCACGTAGGCCAGATAGTTCTGAAACTGAACAATAAATAAATCAATAATTAAAATCGTTTTCTGCTAAAGCTCTTTTTCAAAGAGCTTTATATCCACATCGAAAGTCTGAAGCTGCTCATCCCCTGCTCTATCTTCCACAGTTGCTTGCACTTGGGACAGTGTAACGCTTTTTCGCGTCCGCTACTGAAATCGTATTCAAAAGTGTGGCCGCAGGAAACGCATCGGAAATCTTCTCTCATAATTCACCTTGACTAACAATTATGCGGACTTTCTTAAATTGATTCTGCGTGATGTGCGCGCAGTTTTTTGATTTTGGCGTCACTGCGCATCCACGTGATATTTGCCCTCTGACAAAACGCCTCTCGTCACGAAGTAACCCGCCACGATGAACGCCAGCAATATGATAAAGCCGATAACCGGGCTGGTGGCGCTTTCCACGTCGCTTATTATGTTGCCCGTCATGTTGGCCGTTATCGCTACCGCAAGGACCGCGAACATGACCAGGGCGGCGACAATGACACCCGTTTTCTCCATTTCCATGATTTGTTCATGGTAGTTAGATTTATTAGCGTTGTTTTCTCAAATTAATTAATACTACTTATACAACTTTTCAACAGGCGAAAAAATGGAAAGATACGACCCACGCAAAATACAGGAAGAAGTGATGCAGTTCTGGCTAGAGAACAGAATACCGGACCAGATAGTCAACTTCGACATGAAGACGCTCGACGTGAAACGAACGAAGTACTACCTGCTGGACGGCCCGCCATATGTGAATGGAGTGCCGCACGTGGGCCACGTCAAGACGACGACGACGAAAGACATATGGTCCAAGTTCAAGACCATGCAGGGCCACCTGAGCTGGTGGCAGCCCGGTTTCGATTGTGGCGGCCTGCCCATCGAGCATGCGGTCGAGAAGAAGCTGGGCGTGAAGTCGAAGAAGGACATCACCGAGCGCATAGGCATAGACAGGTTCATAGCCGAGTGCAAGGCCATGGCCGAAGGCAATAAAAGCGTTTGGCTGGACACATACAAGCAGCTGGGCGCGTGGCGCGGATGGCTCGAGCCTTACATGACATACAGGAATTATTATCTCGAAAGCGGATGGTGGACCGTCAAGAAGATGTGGGAGAAGGGAATGCTGGTCGAGGGAGAAAAACCGGTATTCTGGTGCCCGAGATGCGAGACGACGCTTTCAGGCTACGAGGTGACGGATTCCTACACTGACATAACGGACTTCTCGATTTACGTAAAGTTCCCGCTGGTCGACCAGGATTTCACTTCGATAATCATATGGACCACGACGCCATGGACGTTACCAGCGAATGTGGCGATAGCCGTCCATCCCGACGAAACGTATGTCAAAGTCAAGGTGAGAAGCGAGTATCTCATTCTCGCAGAAAAGCGCCTCAAGGACGTGATGAAGGACGCTGGAATAGAGAAATACGAGATTGTCGAGAAGATGAAAGGTTCGTCGCTTGCAGGCATGAAATACGAACCGGCAATACAGATTCCGCTGCAGGACGAGCTGAAGAAGAACGAGAACGCGCACCAGATTATTCTTTCAATTCATTTGTTCAAGAAAGGCATTTCAGGCAAACTGCTCGCAAAGGCGGCCATGAAGGCCGAGGAAGAAAAGGAAAATATGGAAGAGTTCGTGACCATGGACACGGGCAGCGGATGCGTGCACACTGCTCCGGGACACGGAGAAACCGACTTCCGAGTCGGCGAGCACTACAAGCTGCCTAAGCCGTCGCCAGTCGATGATGAGGGTAAGCTGACCAGCGACACGGGCGAGTTCGCTGGTTTGTTCGTCAAGGACGCTGACAAGCTCATAATAGAATATCTGGAAGAGCGCGGCCGGCTGCTGAAAACGCTGAAGGTCACGCACTCGTACCCGTTATGCTGGAGATGCAAGACGCCGCTCATTTACAGGCTCAGCAAGCAGTGGTTCCTGACGGTCGACGTGATAAAGGAGCGCATGCTCAAGGAAAACAAGAGCGTGAAATGGCTTCCCGAGTTCGCCGGAGAACGCTTCGAAAAATGGCTCGAGAACGCGAACGACTGGGCAGTATCGGTCCAGCGATTCTGGGGCATACCATTGCCCATCTGGATATGCGATTCTTGTGGCCATAAAGACGTGATCGGCTCGCGCAAGGAGCTGCGAGAAAAAGCGGTCGAAAAGGTAGATGAAGAAGTCGACCTGCACAAGAATTCGGTGGACAAGATTCATCTCAAATGCTCGCAGTGCGGCAAACACATGACGCGCGTGCCGGACACCATGAATGTCTGGTTCGACTCGGGCATTTCGCCGTGGGCTTCGCTGGGCTACCCGCTGAAGAACAAGTCGACATTCGATGCGCTCTGGCCGGTTGACATGATTTGCGAGTCGCAGGACCAGATAAGGGGATGGTTCTATTCCCTGATGTTCTGCGGCGTAGGCGCTTTCGACAAAAAGCCATACAACGCGGTCAGCATGACCGGATGGACTCTCGACGAGAAAGGGGAGAAGATGTCGAAATCGCTGGGGAACGTCGTTTACGCCGAGGATGCGCTGAAGGCCGTCGAAGCAGACGTGCTGCGCCTTTACTACTGCTGGTCCGTCGCCCCGTGGGAGACGCAGTTATTCTCGCTTAAAATCGCGAAAGAGCTGCGCCGAGTGCTCGACGTGCTCTGGAACACGAGCGTGTTCGCCGAGAGCTACGCGGACACGAAGATAACCGGGGAGAAAATACATTTCAAGAATCTCGCCCTCGAGGATAAATGGATAATCTCGCGCCTCAACTCACTCATAAAGTCCACCACGGACGACCTGGAAAACTTCAGGCTCCACTACGTGGGCAAGAACTTCGAGGACTTCGTGCTCAACGACTTCTCGCGCTGGTACATCAAGCTGATTCGAGACAGGCTTTCGCCGTGGTACGAAGGTGAAGACAAGCGCACTGCGCAGTTCACCGTGCTTTACGTGCTGGAGAATCTCGTCAGGCTGATGGCGCCTGTCACACCGTTCGTGACTGAGATGATTTACAGGAAGCTGTTCTATTTGAAAGGCAGGCCGCTCTCGGTCCACCTGTGCGCGTGGCCTAAAGCCGACGACGGCCTCGTGGAGAAAGACATAGAGGATTTCATGGTTCTCGCGAAGACGGCGATAGAGGCCGCTAACTCGCTCCGCCAGAAGACCGAGATAAAGCTGAAGTGGCCCGTGTCAGAGCTGGTAATCGCGGCGAATGGCGAGGCGGC
>JAZDFI010000016.1:0-29049 GCA_043808015.1 Candidatus Aenigmatarchaeota archaeon
GATAAACTTTTTATGATGCCGCACGATTTCTTATTCATGGCTTTCATCGAGCATGCGATGATAAAGAAGGACACGCTTGAATCGCGATTGTACCAGGAAGCGATACTCGGCCGGGCGGTCGCTAGCGACCTGCTATGCGTATTGCCGACAGGGTTAGGCAAGACTCCGATAGCGATAGTGCTGGCGGTCTTCCGTCTACAGAAGTTTCCCGGTTCGAAAATTCTGGTCATGGCTCCGACAAGGCCGCTGACCGAGCAGCACCTGCATTCTTTCAGGCGCGTGATAAACCTGCCCGACGAGGCGTTCGTGCTGGTCACGGGCAAGACGAAGCCCGAAAGCAGGCAGGAGGTTTACAAAAGCGCGAGCATAATTTTCGCGACGCCGCAGACGATAGAGAACGACGTCCAGGAAGGCAGGATTAATCTCGCCGATTTTTCGCTGGTCGTCTTCGATGAAGCGCACCATTCAATAGGCGACTACGCCTACCCGTTCATAGCGAAAGCGTACGCTGGTCAGGCGAAGAACAAAAGGATACTCGGACTGACGGCGTCGCCTGGCGGGACGAAGGCTAAGATAAAGGAAATAATGGACAACCTCGGCATACGCGAGGTCGAGATTCGCACCGAGAGCGACGATGATGTCGAATCGTGGGTCCAGGAAAAAAAGGTCGAATGGGTCTATGTCGATCTGCCTGACGATTTTTTGGGATTGCGCGATTCGCTCAAGCGCGCGTACATGGAAAGGCTCGAAAAACTGCACAAGGTCGGCTTCAGGAAGCCGGTCGGCATCATAAGCAAGCGAGATCTGCTGGCGTTGCAGCAGAAGCTCATGCAGAGCCCTACGCGCGACTACACGAAGTTCTGGGGCGTCTCGCTGGTAGCGCAGGCCATAAAAATCGAGCATGCGCTCGGGCTTCTCGAGACCCAGGGCATAACGTCGCTCTGGAATTACTTCCGCAAGCTCTCGTCGGACAAGGCCAGGTCGTCGAAAAGCGTACTGCGCGACAAGAAAGTCGAGAAAGCGATGGAGCTCGCCCAGGCGCTCGAGGCCGATGGAAGGAAGCACCCCAAAATCGGCAAACTCAGCGAGCTCGTCAGCAGCCAGCTGCGTGCAAAGCCCGATTCCAAAATCATCATATTCGCCAATTACAGGGAAATGGTCAGGGAGATCGTGAAGGCGCTCTCGTCCGTCGAAGGCGCCGTGCCGGGCGAGTTCATGGGACAAAAGGATGGAATGTCCCAGCTCGAGCAGAAGCAGCGCATAGAGGAGTTCAAGGAAGGCACGTACAACGTGCTGGTCACGACTTCGATCGGCGAAGAGGGTATCGATATACCCGAGATGGAGCTGGCGATATTCTACGAGCCCGTTCCCAGCGAAATCCGCTCGATACAGCGACGCGGGCGCGTCGGCCGCACGAAGGTCGGGCGAATAGTCATACTCATCGCCAGGCGCACGCGCGACGAGGCTTATTACTGGACCGCACAGAAGAAAGAGGGCGTGATGAAGCGCACGCTGCATGAGATGAAAGAGGAATCGTCTGGCTCGAAAAAGCCCAGGCGCGGCCAGCGGAATATAATGGATTTCTAGCTGTTTCTAGCACAAACATCCGTTAAAAAACTTGCCGCAACCGTATTTTCGATGAAGAGAAGGAATTTCATAGGGAACGCATTGAAGCTGGCGGGTGGAGCTGCTTTGGGTGTATCATTGTTAAATCACAGCGCTTCTGCGAGAAAAGTAAGTCTGGGCATAGAAACGGAAGAAGGATTGGCGGAAAGCAGCAGGAGTTTCGGAGAAAAAGTGCTTTTTGTCGAGAAAAACTATACCGATTACCCCTTTAGTTATGAGGGTGCCCTGGACAAATTGTATGATATAAGGAAAGCTTTTCATAGAAAATTCAATCCAAAAGACGAGTCAGCCAACCTTTTTACAATTTACGAAATATTGCAGGGAAAGCCGTTCAGTTTTTCGTTCAACCCGAAAGGGAAAACCGTGGATCTTCTGGCGCAAGGTTTCAATGAGGGCATTCTCGATTGCGACACCGCAGGTTTTATTTATCTTGACCTGGCGGACATGGAGGGAATGCCATTATCCGCGGCTAAGTCAGTCAGCAAAAACGGAACGCATTTTTACCTGATATGGCCTGACAGTCCCGTGAATGAATTCCTGTTCCATCCAAACATGGGAGTTTTCGGAGAAATCTCAGGGAATTACAATTCTCCCACAAAAGAGGAGAAAGCCCTTGGCATATACAACAGAAAACTGAGCAGGAAAGAAACGCTCGGTGGGGTTTATTTTAATGCCGGCATACGCTGCTGTGAGAAAGAGGCTCCGCCCGAAAAGCAGGCCATGCTTTTCGGGAAAGCGGTTAAGCTCGATGACAGGAACTTGCCTGCTTACTATTTCCTTTCACATGCCCTTTGCGATATGGGCAGGTACGGCGAAGCGATTGAAATGGCAGAGAAAGCCGCAACTAGCGGAAGGGAGGCGTATGTCAGCTGGCTCGGCTACCTTAAAGAATACAAGTCGCAGCCATCGAAGTGAATATTATTAATCCGGCGCGCGCAATATCTAATTATGTATTCCCACGCAATACAGAAAATTCTGGAACATGGCAAAATAAGCGTCGGCGACAGGATTCTCGTGGAAAAGGGTAACAAGAGCTACGAGGGCCTGCTCATGCCCAAGCCGTCGCATGGCGACGAGAAGACCATTCTGGTAAAGCTGGACAGCGGCTACAACATAGGCGTCGACATGACGGACGCGAAGGTCACCAAGTCTCATGTCAAGGAGCCGAAAGACGTCGCCGACGAGGCGAAATACGAGTTCGGCAGGACGAACAAAGAGCTGCTACAGATCGCTTTCGATGCGAACAAGCCGCACGTCGCTCTCATTTCTACTGGAGGAACGATTGCTTCCCGTGTCGACTATAAGACTGGCGGCGTATACGCTGTCGAGAACCCGAAGGAGCTCTTGCACAACATCCCGGAACTTTCCCATATCGTTAATCTTGAGATGTTCTCGCCCATGAAAAAGATGAGCGAAGACCTCGATCCGGAAGACTGGCAGCACATTGCAAAGGAAGTTGCGAAGGAGCTGAACGCGGGCAAGAAAGGCGTGATAATAACGCACGGCACGGACACGCTTCACTACACTGCGGCCGCGCTCTCGTTCTTCCTGCAGAATCTGCACAAGCCCGTCGTGCTCGTCGGGGCTCAAAGGTCGAGTGACCGCGGCTCCAGCGACGCGGGAATGAATCTCATATGCGCAGCTCACGCGGCGGTCTCGAATATCGCTGAAGTCGGGACTTGCATGCACGGCAGCACGAGCGACGACTACTGTCATTTCATCCGCGGCACGAAGGTGCGCAAGATGCACACGACCAGGCGAGACGCCTTCAGGTCTATAAACGAGCTTCCGCTCGCTAAAATCTACCACAGCGGCAGGATTGAGATGCTGAACAACAATTACAGAAAGAGGGACGATAAACAGCGCGTCGAAGTAGACGCGAAAATCGAACCCGAGGTAGCGCTGCTGAAAGTCTATCCCGGTGCTGACCCGAAGGTTATCGATTTTCACGTCAAGAACGGCGTCAAGGGCTTCGTTATCGAAGGGACGGGCATGGGCCACGTGCCGACAGACGTCGCGAAAAAGCCGTGGACGCTCGCCATAGGGAAGCATGCCGAGACGATACCATTCGTCGTGACGTCACAGGCGATATTCGGCAGAGTCAATCCGTATGTTTACACGAACCTGCGCAAGCTGTTCGCCGAAGCGAAAGCGATTCCCGGCGAGGACATGACCAGCGAGACGGCTTACGTCAAGCTCATGTGGGTCCTGGGAAAGACGAAGAGCATGGAGAAAGTCAGGGAAATGATGCTCACGAATTATGCGGGCGAAATCACACCGCGCACGCAAGCGGATGCTTTTTCTGCAGAGGGGTTGAATGAGTGAAATCGATTTTTCCAAGCTCGGGCTGAAATGCGGCATCGAGATTCACCAGCAGCTCGACACACAGCACAAGCTTTTCTGTATGTGCAGGTCGCGCTTCTCCGAGGCGAAGCCGTTGCTTGAAATAGCGCGCAAGCTGCGCGTCGTCGCCGGCGAAACGGGCGAAATCGACGTCGCCGCGCTGGGCGAAGTCGCGAAAGGAACGGAGTTCGTTTACCGGGTTTATCCGGAAGAGTCATGCTTGATTGAGCTTGACGATGAGCCTCCTGGCAACATGAATTCCGAAGCGCTCGACATCGTCCTGACGGTTGCCGAGATGCTGAAATGCGAGGTGCCTGAGGAAATACACGTGATGCGCAAGACCGTGCTAGACGGCTCGAACACTTCCGGTTTCCAGCGCACGTCGATAGCAGGGCTTCGCGGGAAAATGGCGACCAGCTTCGGCGATGTCGGCATAGAGAACGTGTGCCTTGAAGAGGAAAGCTGCCAGATAATGGGGCGCGACGGAAACCGCGTTTTCTACGGCCTAGACAGGCTGGGGATACCGCTGGTCGAGATTGGCACGTCACCCGATATCCACACGCCGGAACAGGCGCGCGAGGTCTCCGAGAAGCTTGGCATGATAGTCCGCTCGACTGAAAAGGTGAAGCGCGGCCTCGGCACGATACGCCAGGACGTGAACGTTTCGATAGCGAATGGCGCGCGTGTCGAAATAAAAGGCGCGCAGGAGCTGCGCATGATTCCCAAGTTCGTCGAGAACGAGGCGCTCAGGCAGGCGAGCCTTATTGAAATAAAGAAGGAGCTTCACAAAGCCGGCTTCAAACAGGTCAGGCCGAAAGTCGTTCACGTTTCTCATATTTTCAAGGATTCAGAATCCAAGATTACGAAAGACAAGACGACTTATGCGATTCTCATCCCGGACTTTGCCGGTTACATGAAACGCGCGCTCACACCATCGCGCACGCTGGGCAACGAAATAGCCAATTACGTGCGGGCAAAATCGGAAATGAAAGGCATAATCCACAGCGACGAGGAACTGGAGAAATATAAGCTGACGAAGGATTTCGAGAAGCTGAGACATGAAATGAAAGCCGGCCCCGGAGACACCCTGATAATAGCGGTCGGCGAAGAAAAGGCAGTCGAGAAGACGATGGATATCGTCTCAGAACGCATAAACCAGCTAGTTATTGGCGTGCCGAAGGAAGTGAGGAAGGCGCTCGACACGGGCGAGACGGAGTTCATGCGGCCGCTGCCAGGCGCCGCTCGTCTGTACCCGGAAACCGACGTGCCGCCCATAAGGATAACGCACGTCAGGCTCGCTGAGATAAGGAAGAACCTGCCAGAGCTGCTCTCCGAAAAAGAGGAGCGCCATGCGAAGGAGATAGTCCACAAGTTCCACATAAGCGGGGAGATAACGAAACAGGTGGTGAAGGCCGGCAAGAAGCACATCTTCGACGCGCTGGTCGTGACGGGCGCTGACCCGAAGGTAATTGCCAACACACTGGTTTCCACGATGCCTTATCTCAAGAGGGAAAACGTTTATATTGAAAAGATAACAGAGGCGCATCTGGCCGGGCTTTTCGATGAGCTGGCCAAAGGGAAGCTGGCGAAAGAAGCGATTCCAGAAGTGCTGAAGGCGCTCGCTAAAGAGCCATCGCTATCGGTGGAACAAGCGCTTCGCAAGACGAAGATAGTCGATTTGACCATCGACGACCTGAAACTAATCATAATCAAGACGCTCGACAAAAACAGCGAGCTGGTCGGTGACGAGCGCGGAGAAAATATTCTTCTCGGCCTGGTCATGCAGCAGGTCCGGGGCAAGATAGACACGACCATCGTGATGAGCGAACTGAGAATAGCGATAAGCAAGCGCAAAGAAAGAAAATGATTTTTGAATTTCCATTTTTGATTACAATCAGACGACGATGGTCTCGTCCCTGCCGGGCCCTATAGACACTATGCTTATCGGGACGCCCGCTTTGCTCTCTATGAATTTCAGGTATTGCCTAGCCTGCTCCGGAAGCGCCCCGAGGCCGGAACTGGCGATGCGCTTCGCTTCCTCTTCGCTCCATTTCGGCCAGCCGTCCAGCTCGATGTAAACCGGTTTCGCTTTCTCAAGCTCCTCGATGGTCGACGGCATCCTGTCGGTTTTCTTGCCGTCAATCTCGTACGCGATGCAGACTTTTATTTTATCCATGCCTGAAAGGACGTCGAGCTTGGTGATCGCTAGCGACGTGAGGCCGTTTACCATCTTGGCATATTTTAGCACGACGAAGTCCAGCCACCCGCAGCGGCGCGGACGGCCTGTGGTCGTGCCGTATTCGCAGCCCGCCTCCCTCAGTCGCTCGCCCTCGTCATCCTTCATCTCGGTCGGGAACGGCCCTTCGCCCACGCGTGTCGTGTAGGCTTTCGTCACTCCCACGACGTTTGTTATCCTGCCAGGTCCGACTCCCGCGCCCGTGCACGCGCCTCCGGCGCATGTGTTCGAAGACGTGACGTAAGGATAAGTGCCGTGGTCGACGTCGAGCAGCGTGCCCTGCGCTCCCTCGAACAGCACGCTCTTCCCATCCTCCAGCGCGTGGTTTATGACCATGGACGTGTCGTAAACATAAGGCCTGATGAAATCCGCGTATTTCCTGTATTCCGTTGCTAGCGACGCTTTGTAATTATCCAGCTCTTTCGCATCCGGTATGACGCCGTGCTTGAGAAGGTCCTCTTTCTTGCTTTCGAGTATTTTCGCAAGCCGCGCTTCGAAAGCGCTGCCCACGAAATCGGCGACTCTTATGGCGTCTGTCCTGTTGGCCTTGTCCGAATAAGCGGGGCCTATGCCCCTGCCGGTCGTGCCAATCCTTCCTTTTTTATCGCCGCTCGTGTCGAAAACCTTGTGATAATGCATGATGACATGCGCGTTAGCGCTTACCATGAGGTTCGGCTCATAACCCATTTTCCTCAGCATCTTCACTTCCTCTATGAGGATTTTAGGGTCGACGACCACGCCATTCGCTATTATTATCTGCTTGTTGCGCACGACGCCCGATGGTATGAGATGCAGCTTGAACGTGTCGCCGTTCGCCTTTATCGTGTGGCCGGCGTTGTTGCCGCCGTTGAAGCGGACGACGACGTCTGCTTTGTCAGCTAAGAAGTCGACTATCTTTCCCTTGCCCTCATCGCCCCACTGGGCCCCCACGACGACGGTCGAATCGAACATAAGGGAACAACATTAGTTTGTAAACAGGTTTAATAACCTTGAAAGAGCCGTTTAGGCTGAATCGTTAGAGATAGCACTTCATCTTCTGGCCCGTGACGCCGGCAAAAAGTTCGATGTACGGCTTCACGGGACTCGAATTTATCTTTTTAAGAAGGACCTCTTCCACCTGGAAGAAACCCACCGGCGAATCCATCTCTATCGTTATGCGTATCGCGCGCTTGTCGCCCCTGTCTATCGTGACTTTCTCTATCGATGACGACGAATACTTGTGGATGTCTCCCATCTTACCTTCCTTCGACTCGCCCATTTTCATGGGGATGCGCGCGCGGCCCTTCTCCATGTCGCAGCCGTCCGCTATGAGAATGACGCCCGCCTCGAGCGATTCGATCTTTTGCCCGCCCATGTGGCCCAGAATCCCCTCGATCACCATCGAACGGACGGCGATGCGCTTCTCGACGTCGTCCTTGTATATCTGCGAAAGAATCTTGTCAATGACGGGAAGGGCGAACATCGCCGAGACGTTCTCATGCTTCTCGCGGCCGACGCACATGCCTATGTCGTGCAGGAACGAAGCGAGCATGACGGCGATTTTGCTGTCCTCGAACGAGCCGGCGCCTTCTTTCTCGCTGTTAAGCTGAATGCCCGCTTTGTTGAGCAGGTCGAGCATGGTCAGCGCGTTTATGACGACCTTTCTCATGTGGACCGGGCCGTGGTCGTTGTATCCAAGCCGCTTTATCGAGACGGTGTTCGCGTAGTCCTGCATGCAGTCTATTTCGCCGTCTTTGAGCATGAGCTGTGCCGTCTTGAGCGGTCGTCCGCTGCCGGCGAGCATTTTCAGAATCTTCTCGTCCAGCGACGTTTCTTTTGGTGATGTCATGCTAATAATTCCTTTCGTGCAATAAAAATAAAATCAGACTTCAGGCCCGCTCCAGTAGTTAGGCGCCTCGTCCGTGATTATGACGTCGTGCGGGTGCGACTCCTTGATGCCCTCTTTGGTTATCCGTATGAACCTCGCTTTCCTGCGCATCTCGTCTATGTTCGCGCAGCCGCAGTATCCCATCGACGAGCGAAGCCCTCCGACCATCTGGAAGACGATTTCAGAAACCGTCCCTCGATAGGGAACCATTCCCTCGACCCCCTCAGGCACGAACTTGCTGGCGTCGGCCTGAGCGTAGCGGTCTTTCGAGCCGAGCTTCATCGCATTGATGGAGCCCATGCCCCTGTATTTCTTGTATTTCCTGCCGCCGCGGTAGACGACTTCTCCAGGCGCTTCCTCGGTGCCGGCGAAAAGCGAGCCTATCATGATGACTCTCGCGCCGGCTGCAATCGCTTTCGCAATATCGCCCGAGTTCTTTATGCCCCCGTCGGCGATTACTGCGACCTTGTATTTTTCGGCTGCTTTCGCGCATTCCTGCACCGCGGTTATCTGCGGGACGCCTATGCCAGCGATTATCCTTGTCGTGCATATCGAACCGGGTCCCATGCCGACCTTTATCGCGTTTGCGCCCGCGGATATCAGGTCAAGCGTCCCTTCCCTTGTGGCGACGTTGCCCGCTATAATGTCAATATCATATGCCTTCTTCAGCTGCTTCACCGTCTTTATGACGTTCTCCGTGTGGCCGTGCGCCGTATCGACGGCTATCACGTCGACGCCCGCCTTTATCAGCGCTTCCGCGCGCTTCATGTCAAAAGGTCCTATCGCGCCGCCGACAATCAGCCTGCCTTCGCGGTCTTTCGCAGAGTGCGGAAACTCCTCGCGTTTCTTGAGATCGGAAATCGTTATGAGACCTTTCAGCCGGCCGGCGGCATCGACGACGGGAAGCTTCTCTATCTTGTGCTGGTTCATTATCCTGATGGCGTGATTAGTATCCGGCTTCTGTATCGTTATCGGCTTCTTCGTCATTGCGTCGCGCACCTTCTCGCTCGGGTCGTTCTTGAACCACATGTCCCTGCTCGTGAGGATGCCGACCACCCTGTTTCTCTCCACCACGACGAAGCTGCCGATGCCCGTCTTGTTGATAATTTCCCTGACCTTGCCCAGCGTGTCGTCGGGCCTGAGCGTGATGGGGTTGCGTATGACGCCGGACTCGAACTTCTTCACATGTTCGACTTCGTCCGCCTGCTTCTCCACCGGCATGTTCTTGTGTATTATGCCCATGCCGCCTTCTTTCGCCAGCATTATGGCCATTTGCGATTCCGTCACGGTGTCCATCGCGGCGCTCATGATGGGTATGTTCAGGCTTATGCGCTTCGTGAGCCTCGTGCGGGTGTCGACGTCCTTCGGCAGAACCGTCGATCGCCTGGGCACTAGAAGAACGTCGTCGAATGTGAGCGCCACTTTCTTTTTCAGCCTGTCCATGAGTTTACCCCGAGCATAAAATTTATGCTGTGTTCCTATGTCTAGTTTTTCTTGAGAAGATTATCGGGCCGGGCAATTTAAAGTTTTCGATGCGTCATATGCGGCGGGCTTTTTATCGGCCGGCGGCAAAATTAATACATGGACCTGTTTTTCGTGATACTGGCGTTTGTCATCGCGATTTTCTTCATAGCCAGGCCGGTTTCCTTCCGCGCGCCCCGCAGCCTGCCGTTCATCGGCGGACGCGAAATAACGCTCGACTACGCCTTCGGCAGCGTGTTCGGCGTGCTCATAATACTTATCGCTGGCGTGCTGACGCCGGGCCAGGCTTTCGCTTCGTTAGTCGGCCGCCCCGGCTTCAGCCCGTTCACGATAATCATCCTATTCATGGCGGTCGTGTACATCGCGATATCGCTCGACAGCACCGGCTTCTTCGAATACCTGGCGCTCAGGATAGTGCTGCGCTCGGGAGGCGACGGGCGAAAGCTGTTCTTTTACTTCTACTTCCTCAGCGGCTTCGTCACGCTGTTCACGACGAACGACATTGTCATCCTCACGCTCACGCCCATAATATTCTATTTCGGCAAGCACGCGAAGATACGTGTGCTTCCTTATCTTGTAGCGGAGTTCTTCGCCGCGAACATATGGAGCATGTTCCTTTACGTGGGCAATCCCACGAACATAATCGCTGCTTCGGCGACAGGCATCGGCCTCATCGAGTACTCGGCCTGGATGATACTGCCCACAGTCGCTGCCGGCCTGACCTGCCTGCTGCTGCTTTATTTAGTTTTCAAAAAGAACGTGAACATGCGTTTCGTCATTCCGAAGGACATAGACCCGAAGCACTTCCTGAAGGACAGGAGATGCGCCTACGTGACTTTCGCGACTTTCTGCGCCACGCTGGCAACCCTCTTCGTCTCGCCGTTCCTGGGGCTGGAGATGTGGGCCGTCGCCTTGTTCTTCGCGCTGGTGCTGTTCACTTACGATGCTGCCATAGCCTTCGATGAATATTCAAAGGAACATCTGCAGTATTTCCACGTGTTCAAGCACTACGTCCACCGCCAAGCGACGAAGATATACGAGTTCCGCCTGCACTTCATAGCGGACCACATACCGTGGAAAATCATTCCCTTCCTTTTCTGTTCGTTCATCATGGTCGAGGCGCTTGTCTTTGCAGGCGTAACTGATGCGGCTGCGGTACTCATAACCGCGCTTTCTTTCAATATATTCGCAGCAACCATCTCCATGGGCTTCCTTTCGGCGTTCGCCGCGAACCTCGTCAACAACCAGCCCATGACCGTGCTCTTCACCAAGATAACCGAGAGTTCGCAGTTCGCCCTGCCTGCCAGCACGAAGCTCGCTTCCATATTCTCCCTCATAATCGGCAGCAACCTAGGCGCGAACATCACGCTCATCGGCGCCCTGGCCGGCATAATGTGGATTAAGATACTGAGGAACAAGGACCAGCACATCAACTACCGCAGCTTCGCGAAGCTCGGCCTGATTATCACGCCGCTGGTCCTGCTCGTCGCCTGCGTGACGCTGGCTATAGAGTTCTTCTTTTTCGGATAAGCCCTTTTAAGAAAAGCGCTTGCGGAAAAGACGCATGGACCTTCTGCTGAAAAAGGTTTAAAATAAAAGAAAAAAGAAAGGGCTTGCTTCTCTAGTTTTCCCTTGTGCATTTACTTGGATTTGGTTATTGTGTAGACTTCCTTGAGTGCCACTATCAGTGCTGCGCCTGCCACGAATGAGACGAATGCCGCGAGTATGTCCGGCACCAGCGGGACGGTGGCCATCACGGAATGAAGGCCCTGTCCTACAAGCATAAGCGCAACTGTCCCCAAAAGGAACTTCTGGACCTCTTCGCCCGTCACGTTAAGGAACCCTACAATGATTCCAAGCACGACGAGAGCCGGGAGTCCGTAAACTCCTAGGTTGACAAATCCTGCTATCACTGATATCACTAATCCAGCGATAAATGCATATCTACCGATTGTTTCCTTGTTCATAGAAATCCTGTTATATAATTGCCCGGGCCCATATAAATATTTCCCCTGCCGTGTTACGTCAATATATTAATTAATATAGAAAATCAGGCAAACAGGGGTAAAAGCGCCTGGGCGTTCTGGATGGCGAAGACGACAATCCCCAGGAGGATGAGTTCGCCTTCCGATATCACGTCCGTTATCCCCTTCACACCAACTCGGTTTATGATGAACATGTAAAGGAACGACCAGATGATTATCAGGTTCGCCGTGATGGGCATGCTGCTGATGTCAAAATTCCATGCGAGCATGAAGAACACTATCATGAAGATGTTGAGCGCGTGGCATATGGTCTTGACCTTGTTTATGCCGAAAGTGTTCGCTATCGTTCTCACGCGGCTGACCTTGTCACCCTCCACGTCCTGGGCGTCGAAAGCGACCGTATCGATGAGAACGCGTATGAAGAAGAACATGAACACCGACAGGCTCAGCGGCTCGAAATACGTCACAGGATGCGTGTAGGAAAGCGCGAGAAAAGCGACCATGGCCCATCCGAAGGCGACGATTAGGTTCTTCAGGATCAGCAGCTTCTTCAGGCGGATGACGCTGTAAGAGAAGACGAGAATGAACGGCGCGAGCGCTATCATGAAACTAGCGATGCTGTTGGTTAACGCCAGATACAGGGAGAACGCGTAAAGCGCGGCTGATAAGTAAAATACGGGCTTGCCGCTGTTCTTGATGAACTTGACCCTCGAAGGATAATTTATCTTGTCCTCTTCCATGTCAGTGTACCTGTTAAGACTGTAGAGAAAGAAGGTCACGCAGAACGCGATGACCATAGGCTGCCAGTATATGGGCATTCCAAGGAGAACCATGCAGAGATACGCGACCGCGCTCGCGCTCACGCCAAGATATATGTTGCTGTGGATGAGAAAATTCAGAAGCTTGTTCATACTAATATACAAATAGCCTCTTCTGGTATAAAAACTGAGGCCAGTCCGCCAGTAGCCGCGTTTATCGTCAGGACCAGGTCAGGCAGGCCGGGAAGTTTTAACCTTTATAAATATGCACTATATTAATTAACAAAGCACAATGCGAAAAACGGCGTTGGGATCATCCGCCTCTTGGCGATGAATACTGATTCTGTTTTCGTCTTTGATAACTGTAAACCCGAGTAAACAACGTTTACTAAAAAAAGTTTACATGCTTAAAAGGAGTGATATAAATGTCATTTGAAAAATTAGGAATAGAACCGAGAATACTTGATATTCTCAAGAAGGCGGGCTTCGAGAAGCCGACGCCCATACAGAAGGCGTGCATACCCCTCATAAAAGAGGGGAAAGACGTCATAGCGCAATCGGAGACAGGCTCCGGAAAAACGCTGGCGTTTGCGATACCCATCATAGAAAAGGTGGAGCATGGCAAGGGCGTGCAAGCGCTTGTCGTAACGCCGACAAGGGAGCTGGCGAACCAGATAATGAAGGAGTTCGTCAAGCTGACCGACTACAGGATGGCCGAGGTCGCGAGCGTCTACGGCGGAGTGCCCATAGAGTCGCAGATACAGGCGCTTAAAACAGCGAGCATCGTCGTAGGAACGCCAGGCAGGATACTGGATCATCTCGAGCGCAGGACGATAAACCTGACGCACGTGCATTACCTAGTCTTAGACGAAGCGGACCGCATGCTTGACATGGGTTTCATCGACGACGTCGAGCGCATAATCCGCCACACGTCGCGACAGCGACAAACGATGCTTTTCAGCGCAACCATGCCCGGTCCGGTCTTCCGCATAAGCCAGCGCTACATGGAGAAACCGGTCAGCATCGAGACCGAACGTCACGTAAAGCCGGAGCTTCTCCACCAGGTCTACTACGATGTGCAGGAGAACGAGAAGTTCTCGTTATTCGTGCATCTTTTGCAGCACGAGAAGCCGAAGCTCGCTCTCGTGTTCTGCGGGCGACGTCACACCGCGGATGCGGTAGCGAAGAACCTGGAGATACAGGGCATCGACGCCAAAGTGATACACGGCGGCCTCGAGCAGAACAAGCGCGAGCGCATAATAGGCGCGACGCACGCAGGCGAGGTGCACGTGCTCGTGGCGACGGACGTCGCATCCAGAGGGCTGGACATAAAGGGCATAACGCACGTGTTCAACTACGACGTTCCTGAGAAACGAGACGACTACATACACAGGGTCGGCAGGACCGCGCGCGCAGGCAAATCAGGCCTCGCGATAACGATACTGTCCGATGGCGACTACGACAACTTCCGTCGCATTCTCCGCGAAAACCCGGAGATGAACATCGTTGCTGGCGAAAGACCAGAGTTCAGAAGGATCCCGTTCAACCCGCACGCGGGCCGCGAGCGCAGGGAAGGCCACCAGGGCCAGCGCTACGGTCAACGCGGCAGTGGATACGGTCGCGGCGGCCAGGAAGGCGGTCATCGCGGCGGAAGCCGTGGCGGCTACCGCAGCCCGTCAGGTCACAGCAGAAGCGAAAGCCGCGGCAGAAGATATTGATTACATCTCGAAAGCGCCATTGTTTTCCGGCGCTTCACGCTTTCTTTTTAGAGAAAAATACGATTTTGGCAGGCCTGTCGCTCTTCCTCACGAAGACGACGTCATTCTCCTTTATGCGGGTGATCTGGTCTTCCTGGCCGTCGAAGCAGACTTCGCACTCGTCATTAAGGCATGTTATCATGGCATGGCCCCTGTCCAGGACGATGTTCTTCTTCAGTCTCCCGGCGTACGGAGCGATTGCAGCCACTCCAAAATGGCCATTCATGCTAAGCGGCTTGGCGCCGGCTGATTTGGCGTAAGCGTTGGAGCCGCTCGGCGTGTAAACCAGTATGCCCGAGTTCCTTTCGAACGACTTCCTGCCGCCTGTTTCCAGGCTGGAGTTCAGCATCCGCCTGACGAATATGGGTGAAACGAGAACCTCGTTGAGCGCTTTGAAAGGCAGCAGCTTCCTGTTCAGCATCGCCTCTATCCTGGTGTATTCCCTTACGAAATAGTCCTTGCCCTCTTTCCCGTTCAGCAGCCTTTTCAGCTTGGCCTCGAAGTCCTTGGCATTCGCTGTCGTGTAGTACCCCACGGATTTCCCGGGATTTATGCCGAGTATCGGGCATTCCAGGGACGACTGGAACATGAGGACAGTGCCGTCGCCTCCGACCGTTATCGCGAAATCGCAGTCTTCCGGCTCGTGAAACGCGTATGGCACGCCCGCTTCGCGCAGCATGGAGCACACCCTAAGGACGATTTGCTCGCCGTAATCCCTCTTCCACGCGATGAAAATCTTGGAGAACATACGTTTCAGACAACCTAATCTTAGCAAACGGTGTATTTATCGCTTTCGTCTTATTCCGGCTTGCTGGGAAGCAGCCCCGATTTCTTAAGTATAGCCCATGTAGCAATCGTGCCTAAGACGGCAGAAATGACCAGCATGGTAAGATACCACGTTATGTCGCCGCTCGTGAAGCCGAACATTTCATTGCCGGCGATCGTGGCTATAGTGTTGGGCACGAGCAGCGCCGTGCTTATTATGGCCAGGTAGGCCGCGAGCATGGCCAGGCGGTTGTTGAGAACCTGCAGCTGGTTGTTGTATATCGATTGCAAGACTTCGAGGCCGCTGGCCAGCACTTCGCTTAAGTGTTCCGCCAGGCCGATTTGTGAGTGGACTTCGCCGAGCAGGCCGCTGATCCTGCCCAGTACCCTGTCGTCGTCCGTGAGCAGGTCCGCGTCGCCGTAGCGAATCGAATTGAGCGCATCGACGGTCGACCACAACCCGCCGAGATAGACGATGAGAGCATGCTTCATCTGGTAGATTTTCGGCCCGAGCACTTGTCTCGGCGTCTTGGGGTCGGAAAGGTCCTGGCTCATCTTATCGCCCTGTTCTTCTATCTCTCTCAGGTGGTCGAAGTTGCGGGCGTTGTTCTCGTCTATTATCCTTGCCAGAAGAAGGGTTATCTTGTCGTTCTGTTCCGTCTTTTTCGGGAACTTGCGGAGGAGCGTCTCTGCGTACCGCCTTACGCGGAAGAAGCGCTTCGTCTCCCTCGTGTGTATCGTGACTATGGCGTTTTTCTTGATGAGGATGAGCAGAGGGTCGAGATTCACTTCGAAGCCCGAGACGCGCATCGCAGGCAGAAGGATGCCGACTTCGTTCAGGAAGTCTTCGTATCCGCTGCCTGTGCATTTTAGCATGTTTTTCGCGAGCAGCTCGCTGAAACCCAGCGACTGGGCGATCTTCAGGCTCTCGTTTTCGAAGTCGTCGACCACGTAGTCTATCCAGGCGACTTCCGCCTTGGAAATCATCTGGAAGAAATCCGCGACGTTGTTGGATTCGCTCTTTTTGGTGACGCCGTCATCGTAAAGCGCCGCACAGAAGCCGCGGTAGTCGAATTTTTCCTTGCCGTTAGCGCCGTTGCTTGGGCTGACGCCGATTTCAATTTTTTCCGTATTTTCGGCGCCCATATTATAGTATCATTTTTGGGAATATAAATCCTTCTGAAAAAATGCATGAAAGAAATCGTTTCAGACGAAAATTCTGTCTATGATTTTTTTCACGTCGGCAAAAACGTCCTCTTTCGTCCGGTTGCCATCCACCGTGAAAAAACGTTCTTCGCCCGACATTCGTTTGTACGCTTCCCTGACTTTCGCGAGCAGCTCGACCTTCTCCAGCCTGTCGTCCGGCCGAGCGCGCCGTCTCTTCAGCGAGATTTCCGGGTCGATGTCGATGAATATCACTACATCAGGTCGTCTCGCCTTCTCGTGCAGCTCGCGTATCCATTTCTCTTCGACGTTGAAAATCGCGGATTCGTAAGCGATGGTCGAGTAGAAGTAGCGGTCCGAAATCACGGTCATTCCTTTCGCCAGCGACGGCAGAATCGTCGTCTTCAGGTGCTCGTATCGGTCGGCCGTGTAAAGCAGCGTTATCGCCTCGCCGCTCTTTATTTCGAACTTGCCGGCGAGCCAGTCCTTTATAGCGCGGCCCGCGACGTTGTCAGCGGTTGGCTCTTCGGTGTACATCACCCGCTCCCCGCGTCTGCGCAGGTATTCGAAGAGCATGCGCGACTGCGTGTGCTTGCCCGACTTGTCAATCCCCTCGAATACGATGAACTTCCCCTGCATAAAGAACAATATTATTTTCAGGTTTTAATTAATAAAATCAGTAAGGCACGTTCTTGAGCTTCAGCATATAGGCTATCCTGTTCGCCAGCAGGTGGAAGACCGGCGTCATTACTACCAGAATTACGACCCATTCCCATTTCAGCGGATATACTAGCGCCAGAATAATCAGCATTCCTGCAATGAAGTCGAGCTGGTCAAGTATCGGAGCTGGCTTGCCTCGCGCGATGTTCAGGCGCCTCTTTATGAAAGAGCCGCCTATGTCGCCTAGCAGCGCGCCCAATCCTATGAGCGCGCCAATGAGCGGACTCATGGGAACCAGTGAAAGCGCGACTGGAGAAAGCTCCCACGGCAGGAATGGGTAAGCGAGCATCTGTATCGTTCCGACGAGCGCTCCGATGAAAACGCCAAACAATAATCCTTCCCACGTCTTGCCCGGGCCGAATATCTGCTTGCTTCTCCACATTCGCCCGCCGTCTATCGCCCGCTTGCCGCGAGCGAGCATGCACAGGCCGTTCGCCCCGTAAGCCGGCCAGAGAATCCAGACAACCTCGACGAACGTGTAAATGTCAATCATAAGAAAATATTTTGTCGTTCTGGTTAAAATAGGATTGTGCGAAGCGAACTATTCTTTTTTGAAAAGCAGCCATTCCTTTTCGCCGGCTTTTTTGAATTTCAGTAGCACGTATTCCCCGCGCATTCTCTTGCCGTTCATTTTGAAAACGGTTTTTTCAGGCTTACGGTCTATGATTTCATACGTCCCGCTGTCCCAGATTTTTACTGTGCCCTTGCCATATCCTTCCCTGATTTCGCCCTCGAATTTGCCATACGCCAGTGCATGGTCCTCGACCTGTATCGCTAGTCTCTTGACGCCAGCTTCGAGCGGCGGCTCCTTCGGGACTGCCCATGACTTGAGCACGCCGTCCATCTCCAGGCGCAGGTCCCAGTGCAGATGCGAAGCGTCATGCTCGTGGACTACGAAAACGGGCATGATTTAAGTTATATATACTGAATAATAAGATAATGTTTGACATGGGCTCGTAGCTCAGTGGTACAAGCTTCTTTACGAAAGAAGCTTGAGCAAGAAATTGCACTAAAGAGCGCTTGGTTCGCATCCAAGAGGCCTCGGGTTCAAATCCCGACGAGTCCACTAATATCTCAGTTGTGATTCTATGACGAAAATTCTCTACGTGACGGACGTCCATGGGACCGTCAAGGTATACGAGCGCGTGTTCGAGCTGGCTAAAGCGAGCGACGTCGAAGCTATCATAATCGGCGGCGACATCACGTCCGGCGTCAACCCGAGCGGCCAGGCGTTCTTTCTCAAATTCTACCTGGTGCCCCGCCTCATCGAGTTCAAAAAGACCGTGAAAAAGCCCGTCTTCATCATGATGGGCAACGACGACTTCGAGGCTAATTTCAAATTATTGAAAAAGGCCGGGAAGTTGAGGGCTGCGATGCTGCTTCACAGGAAATCCTACAGGCATAAAGGATGGACCATCGCAGGCTACCCTTACATAAATCCCACACCGTTCCTGCTGAAGGATTGGGAGAAGACTGAAGAGGAAATATACGCAGAACTGAAGGCGATGTCGGCCAGGCTAGACATGGAGAAGATGATATTCGCCTTCCACGCGCCGCCGTTCGGCACGAAACTCGACGTCCTCCACAAC
This sequence comes from Candidatus Aenigmatarchaeota archaeon, assembly GCA_043808015.1. Classification (GTDB taxonomy): domain Archaea; phylum Aenigmatarchaeota; class Aenigmatarchaeia; order QMZP01; family QMZT01; genus JBGPQP01. Next base: position 18,293 of record JAZDFI010000016.1, read on the forward strand.
GGCGAACATAAAGGGAGCGAAGCCATACGCAGGTTCATCGAAGATTCGCAACCGGCGCTAGCGTTGCACGGTCACATCCACGAATCGCCCGCAGTCTCGAAAGCCATGAAGCAGAAGATAGGGCGCACGCTCTGTGTCAATCCAGGCAACGCCAAAATAATTTCAATCGACCTCCCGTCGCTAGCTCTAAAAGTCATCAAGGACGAGGCATGATTTTTTAAGCCGTCGCGCAAAGAAATAAAGGATTGTTTTCATGAGCCGGGAAAAAGCGCTGGTCGAGAAGAGGATGTGCAACAAGTGCGGCATAGTTTTCAAGCCCGCCAGCGCATGCCCGCGTTGCGGAAAAAGCGATAATCTCAGCGTTTATTTCGAGTTCTGAAACTCCAAGGATTAAGTGTTATGGCAGAAGAGGACAAATACAAGAAAAGAATGATTTCATGCTTCCGCTTCCCTGAAGAGGGATTGTCGCTGAGCGAGTGGGGCAAGATACGCAATCCCTTTCGTGTTCTCCGCAACTTCATAATAATAACCGCGTGCAAGTACATGCCCGACATCAGGCTCAAGAACAGGCTTTACAGGAGGACGGGCATCAAAATCGGAAAGAACGTGCGCATATACGGCACGAACTTCGACATATTCTTCCCCGAGATGATAGAGATAGGTGACAATTGCACCATAGGCTCTTTCACGACTATCGTGACGCACGAGTTCCACCACAACCAGTACAAGAAGGGCCGCGTTAAGATAGGGAACAATGTCCTCGTCGGCTCGCTCACCATGATTCTCGCTGGCGTCGAGATAGGCGATAACGCAAAGGTCGCTGCTTATTCGCTGGTCAACAGGAGCGTTCCCCCCGGCGCGATGGTCGGCGGCGTCCCAATAAAGGACATAGGTAAGAAATGATGCTTAAGCTTTCACGTTTTTCAGAGCTGGTATTCAGCGACAGGCGCGTGCTAGCGTTCCTGATTTTCGCCAACGTCCTCGGCTTTTTCGTCGGGTTGTATTTTTACTGGCCGCAGCTCATGGACTCGTCGCCTGCGCTATGGATAATAATAATCGACTCGCCTCTTTCAGTGCTCATGATCGCGATAGTATGTGCGCTTTTCTTTTTCCGGAGAAAAGTACCAGAAATTTTGAAATGCCTTACCGGGGCGTATCTCATCGAATACGGCCTCTGGACAGTCGCTGCTATAGCGCTTTACTGGAATAATTACGTGACTTCGCCGGACCCGCTCGACCCGGTCATAGGCATAATCAACGTCTTCCTGCACCTCGGCATGGTCGTCGAAGGCGTAGCGCTCGTTCCTCAGCTGCGCCCGAAAATAAAACACGCGCTTCTGGTGCTGGCGGTACTGCTGGTGAACAATTTTTTCGATTATTTCCTCGGCACTTTGACCAGGGTGCCGGACACATACAAAAACATTCTGGCCGTAGAAAGCTTTACCGTGACGCTGGCGCTAGCCGCGGTTATTTTCATTTTGACGCGCGGCCGGAACAGGAAACCCTGAAATGCTCGCCGTTTTCTTTGGTTACGAATTTAGAGCCGAGGAACTTTTCGCAAAGCCATATGTTCGTCTTCACGTGCTCGGTAAGCTCCGGCACGAGTATTTCTGATTTGCCGCAGGCGAGCGCCATGAAGGGAATGAGCTGGTCCGCGAGCTGGAAGCCAACGGTAGAGCCGTAATCAATTTCTTCTTTCAGTTTGAATGCCGCTTCTTCCCCGGCGACTTCGGCGGGCTTCTTCTCCTCGCCGACGTGGTCTCCTGATAGAATGCATCCGGTCGTTGTCCTGGCCCAGACGACGAAAGCCGAGCCAGTCGAAGCGGCGCTGACATAAGACGGCTTTATCTCGACGCCTTTCTCTTTCCTTATTATCCTGCGGTATCCCGCTATTTGCCGTTCGGCTACGTTCCTGGATTTCAGGTCATTCGAAGCGATGGAAAGGCCTGTTATGGTTTCCACGTCACCGGCGTCCTTCATGACTATGGGTGCGATTTTCTTAGCGGGGCTTATCTCGAACACGACATCGGCGCCGCCTTTCGGGAAGAAGCCGTGCTTGTTTATGGTGAATTTCGCTTCGATGCCCATCTTCGCGAGCGTCGGCAGCAAAACGTTTTCCATGTAGTAGACCGGCGGTGCCCAGAGGCTCGCAGTCGAGCCGCCCTTTATCCTGAGAATCGTTTTTCCGGAAGCGCAAATGGCGGGAATCATGACGGCATAAGTAAGCAGGCCTATTGAGCCGGCGGTTTCAATCGCTACGTCGATAGTTCCGCTCTTTATTTTTTTCGGCGTGAACTCTATTTCCTTTGAGCCGACTTCATCACCCTTCAGTTTCGCACCGCTCAGCTTCGCTATCGCCCTCAACGTTTCGAGATGCTGGTGGCGGAGGCCGGGGTTGGGGCGCTTCGCGCGTATGTCGGTTATTTTTATCGGCTTTCCGGTAAGCGCAGAAAACGCGGTCGCGAGCCGGACTATCGTTCCCGACCCGCTGCCGTATTCGCCCGGAATTACAATCATGCTTAATACTTTGTGGCTTGGAATAAAAGAAGCTTTTGCGTTTTTGTGTGAAATCTAGTCTATCCTGAGCGTGTCGCCGTTCTTCGGAGCGACCGCGTTGAAGCCCATGCCGTTCAGCTCTTTCGCGAACTCCTCGGTCTTTTCTCCGTGCACGAGGACGATTTTCTTCGGCCTCACCTTTTTGTAGAACTCGATAAGATGGTCGTGGTCCGTGTGAGCCGAGAAGTCAAGGAACTCTATGCGCATCCTCGGCTTCACGTCGATTTCGCCGCTCACGAACCTGCCGGTTTCCATGAGATTCCTTCCGCCTGTGCCGGGCACCTGGTATCCGGTCATGACGAGCGAGCAGTCCTCCCTGCCGTGCAGTCTCGAAAGATAGCTCAGTATAGGTCCTCCGTTAAGCATGCCGGCCGTCGTGATTATGGCGCAAGGCTTCTCTATTATCCTGTCGCGCTCGCTGGCGCGCGTCACCTTGTGGGCGCGCGAGAACGCGTTGCTCAGCTTCTTGTAATCCTTTACGCTTTTCGCGTGGCGCAGTATCGCTTCAGTCGCGCGCACGCCCATGCCGTCCAGGTATATCGGGACGCCGAGATCGGCGATGTTGAGCAGTATCTCCTGGGTCCTGCCGACAGCGAACGCCGGTATCAGGCACACGCCGCCGCCGTATATGGTCCTCTGCACAGTCTTCCTCAGACCGTTCTCTATGACGGTCCTGTCAGGATGGTTCGTGTACGAGTAAGTTGATTCCGAGATGAGGACGTCTATGTCGTGAAAGTCGGTGTCCGCGCCGTTCATGAGCTGCGTGCCGCCGAACTTTATGTCGCCCGTGAAGAGGACGCGCTTTCCCCGGCTCTCGAGAAGAGTCGTCATGCTCCCCGGAATGTGGCCGGCGTTGTGGAAGCTGACATTCGATAGGGTAAAGTCCTGCGTCTCGCCGCTCTTGAGAAACGATGCATTCCGTTCGAGGTGCTTTATGTCTTCCATGAAAAAGTCGAGGTCGTTGCATTCGCTCTTCTGTATCTTCAGCGAGTCGCGGAGCAGTATCGAGAGCAAATCGAGAGTGGTCGGGTCGCAGTATAGCATGCCCTCGTATCCCTCCCTGTAGACCTGAGGAAGGAGGCCTGAGTGGTCGAGATGCGCGTGCGAGACGAAAACGCCGTCGAAGTTTATCTCCGGCTTTATGGGCTTGCCCAAGTTCTCCACGTTTATGCCGTATTCCCACAGGAATTTTTCGGCTCCCGTATCGACGAGCATGCCCATCCTGCCTACTTCCCTGCAACCACCGAGGAAACGTATATCAATCATGCAAAACACATCATTCGAAGCGCAATAGATAATAATTGGCTGAATTTAGTTAAATGTGCGCGCGTCTATTTAAGCTGCCCGTCCTTTTCGTTTCTTCGCGATTCTGGTCGTCAGCTGGTAAGCAGCGTCGAAGCATACGATACCAGCGAAGATTATCCACTGGCCTGTCAGGAGCGAGACGGCGAAAGCCGCGGGCTCGATGAGCATGAGCCTCGACTTGAGCAGCTTCGCTGGTACGCCTTTGATTTTTCCCCTGTCCGCAAGGCTGTTGCCTATCTCATCGCCGATGCCGGCGAGCAGGAATACCGCTACTTGCAAAACGTCCGCGCCGCGGAAGCCCATCGCGACCAGGCCTGCGGCCAGCGCGGCAATCCCTAGCGTATGAGGAAGCCGGTCTATCTTGCGCGTGATAATGACGGCAAGCGTCAGGGCAACCCCCAGCGGAGCTAGCGCCGGCTCGCTTGTCATCACGTATGCGATGGCCAGGCCGTACAACGCTCCCGTAACGTAAGCGATGCGCTTGTCTGCCTTTATGTCCTTGTCTACTATCAGGTCGGTGAACTTCGTCAGAAATCCCGCAGCGAACGCCGCGAGCAGAATAGTCAGCATACAAACAACCAGGTCCGATCAAATCAACTCGTGAATCAGCAGCGGGAAAATTATCGTCGCGTCACCATCGATGGTTACATGATTCTTGATTTTTTTCCCGCTCTTTATCTTACCCCACGATATCGCTTCGTTGGTTCTCGCTCCGGAAAGCGAGCCGTCCCAGGGAGACGACGTCGTGACATAAACAGCGTAGTCGAGTCCGCCGCGCACCAGGTTCGCTCCGAGCGCATGGTGCTTCGAAATTCCGCCTCCGAGTATTATGCCGCCCGTCTTCTCCGCGTTGAGCGTTATACCAGCGAGATCTTTCATGTCGCCGGTCACGTCTATCGCGAAATCGGGATGGTCCTGCTTGAAGAAGAACGTCTGGAGCCCGATCGCTGAGTCCGTGATGCCCGGCGAGAAGACCGGGATGTTGTTTTTGGCCGCCCAGTAAAGGAACGAGTTCCTGTCGTTAGTCATGGTTCCCAGGCGCCGTGCTATCTCGCTCGGGCTCGTCGATTTCCCGTGCTTGTACATTTTCGCGAACATGGGCTGGAGCTTCTTCTCGAGAAACACGTATCGCTCAGTCGGGACTATGATATTGCCTATCCTGTTCATCCCCTTTTTATGCAGCTGCGCGTCGTCCATGTTGAAGTCGCCGAGCAGGTACGGTCGATACGAGCGGATGAAATCGTGCTCTATCGCGCCTCCTGTGGTGATTATGACATCGACTAACCGCTTCTCGCATAGCCGCGCGAACAGACTGCGAAGCCCGCTGGCGGCCATGTTGGCCGTGAATGTCAGGAATATCGTCGCTTTTTCCTTGCGCATGAGCCTGATTATTTCGACTCCCTCTGCAAGGTGCGTGGCCTGGAAGCCGGCGGAGCGCATCTGCTTCACGAGCCTGCCGATATCCGCGGCTTCTAGATTATAGTCCTTTACGCTGTTCATACAACACAATTGGCCATGCGGTTTATAAAATCTTCATCCCGGGGCGACTTTCCAGAATTTCCACGTCGGCTTGCCGAAGAACGACAGCATTAGTATCATGACGAAGAAGAACATCACGACAAGGAATATCGCAGCCATGACGTAAGTCGTCACGATAGCCGCGGCTTCGCCCACCGAGAATATGAATATCAGCGACGCGGCAAGAACCGATACCACGACGAATATCACTTTCTCATATTTCTTGGGCTCGCGCTTCCGAGCCTTCTTTATCCAGTTGAACAGCAGGAAATAAAGCAGAGTGAAAACCAGCAGAGCGGTCAGCAGCGCGAAAAACCCGGCCTTGTACAAAAAGTCGATAGCGCTCTCCCACGGACCCATGATAAATTATTGCACTGGCGATTTTAATAAACCGGTTTTGCCACGGTTTTTCCTGCGCGGCGCGCTTAAATAGCTGCGATGCATGGTTGTTTCATGAGCAAAAACTCGCTGTCCAGAAAAAGAGCATTCCCGGTCAGCGACAGCAGCGACGACTTCTATTCGTATTTTATTTAGGCCTGGTTATTTTGGCCGGCACAACACTTTTATACAATTTCAAATCGGGTCCAAAAATATTAACTAAGCAAACAAAGTATTAAGTGACTGCATATGGATGTCGAAAAGCGCTTCGAGTTGGTTTCGCAGGTAGGCGAGGGCGGAGAAATCGTCACTTCAGAAGAGCTGAAGGCGCTGCTCGCTGAAAAGAAACGTCCGATAGCTTACGACGGCTTCGAGCCGAGCGGGCACGTCCACATAGCGCAGGGCCTGCTCCGTGCGATTAATATTAACAAAATGACAGCCGCCGGCTGCAAGTTCAAGATGTTTGTCGCCGACTGGCATGGCTGGGCTAACAACAAGATGGGCGGCAATCTCGATAGCATACAATCTGTAGGCAAATACCTCATCGAAGTGTGGAGAGCCTGCGGCATGGATCTCGAGAACGTCGAGTTCGTATGGTCATCAGAACTGGTGAAAGACGACGACTACTGGAAGAAGGTCATGCAGGTCGCTCGCAACACGACCGTCGCTCGCATCGTGCGTTGCGGCCAGATAATGGGCCGTAAGGATGCGGATGTGCAGCAGGCGTCGCAGATTCTCTACCCGTGCATGCAGGCCGCGGACATTTTTCACCTTAAGGCGGACATATGCCAGCTTGGTCTTGACCAGCGCAAGGTCAATGTTCTAGCGCGCGAGATCGGCCCGAAGCTCGGCTACTGGAAGCCGGTCATAGTCTCTCACCATATGATGATGGGGCTGCTCGCGCCGTCGACCGGCGAAAACGAAAAGATGGAAAGGATAATAGACATGAAGATGTCGAAATCGAAACCCGACTCCGCGATATTCATGACAGATTCGCCTGACGAAGTCAAGCGCAAGATTTCCAAGGCTTACTGCCCGGAGAAGCAGGTCGCGGAAAACCCTGTACTCGAATACTGCAAGTTCATAATCTTCGAGAAGTTCAAGACATTCGATATCAAGCGGCCTGATAAGTTCGGAGGCGACGTGTCTTTCGAAAGCTACGTAGAACTTGAAAAAGCGTACGCGGAAGGCAAAATCCATCCCATGGATTTGAAAGCGGGAGTGACGTCTCGCCTGAACGAGCTGCTCGAGCCGGTCAGACAGCACTTCGAGAATAACGCGAAGGCGAAAGAACTGCTAGGGATGGTCAACAAGCTCGAAGTGACGCGCTAGTTCAGAACAATAATTTCTAGAAGTAAACGCTTTCCTTGCTGTCCCACTTCGCAAAACTTTTCTTTATGATGTATAACGCCAGCACCATCAAAACAGGGCTGGCGAGCAGATAAAGGGGATTGATTATGGAGAGGATTATCATGGGCAGCAGCACCGGCGAGGCGGCCAGCAAAAACATGACGAATATCTTTGCATTGTAAAGGAGGATGTTTGGAAAGAGCCCCGTCAGGTATATTTTGATGGACAGCGTGAAAGAGGAAATCGAGATGAATGCTGCCACGGCGAATATTAAATCCTGGAACTGGTTAAGCCACGCCGCCGTTAAAAACAGGATTGAAAGCGGGACGATGTTGATGATTGCATAGCCTTTTATCTTGCTTTTGATCAGGGTCGAAACTTTAACCGGCAGGAAAACGTACGATGTGAAGATATCGAATTCCGTGAGCCATTCGTATATCGACGACGCGAGCACGCCCATGAGAATCGAGAACACCAGCAGGAAATCGGCGATGGGCACGAACTTCAGGAACACGAATAGTAACACCCAGATGAATGCCACGGGAAATATGAAGGCGAACAGTATTTTTCCAAGGCCGCCCTCGCTTCTCTGCATGTCGATGAAGTCCTTGGATATGAAGTGCGGGTTCCCCAAAAAATCAAGTTTTTTCGAAAGACCTGCCAGCGAGTTTATGTAAAGTCGTTTCTTCTCCGGATAGTCCATTTTCGGGAAGGCCAGCGACGCGGAAGAAGGGACGACTATCAGAAACAATGCAAACGCGAGGTCTTCCCATGAATGCGTGACGAAAAATGAGAATGAGGGCAGCGAGCCCAGCAGGTCAACGCCGAAATAGAAGCCCAGAAAGATTAACGGAACCCCGGTTACGACCAGAAGACTGGATAGAATCCGGCTGGAGTGCGCATAAAGCGTGGAGAGCAGGAACATGCCTGAGAGGCCGATGAGAAACGACAGCGAAAGGGTCGAGAAAACAAGCAGGTAATCGAGGCTGAAGACCATGAAAGGCAGCGCGAAAGCGAGGCCGGCCATGAACGGCAATATCCAGAATGAGAAATAGTAGATGACATCCTTTACGAAGAAGTTCATGAATATCGTCCTTTCGGATACGGGCAGGCTTCTTGACGAATACGCTATCAGGCTGGCCTGGCCGAAGCGCCTGTTAATGATTTCCCTTCCATACAAGCCGAAAGCTCCGACGCTCAGACCGAAGACGACAAAAGTATAATGAGCCAGCAGGGCGATTTTGTCAGCCGCCAGTATGGTCGTGAAAAGCGGCAGGAATAGCGAGCCTGCGAACGAGAAGATGGCAATCATTACGGGGAAGAGAGCGAACATCATGCTCCCGAACATAGTCGAATGCGAGCGCCACTCCTCCTTCATCATGCTCTTCAGCAGTTCGAACATTCAAGCCTCTTTCACCATTTTCAAAAACAATCCTTCAAGATGCTGTTTTTTTCTTTTAAGGTCCTTTATCCGGCCTTCGTAAATGATCCTGCCCTTGTCTATTATGGCTATTCTGGTGCATATCTCCTCGGCTATCTCAAGCACGTGCGTGGAGAAGAATATCGTCCCGCCCTTTTTCACGAAATCCTGGAGAAAGTCCTTTACCTTCCTCTGTATCACCGGGTCAAGGTTTATGAGCGGCTCGTCGATGAAGGCGAGCTTCGGCTCGTGGATGAAAGCCTGGGCGAACATGAGCTTCTGTCGCGTTCCCCTGGACAGGTCTTTGCACAGGGCGTCTTTCTGGTCCACGAATTCCAGGAATTTCAGCCAGTTTTCGCATCTTTTTTCCGCGTTTTCGATTTTCCTTATTTTGCACACGAAATTCAGATACTCTTCCGCAGTCAGGAAGCTGGGCGGCGTCTCCTGCTCCGGGATTATGCCTACAAGCTCCTTTACCCGTATGGGGTTTTTCAGGACGTCCACATTCATTACTCTTGCATCGCCATCGAGCGGCTTCAGCTGGCCGGTAAGCAATTTTATAGTTGTCGTTTTGCCTGAGCCATTCGGTCCCAGCAGGCCGAACAGCTCGCCCTTTTTGATCGAGAGCGACAAACCATCGACGGCTTTCAGCGTGCCAAATTTCTTCGTCAAATTCGACGCTTCAATAGCATATTCCATAACATCACCAGACTAATCGAGGTTCCACGGCACGAAGACCGCGGCTTCTTTCGCGCCCATTTCCCACGTGAGCGGCTTCACCTTTTCAGGGTCCTGCCTCTTGGGATAGACCCAGTATGCCGATACCAGTATGTCCCAGCCGACCCTTTTTTGCGTCCTCAAGTAGCAGCGCAGCTTCTTCATGTAGTCGCAGATATACCACTCGCGCCCGCTGGGCTTGGCGTATTCCTTTCTTTTTATAGAGAGAAGGATTTCAAGCCATTCGTTGGCGACGCGCTTGTGGCCTATCTTCATCATGGCATCTATATCCTCTTTTATAGAAATAAAATCGCCCTTCGATAGCCTGACCTTGAAGTAAGGAAATGGATGAGAATGATAACCGCCTATGATTTCCGCGTCGAACGAGTCGATGGTGCGCACCACCCGCTTGAATGCGGCGACGTTGCCGTGGACGACTTCCGATGGTTTCCGCTCTTCTGTCTGGAACGGATACACTTCCTTTATCGTGACCACTTTCTTCCGCTCGTCCTTTATCGCCTTGATGGTGTTCGCGCCTAGTATGACGCCGTTGGTTTCGCGGTTGTAGACCTCTATCGCCGAAGTGATGAGGGTCTTGAAAGCGCGGCTCTCGATGAACACATCCCTGAACTCCGGCTGCTTGTCCGGTTTTACAAGTTCGACATGTTTCGTCCGCTTCGGCCGTTTTTTCCCGGCGGGTTTTTTCATGCTTAATAATTCGGGGTTCCCGTTAAATATGTTGAGTCGCGGGCCTACTCCAGAAAATGCTGCACACCGCGTTTATAAAACATGGCCCGCAATAAAATATTATGCAAACATCGACCATACTCGGAAATGAATTTTCGATTCTTTCAGCCCAGGGTATGGCCGATTTCAGGTATTCGCATTTGATGAAGTTTTGGCTTAAGTGCTAAAATTTCATCCCATTTCTAAATCGAATTCCTTCAAAACGAGGGTGTTTGGGATGATTTTTAATTACACTTCCGGGCTGAAAGAGGACTGTGGCGACATAAGCGTGAACGAGGTTCTCGACGCCGTTGTCAAACTGTCGAGCAAAATGCTTAACCAGAGGAAAATCGAGATTCTGAAGGCGCTGGACGAGCAGCACGGCTCCAGAACGATTACGTCGGCAGTAGATGAAATATCGCAGCAGCTGTGCTGCCCCAAGTCGACTGTATGGATGAACATCAACTCGCTCAAGGAAGTGGGTCTTATAACGAACGGCTACGGGAAACCGGCGAAAGTCACGGCCGTAGGCATGATTGTGCTCAATACGATATCTAAGGAGAAAGCATGAGACGCAAAAAACACACGGGTTTCGGGAAGTATGGCGCAAAAAAACATTCGGGAGAAGGGGCTTCTGTTGAAGGCCCTGGAAGACGGGGTAATGAAAGCGATAGAGCTGTCTGCAGCCGGGGTGGTTGTAGGGCTCGAGCCGAAAGTCATAATGCTTTCATCGGCCGCGGTATTCGCAGGCTCGCTGACATACAAGCTGCTGTCGGCGAAGATGAAG
>JAZDFI010000017.1:0-7672 GCA_043808015.1 Candidatus Aenigmatarchaeota archaeon
GTGACGACCTTGGTTTCCCCGGCTTTCGCAGAATTCACGTTGTTGCCTGCAAACTGTCCGGAGATGCAGCCGCTGAGCGACACGACGAGAACCAGAACAAAAGCGGCCAAAAACGTTTCGCGCGTTTTTGCGTGCATCTTAAAAAGATGAGCTCAAGATTTAAATGTTTCCGTGGCCAAAAGGAATGAATATGATGGAATTGCTGCTGGTTTCGGTCGGATCGGCCTGCTGGCTTGGGGCGGCCACGCTGGTGGGATATCATTTTCTCAAGAGGCGCAGCAGGGAAAGCGAGGCGTTCGTGCGAACCAGCGCGGAAGACGCGATGCGCATAAAGGCCAAACAATACAGGAAAAACAATTAAAACGGCCAGTCAACGATTAAAAAACTTGTTTCCATATAATATAGAAGCTAGAAGCCGCGACGGAAGGTGAGAGTATGGTTAAGATAACGCTTGATCATTCGGCCATGATAATCTACGACCGGCATCCGGTCATCGACAAGCTGAAGAAACTCAACGACGAGGGCAAACTGACGCTTTACCACGCCCAGAACCTGAACCGCGACCTGGGGAAGCTCAATGCGACCGAGGAAAAGATATACGACCGCCTCAGGCACATGGTCTACGGCAGAAAACAGAGCGACCTGAACCTCACCGAGCACGGCGACATCGTACTTATGATCAACCACATGAAGTCGAAGAGAGACTATTTCTTGACGCTGGAGCACGACAAATACAAGAGCCTGCGCGGCCACCGGAATCTCGATGTCCGCTTCCCAGACGAAGCTTTCCTTAAGGAAATCGACAAAAAGCTCGCACTGAACACACCTGTCAAAAGGACAGTTAAGACGAAGAAAACCGTGAAAACGGGAAAGAAAGCGAGAAAGAAGTGAAGCCATGAAGGAATGCGCGAACCGCAATGAGAACCTCAAGCACTGCACATGTTCTTATCCGGGATGCTCGCGAAAGGGGATGTGCTGCGAGTGCATCGCTTACCATCGTGAGCACGGCGAGCTCCCTGGCTGCTTGTTCCCGAAAGACGCGGAAAAGACTTACGACAGGTCCGTCAGCAATTTCATCAGAAGCCGCTGATGCGCGTGCGTTCATATCCTGAGTATCTGCTTCAGCGAGTCGCCGAGCGTCTGGGATATGAGTTTTATCTGGCTTTTTTCCCTCGTCAGGTTAACGGTCACGTTGATCTGGGCCTGCATTCCCTCAGCGAAGCCCTCGAAGAAGAAGAAAAGCGTGTCCGGATTCAATCCCCTTTCAGGCGCGCCCATCAGCTGGACGTTCGCCTCGCCCGGCTGGCGTTTCGCGTTTATGGCGAACATGCACATAGCCTCGCCTTCCGAGTGTATCGAAATGCCGTTAAACTTGCCCCTGCGCTTGTCCCATAGCCTGCGAATCGCCTCGCCGAAAGCGAAGCCCATGTTCTTCACTATTACCGGGTCTTTCGCGTTGTTTTTCGGGACCTTGAGGCCGATGAAGAAATAATTTATGCCGTTAAGAAAAGCATCAACAAGCGGGAAGCCGCATTTGACCGCTACCGGTTTTTTGCCGACAACGATGGAAAGTTTTATGGTAAATTCATCAGAACGCCGTTCCAATTCGATGGCCTCTTTGGATGCCTTTTTCATTTGGGTCTTCGGTTGGCCGGCCATACTTATTTATAGTTTTATACGGACTATGATAAATACTTATGGCCGAAGTTTACGTCAATCACACTGAAAACTACTATAAGTGCGTAAGCAGCGCTAGCGAACTGATGGACAACGAGCTCACGGTCTCGCACCTTTTCAGGTCCGGCAGGTTCACGAAAAAGGGAATGCCATACGGCCGGGTCGTCGCCAGCAGGCTTGGAATCCCTTCGTTTTCCGGCGTTCCGCGCATTCTTGAAGTCGGGCCGGGGCTGGGGGACGTGGCGCAGGAAATAATAAGCGCGCGTGGGGAAAAGGATTTTCACTACACGTTTGCCGACATTTCATACGACGCCGTCAGCAGCCTGAAGCGTCGCTTCAGAGGCGGTCGCTTTTCGTTCATCACGAACGACTTTCTCAAAGAGAAGCTGAGCGAGAAGTTCGACTTCATCATCTGCAACGAGGTGCTGGCCGACTTCCCGACCGTCGTGAACATGACGTCATACAAGCCGCAGATACGCGAAGGCGACGCTGAGGCGTATTTCGACGCGCTTGCGCTGGCTAAGTTCTACGGCCTTTCCTTCGTAAAACCGGGGAATTTCAACTACGGCGCGGTCAAATTCCTCGAGAAGGCGCGCGCTGCGCTGGACGACGGGGGAAAGATGTTCGTGTGCGAGCATGCGTCTTCGACGCCTCAGCGCGTAGGCGTCTTCGGCCATGCGGAGTACACGATAGATTTCGCCGCTCTGGCCAAGGTCGCGGAGAAGCTGAGATTCCGCAGCTCCGAGGGCGGTTGCCTTACAGAACTGCTTAAAGTGCAGGACAAGAAAGCCGTTATATTTTACACGCAGCCGGAACTCAAGATGCTTTACAATTTTTTCAAGGATCAGGGAACGCTTCTCGACCAGAAACCGTACGAGACCGGAGAAGTTATAGCCATACTGGAGCAGAACGAGGTGCGCTTCTATAACAAAAAAGCATACGCGTCCTTCCTTGAAAGCCGGGCGAAATCCCTGCGCGCCATAACCGGCCAGTTCAAGTATTTAATTTTCGGCGCGTAGACCTCGCAAAAGCAGCGTAAATAGCGCCTGCATCATTTCAGAAGCGGAAGCCACACGTAATGTTGTTTTGAACCTTCTATGTCGATATACAAATCAAGGTCGCTGCCCTGCTCAGGCGCCATTATCCAATACTTGATGCTCCTGTAGCCGAAGCACTGGACACATATGCCGCCGGCCTCCACTTTCAGTCTTACGTTTATCCTGTTACCCTGCTGAGTCGCGCTTACTGCGCTCGCTCGATAGCACGGGTCCGGCGTTTCAAAAGCGGTCGTCACTGCTATGCTGCCCTGCTCCCAAGCCGCAGACGAACCCAGCGGCTGGTCTGAGAAACATGCCGAGTCCTGGTTGGCTATTATTGCTTCCAGGTCTGTTTTTATCATGTATCTTGAGAAAGTCATGAAAACAAGAACCAGCGCGATAATGCACAGCAGAAGCGTATATTCGTTCCTGCTCTTTTTGTATTGCGGTCTGCATGCCAGCGCCTTTTGTATTTTCGGGGGCAACTCGCGCTTTGGCGTGCGTCTGGCCGCGCGCTTGCGGCGGGCGGCTTTCGCGCGTTTCATGATTATCTGATATTTTTTGGCTTAAAAAACCCGTTCCTGGCGTTCGCGTGTCATTCTAAGGAACTAGTTCAGCGCCCATATGGCATAGTTCAGGAGTGACGCGAAGCTGACCCACGCTATGTAAGGCACGAGCAGATAAGCCGCTCTCTTCTCAACCATGTAAAACTCCCAGATGGTCGCCACTATCGCGAACCACATGGCCACTATGCCTATGAGACCGAAGAACGGCGACTCGAGGCCGAAGAAAAGGAACGACCAGAGCGCGTTCAGGCCGAGCTGGAAGCCGAACAGGTAAACGGCGTATTTCTCGTTCTGCGTTTTCAGGCCCTTCTGCCACACGATATAAAGCGCGATTCCCATGAGCACGTAAAGCGTCGTCCATGCCGGCCCGAAAAGCCAGTTGGGGGGCGCGAACCACGGTTTAACCAGCGATGAATACCATGTCGGGATTTTCGGATACGTTGCTATCGACCCGACAAAACCGGCCATCAGGCATATGATTATCGCAATGGCAAGCTTTCTGTAATTCATCTTCATGTTATGATTATGTTTTGCTGGGTTATTAGTTTTTCGGGCCGGTCGGAGCCTAAACTTTACTAACGGTTTGCGGCCTTTTCAGCTTAAACTTCGAACCCAGCAGCAATACTGTGAAAATCGGCTTAGAAGCCTTCCCGATTTCAGTCAATGGCCTGAAATCAGCTTTTTGACGGCTCCCTATTCTAAGACTGAAATTAGACATCTCAAAATTGGCCAAAACCAAATTACCGTCTTTTATGAGCAGGATTGAAAATTTCCTCAAAAACATTCTGGCGCACATGCGCATCAATATTCTCGGCAGGAAATCGCAACGGTTCAAAATCCTGACGCTGGACAGGACTCTATTCCCGTATGTCATGGAAAACCTGTTTTTGCCGCTGGAAATTTTCAAAGCCGCATAACTCTTGGGAAAACCGTAAAAAACTTTGCCCGTGAGTATTCCGGTGTTGTTGTTCAGGAACAGCCTGAAAGCCGTAAGCCCGAGCTTCAGGCGGTGCCGCACCGGGCAAATGAACATGAGCTCATCGTATGCAAAATCGGCATGCTGCGAGTTTGCGCTCGCGGCCTTTTCATATTTAATCATGGCAACTATCAGCAGCGTCCATCCAAAAAATCCAACGATATTGAAACCCGGGTTAAGATGCTTGCGTATCTCAGACGTCCTCACTATGTGAACCGAATACGCGTGATCAGCTTCGTAAACGTATGGCGGCTTGGGTATTTCAGGCATATCTTCACCACTCTCTTATTTGACCATTTCCTTAAGAGCGTCAATGGAGCTGTACTTGGGTTTGAAATCCAATTCCTTTTTCATTTTCGTCACATCCATCAATACGGAGTTCGTCTTAAAATTCCTTATCATTTTTGGCCTGATTATCGCTCCAAAACCGGCGGCCATCATAGCCACGAACGCTTCAAGGTAGGACACCGCGCATAGTGTGTCATTCCCGAGATAAGCGTGATAAGCCCCGGTTATTTTGGTTATTTCAGATAAGCTCACAGTGTCCTTTGAAGTTATGTTGAAAGTGCCTTTTGTTTTCCTGCCGAGCATCGTGATTATCAGGCTTGCAATATCGTCTTCATGGATGAATTGAAATTTGGGAACGTTTTTTTTGTGCATGAATATTATTCCGGCAGAAAGGGCTCTTTTTACCATGCTGCTTGCATTCGGCCCAATTACTATGCCGATACGCAGGTTTGTGACAACCGTTTGCGGGTTTTTTTTAATAAAATCACTCAGGTATTTTTCAACCTCTATCTTGTTCATGGAATATCTCAGCATGCCATTGCCGATAAGCTCTGACTCTTCCCCGTAAAACAACCCGCTGGAATTGGGCTCGTATACGAAGAGGCTGCTCGTGTATATTATGTGATTTATACCGAGTTTCGCGCACGTTTCAAAAACATTCCTGGTGCCAATGACGCTCATTTTGTATTGTTTCTTCGGGGACAACGTGTTCATTTTCACGACGAACGCGCAATGGACGACTGCATCGACGTTGTTTTCCTTGAGCACAGCTTCGATATCGCTACTCACGTCCATTTGATAAAACTTGACTTTGTCCGACTGGCGCGGCATGGGTCTTACGTCCATGCCGATGATGCTTTCAAAAGAGGCGTCGTTTTCCAGCTTTTTCAGCAAACTCTGGCCGATATAGCCGGATATGCCTGTTATAGCGATAGTCCTTTGCGCCATATGATATTTAGTGAGTTTACAGGCTAAATACATATCCCAATACTGGTTTTTATGAAACTTCTCGGTGAAATTTCCCAAGTTTAGGCATTTACCGAAACAAATGAAAGCCTATTAAAGAGCTGCCGCGAAAGACTATGCATGCAGGACGAAAAAATAACGCTTGACAGGCAAGTCTTCAAGACGCTCGCTAGCGGAACGCGCGTGGATATCCTGAAATCACTGGACCAGCGCAGGAAGACGCTCAGCGAGCTGGCGAGACAGTTCAACATGTCCGTCTCGACGGTGAAAGAGCATCTCGACAACATGGTCGCAGTCGAGCTGATAGTCCAGATGGACGACGGCCACAAGTGGAAGTATTACGATCTCACGAAAAAGGGCAAGGCAGTGCTACATCCCGAAGACAAAAAAGTATGGATTCTTCTCGGCGTTTCTGTCCTGGGCATGATCGTGCTGACGCTGGACGCGTTCAGGAACTCTTTCATGACGGCCTTCGGGACATACGCGGCCGCATCGCAGATGTACGCAGCGTCCGACGCAGCCACAGAATCAGGCGGCATGCTCATGGGAGCAGCCAAAACGGCCGGCGAAAGAGCCGCAGAAACCGCGCAGGCGGCGCCGTTCATCATGCCGGAGCTGCCTTACTTACACATAATAGGCTTTCTGGTATGCGTTATCCTTATAGCGACATCGCTGCTCTACATAAGAAACAGCAGGAAGAACGTAAAAATTTAGTCACGCTTTTTTACCATTTTTATGAAATACTCGTGCACTCTCGTATCTTTCGTCAGTTCGGGATGAAACGAGCACACGAGCACGCTGCCCTGCCTCGCCAGAATATGCTCCTTGCCACGCTTTGCCAGCGACTCGACTTTCTTGCTGAGCACGCTTTCGATTTTCGGCGCGCGGATGAACACCGCTCGGAAGGGCTCTTTCCCCAGCGATGGGATGGCGATGTCTTCCTCGAAACTGTCTATCTGACGGCCGTATGCATTGCGATTGACCGATATGTCGATGAAGCCGAACCTGAACTGTTCCGGATGGTTGAGGATTT
Source organism: Candidatus Aenigmatarchaeota archaeon (assembly GCA_043808015.1). Lineage (GTDB taxonomy): Archaea > Aenigmatarchaeota > Aenigmatarchaeia > QMZP01 > QMZT01 > JBGPQP01. The sequence goes on from JAZDFI010000017.1 coordinate 6,544, forward strand.
TTTTCGAAAGCACTATCATGCCCGCGCAGGTGCCGAAAATCGGCTTCCCTTTCCTGTGGAATTTGTTTATGGCGCCGACCAGATTATACCTGAAAAGCAGTCTGGTCATGGTCGTGCTTTCGCCGCCGGGAATGATAAGCCCGTCTGTCGCTTCCAAATCCTCGCTGGTTTTGACGAGAAGAGTTTTGGCTCCGAGCTGCTCCACCATCTTCCTATGGGCATCGAAATCACCCTGGAGTCCAAGTATGCCTATAATCATAAATCGTCGCCTTTTGTCTTGTTTATTGGCTTCTGTCCTGCATGAAGTCGCTTTTCTTCATCGTGGACATCTCGATGCCTTCCATCGCTTCGCCAAGCCCCATCGAAACTTTCGCTACGACGTGGGGCTTGTCAAAATAAGTCACCGCATCTACGATCGCTTTGGCCCGTCTCATGGGGTCGGAAGACTTGAATATGCCGGAACCGACGAACACGGATTCCGCCCCAAGCTGCATCATCAACGACGCATCGGATGGTGTGGCGATGCCGCCGGCGGCGAAATTGGGCACGACCAGCTTCTTCTTTTCAGCGACCATCCTGACAAGGTCGAAAGGCACGCGCATTGCGGCCGCCTCGTCACGCAGATGAGCATGATTCAGCGTAGTGAGGCGCTTTATTTCGGAGTTCAGGAGTTTCATGTGGCGGACCGCTTCGATTATGTTGCCCGTTCCCGGTTCGCCTTTGGTGCGGATAAGAGCCGCGCCCTCCGCTATCCTGCGCAGCGCCTCGCCAAGGTTGCGCGCGCCGCATACGAACGGCGTCTTGAATTTGAACTTGTCAATATGCGCTTCGGCATCGGCTGGCGTGAGCACTTCGCTTTCGTCAATGTAGTCGACCCCGAGCGTCTCGAGAACCTGCGCCTCCGCGAAATGGCCTATGCGGCACTTCGCCATGACGGGTATCGATACCGCGCTAGCGACGTCTTTTATGCGCTTCGGGTCCGCCATGCGCGCTACGCCGCCCGCCTTGCGTATGTCCGCGGGCACGCGCTCCAGAACCATGACGGCGACTGCGCCTGACTTCTCGGCGATTCTCGCCTGCTCGACGCTCACGACGTCCATTATGACGCCGCCCTTGAGCATTTCAGCCA